>PWHG01000083.1 GCA_003554785.1 Candidatus Falkowiibacteriota bacterium
CATTAAAAAAATATTTATCAATAATTCCTTGATAAGAACCATGACCGCCCTCTTTTCTCATAAACCAGACTGATAATGTTAACTCAGTATCTCCATGAAAATTTTTAACAGGACCAACATTTAATTCATCACCTTGTACACCATCAAACATTAAAGAATGCTCATTGCCTTCATAAGCTCCACCAATTGTCAGGGCTTCACCGCGAATATTATGTTGATATCCAGCAAAAACACTAGGAAGTTGAAATAAAAAAATCCCTAGTGTAAATAAAAAAATTAATGTAAAGCGTAGATAGCTTTTCATGATATATAAATTAATGTTGTTTACTATATTATAACCTTTTTTTCAATTTTTTAAAAATAAGTTTTCCCTCTTCAACAATTTCATCCCTTTCTTTTGTGTTTTTGTCATCATAGCCGGCTGAGTGAAGGAGTCCATGGATTAAGAGCCAATACAAAACATCATCTTTAGTAGGAATGTAATCAAAAAAATCTTGATATTTTTTAGTTTTCTGGCAGTCGTCTAAATTAATAAATATTTCTACTATTTTCTTGTTTTTATCTTTAAAGTCAGGACTAACAAAGGTTAAAACATCAGTTGGCTTATTTTTCTTTCGCCAAGTATTATTTATTGTCTGCATTCTTCTTTTTCCAATTAAAACTAAAGACAGCTGATGTTTTAATTTTAAATATTTTAAAATAAAAGAAATAATTTTTTCTAGTTTTTTTGTATTAACCTTTTTCTTAGTTAAATTACTAATTTCTACTGACATAGTTTTTTAATTTTTTAAAAATCTGATATTTCTTTTTTAAAAAATGATAGAAAAGATATTTTTTATTAAAAATTATTAGATCAAAGGCACCAGGATACTTTAGCTCAAAGCCACCAAAGCCTTCTTTAAAGCGAGTTACTCCCGGCCATTTCTTTTCATCTATTCCATGGAAATCATAGTAGCGATAGGAAAGATTAATTGCTTGCTTTATGGCTGTCCATTGAAGCAAATAGGGGGCCATTTTAGCTCTATTTTCATAATCACTAGCACCGTGAAGATAGACAGCCTTTTTACCAAAAAAAGAAAAAAGACCAGAGGCAATAACCTTATCTTTATCTAAAATACTAATTAACCTCACTTTTCCATCTCCATGTTTAAAGAGTTTTTCATAATGATCTCTTTTGTGTAAACCAAAACCATCTCTTTGACCAGTTTTTTCAAGAAGCTCCCAGAACTGATCAAACTTATCCGCTGAGTCACTAGATGTTAGGCCTTTTTTTTGTGCTAATCTGATATTGTAGCGAGTTTTAGCTTTCATTTCTTTTTTTAACTTTTCCTCGCCTAAACTTAAATCAAGCAATCTAGTTTTTTTGGGTTGAACTGATTTCACTTTCTTTATTTTTAACTTCATTGACTCAGCTACTTTTCTAATCTCTTCTTCACTACTGCCACTATTTGGCTCAAAGCGAACAAAAACTTTCTTTGACTTTATCGCCTCTCTTTTCCAAGAACTAAACACTAGGCGCCACAAATCATTTTTGCAATAATTATATCGCTGACAAATTTTCTCACTTAAAAAAGGTCCCCGGGGGCAATATAAATAGTGCCAATTAAACATTAATTTATGATCATAGAGCGCACTGGCCACTAACCAATTTTTTTCTTCATCAATACCAAAAAGACGGAGTTCATTAACTCCTTTTTGAATCATGATTTTTCCCCAAGCGAGGCTTTGTAAAAACTCAGTTTCCAAGGGGCCAGCAGACATTAAAAAATCATCCCATAGACTTCCTTGATTGTAGTGATAAAAGCGCATATATTCTTCTTTATTATAGCAAATAAAAACTTATATGAAAACAAAAAACAACTGCCCAATGGGCAGTTGTTTTAATTAATCTTTTAATTTAAAAAATATTAATTAGGATTAAATATTGAATCTTGAGTTGCAGTTCTTGGACCTGATGGAATTCCACCAGTAGAATTACCTAAGCAATAATGTAGTTCATAACTATCAGCACTAACTCTTTCATATCTATAGGGATTATTAGTGCTAGTACAAGGGCCATCGGCTGGCTCTGGAGCACCAGGAATTGGATTTAAAAATGTATTTTCAGAACTAGCAATACTTCCTTCTAGGAAATAAACGTTTGTGGTTCCAACTTGACTTCCGGTTAAATTATGAGCACCTACTGTAGGATCTGGATATTCATCTTCATCAGCACGAAACAAGTATAGAGCTAATTGAATTTGTTTGATGTCAGCAATTCTTCTTGAATCGCGAGCTCTTGATCGAGCGTTGCTCAGTGCTACAACAGAAAGTGTAGCTAGAAGACCAATAATGGCAATCACTACTAAAAGCTCAATAAGAGTAAAACCTTTTTTTTGTTTTTTATAGTTTTTAAATTAAATTAATTTATATTATAAAATATTGATTGTTTAGATATCACTTAGACAATGTTTAAAGGTATAAGTTCCGCCAATATGGCTGTGCTCATGGTTATAATCTAAATTATTTGATTGCTTACAATCAATATTATCTTTTTGACTATTGCTTAAAGCTACAAATGAAAAAGTAGCTAGAAAACCAACGATGCCAATAATTATTAGGGGCTTGATAATATTAAAACCTTTTTTATTTTTCATATTTTTAAAAAATATTTATATATTTAAATTATACAATAATTTAAAAATTATAACAATATTATTTTTATTCAACATTAGTAATACCTAAGGGTGTAGCTACATGATTACCACCATCGCCTAAACAAAAATCTATTGTGTAGCTCATACTACCACCACTGCCAACTGGAGTGTAGTTGTATCTTAAATCTACTCCAGTTAATATTGGACAAGTGCCATCATCGGTTGGCTCTTGAGGATATGGTACAGATTCTATGAAGGTTATGCCATTGTGAGAAATTGCTTCTCCGGGATTTACTTCAGTGGGATAAATTCCAGATGATTGCCAGTAGAGATCAAGGGCGGCGCGAATACGATTAACATCTGAGAGTCTGGCGGTGTCACGAGAGCTAGCTCTAGTGCCAGAGAAAACTACTATAACAGCGGTAGCTAAAAGTCCTAAGATGGCAATAACAATTAATAATTCAATAAGCGTAAAGCCTGATTTCTTTTGATTGTTTTTCTTCATAGTTAAAATTGACTAGCTAAGTTGTACATCGGCATTAAAATCGCTGCTACCATGATTCCGACCCCAACACCCATAACTACCATAATGACGGGTTCAATGATAGTGCTTAAATTATTAAGCATGTTTGTAACTTCGCGATTATAGAAATCAACAATTTTATCTAAAACTGAATCTAGTTTACCAGTTCTCTCACCAACACTCATCATGTGAGGCACCATTTTTGGTACTTCTTTTCTATTTTGCATAACCGTTGATACTGGTTTACCATCATTTACTGCCTTTAATGTATCTAAAAGTATTTGTTGAAAAACTACATTATTTACCACCTTAACAGTGATTCCCAGTCCTTTAGTGATATTAACTCCACCTTTAAGAAGGGTTGAAAGTGCGCGAGAAAACTGAATGATATAAATATATTTAAATAAACGACCAAAGATTGGTAAATTAATTTTTAAAGTATCAAGTTGAACACGTCCAGTTTTGGTTTTAACATACCGACGAAGCAATATAATCAGAGCAATTACAGCTATTATAATATAGCCAATATAGGCTTGCATGAAATTTGAGGTAGCAATAACAATTCTTGTAGCAATTGGTAGCTCAGTTCCCGACTCAGCAATTACAGCTGTTAAATTAGGAAGTACATATACCATTAAAACCACCCCCACTATAACTAAACCACTTAAAATAAAAGCAGGATAAATCATAGCCCCTTTTATTTTAGATCTCATGTCATGATTTTTTTCAATTTCATCAGCTAAATAATTTAAAACATCATCTAGGCGACCAGAAGTTTCACCTGATTTAACAATGTTGATAAATAAAGGAGAAAAAACTTTTGGTCTTTTAGCTAAAGCATCGGATAAAAATTCACCACTATCGACTTCATAGGCAATGTCAGCTATCATTTTTTGTAATGATACATTTTGAGTTTGTTCAACTAAAATAACTAAAGCTTCAACTACTGTAACATTAGCTGAAATCATGATAGAAAATTGTCTAGCAAAAATAGCTAAATCTTTAGACTTAATTGGATTAATTAGCAGTAGCAACTTAATTTCAAAAGTATTGCTAATATCAGTTAAGGCAATATCAGATAATTCTTGTCTTCTTAGCCTTGCTAAAGTATCAGCCTCACCCATACCAGCAATTTGACCGACTTTTTTTCGTCCTTTTCTATTTTTAGCTTTGTAGCGATAAATTGGCATAAATAATAATTAAGATTCAATTACTCTTAAAACTTCTTCTAAGGTAGTAGTTCCTTTAAGTACTTTAATACTACCATCTTGATAAAGGGAAACAAAGCGTTGAGTCTTTTTTACAGCTTCTAAGTTAAGATCATTACTTTTTTCTGATATCATCTCTGATAATGATTCAACAACATTAATAGTTTCGCCAATCGCCATACGACTAGCATAACCAGTATCTTCACAACGTGAACAACCAACTGCTTTGTAGGTTTTCCAATCTCTAATGTTCTCTAAGCTATTTAAATGTGGCAACTCTTCTTTTAAATATTCAATATCGAGAGTACTTAAATCTTTAATAATTTTATCAGCTTCATCTTTGGTATATTTTCTTTCTTGACGACAAGCTTTACAAATTTTTCTTGCCAGTCTTTGAGCTACAATTGTTCTTAAAGTAGAAGCTAAAAGAAAGGGTTCAATTTTCATATCCATTAAACGAAAAATTGCTCCCAGGGAATCATTGGTATGAAGAGTTGAGAGAACTAAGTGACCTGTTAAAGCTGCATGAATTGCTAGTTCAGCAGTTTCTTCATCACGAATTTCTCCAACCATGATAACATCAGGATCTTGACGCAGAATTGAGCGAAGTCCATTGGCAAAAGAAAAACCAATTTTTGATCTAACTTGGGATTGATTAACTCCTTTCACTTCATATTCAATTGGATCCTCTAGTGTGGAAATATTAACATCTTCTTGATTTAAAATATTAAGCAATGAATAAAGAGTGGTAGTTTTACCAGAACCAGTAGGACCGGTGGAAAGAAGAATACCTCTAGTTTTTTTAATTCCTTCTTCTAATACTTTTAAATTTACTTTATTGAAACCTAAATCTTTTAGTGATGGCGTACCTTCAGATGTATCTAAAATTCTCATTACTACTTTTTCAGTATTGCTAAGGGGCATAGTTGAGATACGAAAATCAACGTCACTTTTATTAACCACTAATCTAATTCTACCATCTTGAGGAACTCTTGTTTCATCTAGTTTTAATTTAGCTAAAACCTTTATTCTAGCAATAACAGCATTATGAACAGCTCTGGGAAGTGTAAGTGAAGTGTGTAGTACTCCATCTACACGATATCGAACACGACTTTCTTTATCTAGTGGTTCAATATGAATATCAGAAGCTTTAGCTTCAACGGCGTGGCGAATAACAACGGAAACAATTCTTGATATTGGAGCACTGCTAATATTTTCCTCTAAAATATCTTCAGGTTTTTCACTTAATTCTAAATCATCTTCTTGTGCTTTTACTTCCAAAGCACTAGAAACTTCTTCTTCAATTCTTTGATATTGTTTTAAAGTTTTATTTAATCCAGATTTAGAAACTATATAATACTCAACTGACAGACTCTCATCCATGGCTAAAAAATTAACAGCCTCAAAGGCTTTAAAGTTTGGTTCAACTAAAGCTACCTTAATCTTTTTTGACTTTCTTTCAAAACAAACCATTTTATAGTTTTTAGCAATCTCTGATGGTAGAAAATTTAGTGCATCTTCTTTAATATTGAAATCTACTAAATTTATGTAAGGTAAATTATGAAACTCAGCTTTATATTCAGTTAATTTTTCTTCATCTAAAAGTTTTTCTTTTATAATAAAAGACTCCAAGTCAAATTTTTTATCTTGGATTTTTTCTTTTATTTTATTTATTTGTTCTGAATTTAAAGCTTGTTTATCTTGTAAAAAACTTAAAAAACTTTTTTGTTTTTGCATAATTAAAACTATCTAAATGGTTGATTGTTACCTAAATAAACATTATCAAAAATTGGCAACTCACTATCTTCCATGCCTTCGGGAGTTTTTCTTCCAAAATGATTAAAATCAAAATATGGCACCGTCTTTTCCATTTCTAGCAACCTATCATCACGAAATATTTCCGGATCAATTAACTCATCGACATCTACACTAATCTCTTTTTCTGCTGGTTCTTCTATAAAACGATCCTCAACTTCAATAAATAAATCATCGCGAAAAACAAAAACTAAAACTGCCATGACAATTAAAAGGAAAACGAGTAAATATGTAGTTATATGTCCGGAGCGATAAAGCATACTATGATTTAAAATAATAAGTATAAATATTTAATGACAAGGTTTCCTCATCAGGAGAAAATTCTAAGCTAACTATATCCATAAGAGGAAGTTGATTTTCTAGGGTTGCTAAAAATCTTTTCATGCCGTTGTAATCAAGGCCGGAGACTTCAAGGGAAATACTGATGGTTTGTAAATTTTCTTCTTTTGGGTCTTTTTCTACTTGCTCTTCTTCAATTTCTTCCTCTGGGCTTTCTTCAACTTCTTCAAGACTTAAATTAGTTAAAATGTAACCATTTTTTAAAACAATGTCTTCAATTTCTCCAAATAGTTTCTCTTTGGGATATGAACTCGGAATAACTGACTCTAAAAATTCAATATCATCACTGTTAATTTGGCGATAATAATCTAGTGATTCTTGCATTTGCATTAACTTTTGTCTTTCCATGTTCGAAATATTTTGTTGAAAATTAATATCTTGTTGAATTTCTTCTGTGGCAGTTTCTAGCTTTGGATTAATTAAGAAAAAATAAAAAAAAGTTAAAGTTAAAATAACTACTAAAAGAATAATAAAAGTAAAATATTTAGTAAAAATATCGTAAATTAGCTCTTTTGAGTTGTTTTCTTGTTTAGCCATAAATTATTTTCTATAAAATAAAGCTGGATCAATTTCTAAATTTAGAGAAAAAGTTACATTGCTTTCTAAATAGCTTTCCATAACTGGGTCACCTTCTTCATCTAAAAGCCCTTCTATTTCTCTAGTCTCTTCTCTTAATCCACCAGTGCCACTATCAACACTAACATTTTTAACCATGTCATCTTCTAAAAAGGAACGAACCTGCCAACTAATATCAGCAAAAGTAGTTGCCTCTCCATTTAAAGAATAATTCCCACTTAAGTCAGCTGAAAATGAATCCCAAGTTACGTTTAAAAGAGTTGTTCTTTCTATCCAGGTAAAAAAATTAGTCCAATAGGGATGTTTAGCTAATAAATCATCAAGTAAGTCAGCCTTAATTTTAAATTCAGTTAAAGTTTGATACTCATCTTCTAGTTGGCTAACCTCTGATCTTACTTCCTCAATGTCTTTTTCAATTTCTGCAGCTCGTTTGTTTTCTTGGCTTTTCCACCAACCAATTAACCAATAGACTTCTAAAGCTAAAACTGAGGCAACTACTACAGCTAAAAAAATAAAAGCCACATATTTACTCCAATTCAGCTTTCTTTCTTGCTCTCCTTTAATTAAATCGACATCTAAAATATTTAAACTAGAATCATTTTCAGATTCCTGGTTTTTTCTTTTCTGCTTCTCATTGCTTGCTTGATTTTTTTGTTTATCTTTTTCCATCTATTTAAATTATTCTACAATTTATTGTTTTTTGAAAATATTTCTCATTGCCAGTCCAGTAGCCACAGCTAATTTTGGACCGACTTGTTTAAGTAGTTCTTTTATTTCTTTGGGATAATACAGTCGAGAGAAAGGATCACCAACCACTACTTGAATATCTAAACGATTGGACAAATATTGATCAAAGTTTAAAAGCAAACTACCACTACCAGACAATATAATTTTTTCAATTTTTTCATTTCTTTTTGATTCAAAAAAATCTTTCATATATTCAATTTCTTGAATAATTGGTGACATGGTTTCAATAATTAACTGTGGTAATTCTTCTTGATTCTTATCACTAAGAGTGACCTGCAAATCCATTTTGAATTGCTCGGCTTCTAAAAAACTGATTTCCAATTTTTCTGATAAAGCTTTAGTTACACTTGTTCCACAAACCTCTAAACTACGATTTAAAACCGGAATACTATTTTTTACTACAGTTAAATCAGTACTATTGGCACCAATTTCTACAATTAAAGTGTTTGCTGAATCATTGCCCAGTAGTGAACGAACCAGTGAAAAGGTCTCGGTTTCTAAACCAACAAGTTCTAATTTAGCTTTTTTAAAAATTTCTAAATACTTCTTAACTAATTTTTTTGGTGAACCGGTTAAAAAAACTTTAGTGCCAGTTTTTTTCTCTTCTTTTTCTTTCTCAGTTTTAGGAATAATTTTCCAATCTAAAATCATTTCTTCAAGTGGTAAAGGAATTAATTTTTTAGCCTCATCTTCAACTGCTTTTTTTAAGCCAGCTTGATCTACTCCTGATAAATTTATAATAGAAGAAAATACAGCAAAAGTAGGTAGTGATGCCGTTACCTTTTTTGCTTTTATATTAGATTCTTCTCTTAATTTGTTAATTGCTTTAGCTAAATAACCAGTATCATTTAATTTAGTAAAGTTAACTTTTTTTACATTTTCAGAAAAAGCGTAGTTTGATAAATAAACTCGCTTTCCCTTTTTCTTTAGCTCTACCATCTTCAAAGAAGAGTCACCAATGTCAACTCCTAAAAAAGCGTTATCATTACTTGGGGAAAATAAAGCCATAATTGATTGAAATATATTTTATAATATTATATAATAAATAAAGAAAGCAAACAAGAAAAATATTTACCTCAGTAAAATTAATCTTTCTCTAAGTATAACACAAAAAAATTTATAAACAAAACTAATATATGAACTTTTTTCGTCGTAACAAAAAAATCTTTTTAATCATTGGACTTTTGCTCTTTAGTGCAATTATTGCCTGGCTTTTGTGGATGCCACTACTGGGCCCAGATGAAAAACCCGAAGGACTTGATGATGAAACTTGGGATTTTATCAGCACTCTTCCTGAGGCTGAGCAAAGAGAAATCTTAGATATTATTGGTGAACCTGGTTGGCTTGAAGGTCTTCCTGACCCTGATAGAGTAACTGATCCTTTTCGACCTGACGACGATTCTGATGTTACAGAAGAAGAAGCAGACTTAGTTGCTAGCGGTGGTTTAACTAAAACCGAACTAGTTTCTCAAAGACCTAGCTTTAAACCAACTATGGATAACCAAGGCAACCTATCCTTTCTTGATCTACGAGATAATAAATTTTATAGACTAGACGATGATGGTAATTTAGTTAGCCTTAGTGATCGCCAATTCCCTAACACTGTAGATGTAACCTGGGCACCCAATGGAGATAAAGCGGTGGTAAAAAATGCTCAAGGCAATAAATTGATATATGATTTTAATACTGACAGACAAGTACCTCTACCTGATCATTGGGATGATTTTTCCTTTTCTCCTGATAGCAATGAATTAGTAGGAAAAAGTATTGGCACTGACCCAAGTAATCGTTGGTTGATCACCTTTGATGATAGTGGCTCAAATGCCCAAACTATTGAAAATATAGGTAAAAATGAAGATAAAGTATATCCAAGTTGGTCTCCAAATAATCAGATGGTAGCTATGTGGACTAGAGGTGTTGACTTTAATCGTCAAGATGTTTTCTTCGTTGGTCAACATGGAGAAAATTTTAAATCAACTACAGTTGAGGGTCGTGGCTTTCAACCTAAATGGTCAGAAACTGGTGAAAAACTTCTTTATTCAGTCTACAGTAGTGATACTGATATGAACCCAAATCTTTGGGTAGTAAATGCTGAAAGCGATAGTATAGGTGAAAAAAGAACTAATTTAAATTTAGCCACTTGGGCAGAAAAATGTAGCTATGTAGGAAACGATGATGTCTATTGTGCAGTTCCAGAAAATTTACCAGAAGGTGCTGGTCTAATACCTGAAGTAGCTGAAAATACTAATGATAATTTATATCATATAAACTTAGATGATGGTTCAAAAAACATGATTGCAATTCCTGACAGAGCTAGTAATATCTCCGAAGTTATGGTAAGCGAAGATCAAGACGTCTTATATTTCACTGACAATAAAACTGGTCAACTATATAGTATTAATTTAAAATAAAGCAAATTAAAATTTAAAAAATATCCGGCGCCCCTTAGCCGGATTTTTGTTATGTCAATGAAGCAAAAATTAATAAATTTTTTCTTTCCTAAATATTGTCTAAATTGCCAAAAACTAAACTCGTGGTTATGCAATGATTGTTTAAAGAAAATCAAATTAAGTAAAACTACTTGTTTTCTTTGTGGTAAAAATAATAAGTTTGGAGAGATTTGTTCAATTTGCCTCTACTACCAAGGAGAAAAAGGTAAAGAGTGGTATATCAATAATTTAATCTGGACAGCCCTTTATAGACAAAAAATCTGTAAATCTTTAATAACTAGCTTAAAATATGGTGGCGTTATTGAAATTGCTGATATTTTAGCTAAACTACTAAATGAAAAAATTAAGGATACTTATAATCTCAAAGATGCAGAAATTTTCTACATTCCCAGCAGTAGTAGGCAAAAGAAATTAAGAGATTTTAATCAAGCTCAATTAATTGCTAAAAAATTAGTAAAGAAAAATAGTAATTTTAATTTAAACAATAATTTAATTTTAAAAAAATTTAAACAAAAACAAACCAGCAAAAACATTAAAAAAAGATGGCACAATCCAAATCAATTCATTTATCAAGGTAAATCTCTGCAAAATAAAAATATTATTATTGTCGATGATATAGTTACCAGTGGCGCGACTCTAAATCAAGTAGCTAAATGTCTAAAACCATATACAAACAAAAAAATAAGAGGAGCAGTGATTTTTAAATCCTAAAAACTATTTACTTTTTTTCTCTTCTTCCTTATAATTATAAATAATGTTGATTGCTAGATTTACCAAGTCTAGTGAAGATAATTATCTTCAAAATTAATATAATTTCTAAGACAGTTAAATTAAGTGCCTAGATTAATTCTGGGAAGCCAGGTGGAACCGCGAGGTTAAAGTAAAGAACCCCGTCCCGGCCAGAAACTTTTTTTATTAAAAGTTTCTTGTCAGGAGGGGGTTTTTAAGTAATAATTAATTATATATAAAAATAACAATAAATATATGGAAAATGAAATTTTAAAAAAACGTCATTCACTAGCTCACGTTCTAGCTTTGACAGTGCTAAAAATTTGGCCCCAGGCAAAGTTAGCTATTGGACCAGCTATTGATAATGGCTTTTACTATGACATTGACTTTGGCGAGACTGAAATTGGTGAAAAAGATCTAAAAACAATTGAAAAAGAAATGTTTAAAATTATCAAGCAAAATTTAGATTTTAAACAAAGTGAAAAAGAAATAGATCAAGCTTTAAAAGAAGCAAAGGAAGAAAAAAATCCCTACAAACAAGAATTAATTGAAGATTTAAAAAAAGAAAATTATAAAAAAGTTAGTTTCTATAGTCTTGATAGTTTCACTGATCTCTGCAGTGGGCCCCATATTGAAAATACAAAAGAAATTTTACCCGGTAGCTTTAAGCTCCACAAATTAGCCGGCGCTTATTGGCGAGGAGATGAAAAAAACAAAATGCTAACTAGAATTTATGGCCTTGCCTTTAATAGCAAAGATGAATTAAATAAATATCTAACTAAACTTCAGGAAGCCGCTAAACGGGATCATAGAAAATTAGCTAAAGAATTAAACCTTTATCATATTGATGAAGTAGTTGGACTTGGTCTTCCTTTGTGGCACCCTAAAGGGGCAAAGCTTTATAGAATTATTGAAAATTTCTGGCACGATGCTCATGAAGATGCTGGTTACCAATTAGTTAAAACTCCTCATATTGGCAACACTAAACTATGGCAAACTTCTGGTCATTATGGTTTCTACAATCAAGACATGTATCCAGCACTTGAAGCTGGACAAAGTTTAATGGCTAGTGAAAATAAAGAAAAAGTTAATGAATCGGAAAAATATTTACTTAAACCCATGAACTGCCCTTTTCATGTACAAATTTTCAATCATAATTTACATTCCTACAAAGAATTACCGATTAGATGGGCTGAGTCTGGCACAGTTTATCGCTATGAAAAAAAAGGTGAACTATCAGGACTGACTCGTGTTCGTGGTTTCACTCAAGATGACGCTCATATAATTTGCTCCAAAGATCAAGTAGAGAAAGAGTTAGAAAGAGTAGTTGATTTTATATTATTCATTTACAAATCTTTTGGCTTTAATTTAGAAGATGTAAAAGTATACTTATCAGTTCGTGACCCTAAAAATGATAAATATGCTGGTAGTGATGATGGCTGGACTTTAACAGAGAACATATTAGAGAAAGTAGCTAAAAAGAAAAAATTAAATTATCAAAAAGATATTGGCGGAGCCGTTTTTTATGGACCTAAACTAGACTTTAAAATAAATGATGTGCTTGACAGACAGTGGCAATGCTCTACTTTACAATTTGACTTTAATTTACCAGAGCGCTTTGATATGAACTTTACCAACCAAGAAGGAAAAAAAGAAAGACCTTATATGCTTCACCGAGCTCTACTTGGTTCATATGAAAGATTTATTGGTCTTTTAATTGAACACTATGGCGGCGCTTTCCCGGTTTGGCTTTCACCGGTGCAAGTTAAAATTATACCAGTTAACACAGAGCATATTAACTATTGCGAGAAACTAAAAAAAGAGTTTAAAGATAATAATATTAGAGTAGAAATTGATAAAACTGAAGGAACAGTTGGTAATAAAATAAGAAAAGCTACTAAAGAAAAGTCTCCTTATATGTTAGTAATTGGTGATAAAGAAGTAGATAGTGAAATTTTAAATGTCAGAGACAGGGGAAAACTTGAAACCAGAGAAGTTAAAAAACATGACTTTATAGACGAAATAAACAAGCAAAACAAAATCTAAAATTAAAAAAGAAAAAAGAAAAAAAAGAAAGAGGTAGTTTCATAACTACCTCTTTTTTGTTTTTTAAAATTCTTCTTCCTCTGGATGAAGAAGACTAGAATCGTCGGGTTTTGTATAAGCCTCTTAAAGACAATTCTCGTTGAATTCTGAGAAATAATCTTCAGGCACAATCCCATTTACTGTTAACTCCTTTTTTTGTCTTTCATCAAGACAAAGAAGTCGTAGAGGAATCTCCACTTTTCTTTGATCTTGATTGCAAACAATTGTAACCAGATACTCTCCAAAAGAAAAATCATCACAACGAGTAATGGTTTCTTTTAAATACAATACCGGTTCGGTCTTGGGAAGAGAATCCCTAACTTCAAGTGGTCTAAAGGCTCGATTTAGCTTTATCGGCGCCCAATCGCCTTGATTGGAAAAACCTACCTTGCTTAGTTTTCCATTGCTTAATTTAGTCTTCATTTTTCCTCCTATTTTTTTGGTTAATAATGAACTGATACTTGAATTATACTATATAAAATTACTTCTTGTAAATAAAAGGGATGTTGTTAAACACCCCTTTGATGACAACTAAGCAGCCGTTAAAACTTTGATTTGTTTTAAGATACCACTTGTGTGGCTGCTTACAAAATTGTCACACAAATAATCATTGATTAAGTACCAATTGGAAATTGGTGATTTTTCATTCTCGCTGATTTCCGGGCGCAGTTCTTTTTTCATGTTCTCCTTTTGGCTGAGCCAAAATCTAGCAGTTTTGGTAAATAGGCCATACACGTCGCCAAGATAAACATTGTCAGGAGTTACTTCTTCTCCCTCTTTGCTTCTGTTGATGCCACCACGACCAGCTCGCCGCACGTGTACCTGCAAATTCTCCAGGGCTTCAACTTGTTCTTTTCTTTTTCTTCTTCCTTTTTTTCTCAATGCAGCAATTTCTTTTTCAAAGCCACCGGCATCTTGAAGTGGAGAAATAACTTGAAAGAGTCTGATAATTGCCTCCACTTTATTCTCCATTTTTTCTATGCACTTTATTTCCTCTTCCAGCTTTTTTAATTTAGGTTGAAGGTCAGAAATTACTTTTTTTGATCCAAAGATAAAAACTTTTGCCATTTTTTTTCAATTTTTAAAGATTAGACATGTTGGACTAAATTCCAAACTATTTTATTAATGAACAAATTAATATTTATTTATAGCATATTTTTATTTAATTGTCAATATAAAAATAATATAACTGTTAGCTTATCTAATAAAAAACAAGACATTTCCTGTCTTGTTTTTATAATCTGCGGAGAGGGGGGGATTCGAACCCCCGATACGCCATAAAGACGTATAACAGATTAGCAATCTGCCGCTTTCAGCCACTCAGCCACCTCTCCTTTCAAACTTATTTTAATTATGATATAATTACTATATAAATACTTACTTACTTTGTCAAACTATGGCTAAAGAAAAAACTAACAAAAATGAACTATCCTGGGAAATACCAGAATACAATAAACCAAAAAGAGCTAGATTTTGGTATATATTTGCGAGTGTATTTGTATTTTTAGCAGTCTTTTTTAGTTTTTTTACAATCTCCCAATGGAGCCTAGTTTTTTTAGGACCAAATTCAAATTTTCTATTTGCCTTAATTATAATTATCGCTGCTAGTATTATGCTGGTAAATGAAAGTCAAGAACCAAAAATTTTAAAGTTCACCTTAAATCCTGAAGGAGTAACAATTGGAAAAAAATTTTATGACTATGATGAATTTAAACACTTTAGTGTAATATATAAACCAAGAGAAGATATAAAACAATTATATTTAGAGTTTAAAAACTCTTTTCATCCTCGCCTTTCCGTTCCATTAAATGAAACCAATCCGCTAGCAGTTAGGGATTATTTAGTTAAGTATTTAGATGAGGACCTGGAAAGAACCGATCCACCACTGTCTGAACAATTGACATCTATTTTAAGGCTATAGTATAATCAGAAATCTGTCTCCGTAGTTCAAAGGATAGAACGCAAGATTGCGGATCTTGTAATCCAGGTTCGAGTCCTGGCGGAGGCACACTTAAAAAACGCCCTCCTTTATATATGACTAATATAAACTTAAATACTCAAATAAGTGAGTTAAAAGGGGTTGGTAAAACATTATCAAAAAAATTAAATGCTTTAGGTCTAAAAACAGTTTATGACCTAATTTTTTATTTCCCTTTTCGCTACGATGATTTTAGCCGACAAGTTAAAATTGATCATGTAAAAGAAAATGAAAACGTGTCACTGGTGGGTACAATTGAATTGATACAAAATAAAAAAAGTTGGCGACAAAAAAAATATATTACTGAAGCATTAGTCTCCGATGATAGTGGAACTATTAAAGTAGTTTGGTTTAATCAAGCTTTTTTAACCAAAACCTTGCAAACTGGCGATACAATTTCACTGGCTGGAAAAGTAAAATATAGTTATGGACAGTTAACATTAGTTTCTCCTCAGTATGAAAAAATTAGTCAGGGGAAAATAAATACCTTTGGATTAGTGCCAATATATAGTCTAAGCTCTAATTTAACGCAAAAACAAATGCGTTTTTTTGTTAGCCAAGTAATTGATTTAGCTAAAAAAATACCTGAGTGGCTACCAAAAGATTTGCTAAAGAATTTAAATTTAATGCCCCTTAGTCAAGCGATTTTACAAATTCATTTTCCGGGAAGTAAAAAAAGTGTAGAGCTAGCCCGGCAAAGATTAGAGTTTGGTGAATTATTTCTCAGACAAATTAAAAGCTTAATCGCTAAAAATAATTTAAAAAAACAAGCCGCCCTTACTATTGATTTTAATGAAAAATTAACCAAAGAATTCGTAGATAATCTTGCCTTTACCTTAACCAATGATCAAAAAAAAGCTGCCTGGGAAATTATTTCTGATTTAAAAAAAGGACAAACTATGTCACGACTACTTGAAGGTGATGTTGGTAGTGGTAAAACAATTGTGGCGGCGATTGCAATTTTAAATGTAGTCAAAAATGATTATAAATGCGCTTTAATGGCGCCTACAGAAATATTAGCCAGACAACACTTTCACACCTTAAAAGAACTTTTTAAAAACTATTCATTAAAAATATCTCTGCTTCTGAGTAAAGCTTTGGAGGCCAACTTTCCACTGGAGAAAAGCCGGAAAAAACAAAAAGAAAAAATATACTCAGAAAGCGATATTATAATTGGCACTCATTCACTGCTTTTTCAAAAACATCCAGAAAAATTAGCCCTGGCAATTATTGACGAGCAGCATCGCTTTGGAGTCGCTCAAAGACAGTATTTAAGTCAAAATAAACAAGAAAAAACCGCCCCACATTTTCTCTCCCTGACAGCTACTCCAATTCCCCGTTCACTAGCTCTAGCCTTTTACGGGGATCTTGATCTATCAATTATCAAAGAACAACCAAAAGGTAGGAAAAAAATAATTACTGAAATTATTAGTGAAGAAAAAAGAGACCAAGCATACAATTTTATTAAAGAAAAACTAGACCTCAAACAACAAGCCTTTGTAGTTTGTCCTTTAATTGAAAACTCTCAGAAGTTAGAAGTGAAATCAGCTAAAGAAGAGCTAAAAAGATTAAAGGAACAAGTTTTTCCAGAATATAATTTAGGATTACTGCATGGAAGATTAAAAAGCCAAGAAAAAGAAAAAGTAATGAAAGATTTTTTAGATAAAAAAATTGATATTTTAGTTTCAACTTCAGTAGTTGAGGTTGGGATTGATATAAAAAATGCTAGCATTATGATGATTGAAGGCGCTGAGAGGTTTGGCCTAGCTCAGCTACATCAATTTCGCGGACGAGTTGGAAGAGGTGACACTCAATCATACTGCTTTCTCTTTACTAGCCAAGAAATAAAAAGTGAAAAAACTTTTAAAAGACTCAGTGCCCTTAGCCAATACCATGACGGCCTGTCTTTGGCTAAAATTGATCTTGATCTAAGAGGTAGCGGTGATATTTATGGCAAACTCCAAAGTGGCTTTAGTGAACTAAGATTAGCTTCACTATTTGATTATGAGTTAATTAAAAAAACCAGAGAAGAGGCAGAGAAAATTATAAACAAAGACCCAGAATTAAAAAATAATCCAACCATAAAGGAAAAATTAGGCACTTGGGAAAGAAATATTCATTTAGAATAATATTGACAAAATTAAAAAAATTAGTTAATTTAAAAATATATATAATCGTTCTTTTATAAACCTTTAAAACTATGACTGATATGAATGAATCTATCACCGCTTATTATGACGGAATTGAAGTTCTGGTTCTACCAGAGAACTCCTTTTTAAACAAAAAAGGTACACCAATCGCTGCGATTGAAAAAATTGATGACAACATTGCTGATGGAATTCCTGTTCCAAAGCACATCCCATTTGACAACTTGGCATTTGAAAATGGAAAGAAATGCCAGGCAATAAAAATGCTCAAAAATCTGCTTCTCAGAGAAAAAAGGCAAAGAAAAGCGAAAAAAAGAAAAACTATAAAAAAGCCGGCAAGTTTGTAGAAAAAAAATCAAAAGAGCTCAAAAAATGAGCTCTTTTTTATTTTAGTTTTTTGATTAATTATTTTTTTAAATAATTCATTAAATCTTTTAAATCATTAATCTTTTCCACTTTTATACCACCAGCTTTACCCTTTAATTTTTCTTTACTAGCTACTACCGCCTTTTTAAAGCCTAATTTTTCTGCTTCATTTAATCTTTGCTCAAGTCTAAAAACTGGTCTGATTTCTCCTCCTAGGCCAACCTCGGCCATTAATATGGTGTTTAGTGGAAAGCTTTTATTTAAAAAAGAAGAAATAATCGCTCCACAAACCGCTAAATCAATGGCCGGGTCATTAATTTTTAGGCCACCAACGGCGTTTAAAATAATGTCTTTGGAAACTAAATCTAGTTTTAATCTTTTACTAATTACCGCGCTTAAAACTTGTAAGCGATTTACATCCAAACCACTGGTTTTTCTTTGCGGATAACCAAAAATTGTTTGGCTAACTAGGGCTTGAATATTGACTAAAAATGGACGACTACCTTCAAGGACTCCGGTAATTACTGAGCCAGGTAAATTATCTTCTTGTCCAGCTAGAAAAATTGCTCCTGGATCTATTACTTCTTTAAAGCCTGTGCCTGTCATTTCCAAAACTCCCAGCTCATTAACTGATCCAAACCTGTTTTTACTAGCTCGAAGCAATGAATAGTGACTACCAGCTTCATGTTCAATTGATAAGACAGTGTCTACAATATGCTCAAGTGATTTAGGTCCGGCTACTTGACCGTCTTTGGTGATATGGCCAATTAAAAGAACAGATATTTCATTGCTTTTAGCTAGTTCTAAAAATTTAACTGCCGAGGCTCTAATTTGAGAAATATTTCCAGGTTCAGTTGATAGAAAAGAAGAGTAAACGGTTTGAACAGAGTCAACAACCAACAATTTTGGTTTAATCTTGCTAGCACTGGCTACAATTTTTTCTACACTGGTTTCGCTAATAAAGCGCAAATTCTCTAGTGAACAATTAATTCTATCTAATCGATTTTTTACCTGACTAGCTGATTCTTCACCACTGACATATAAAACCATGCCTTGCTTGCTAACTTGGCTAGCAATTTGCGCTGCTAGGGTTGATTTGCCAATGCCAGGTTCACCACTTAAAAGTATAAATGAGTCAGTTAGAAGTCCTCCGCCAAGCACTCTATCTACTTCAGGCCAATTTATTTTTAAACGCTGATTGTTTTGATTTTTGAGTTCACGCAAATCGGTTACATCTGCACCGGAAATATTTTTGGTTATTTCTTTAGCTTGGCTCTGACTGTCTTTTATCTCTTCACTCAAAGTTCCCCAAGCACCACACTCCAAACAACGCCCACTCCATTTAGGAGACTGGGCGTCACAATTTGAACATACATATAATGATTTAATGGCCATAATTTAAACTAAGGGACTAATTTTTAATCTTGCCAGTATATAGCATCAACTTTCCAGGAATCATTTTCTATTTTAAGCTCAACTAATAAATCTTGTTGAAAATTATTTTCTCCTTCAATGTCATCACCGATTTCTACTCTATGAGTAATTACTCTAATTTCAGCTTCACCAGCATCTTCATTATAGTCAATAGTTTCAGTACTTAATGCTTGGGTTGTAATGCCATAATAGAAATCTTCGGGATTTTCTTCTCTTAATTGTTTAATATAATCATTTGACCAATCCCGCAAACTACTGGTCATAAATAATTGAGCATCGGTAATGTTTGAAAAATTTGAATGACTTGAAAATGATCCAAAGCGCTCAGCAAATGACATAGCTAATCTAGATACATCTTCTATACCTGGTGTATATTCTTCTTCTTGACTAATATCATAAACTTCTTGACCCTTAGGTCTATCTCCTGGTGTAATTGTTGGTTCATCTGATTCTGGTAAGCCAATATCTTCTGTTGGTGGCTCAGGCGTTTCCGGCTCTTCAACAACTTCAGGAGAACTAAAAAAGACAAAATAAATTAAAAGAATTAATAGTATTAAACCAATACTAACAATTATAATCCCAATTTTTCTTGTGTTGTTCATATATTTAAAATTATTTATTCATTTTCTTTGTTTTCCTTTTCTTTTTGTTTTTCTTTAAATTCTTTTTTCTCTTCTTCTATTTCTAAAATTTGCCTTGGATCTGAAGTGATTATTTGATCTTCAGTGTATGATGCAACCACTTTCATAGCTACATGTTTGCTACCGGCAAAAAATATTCCTTCACCGACTCCACATTCCAATAGCAAATATTTCTCACCTTCAGTTAACATAAATGTCTTTTTTACCAACTCAATCGCAGCTGAAGATTGCTTCATTAAAATTTGCAAAGCCGAGTTAGTAACAATTGCTTTACCATAAGGTGAGGTTAAAAAATCATTTACATCTTGAGTGATAGTAGTCACTCCTAAATAATATTTACGACAACGCTTTACTAAAGCAAAAATAAATTTAGCACTATCTTCATATTGCATCATCCACCAGGCCTCGTCAATTACCAAAATTCTCTTTTTTGTTTCACTGCGAATCTCGTTCCAAATATAATTAATAATAATATAAACACCAATTGGTCGCAGTTCATCCTCTAGATCCCTTACAGAAAAACACACTAATTGATTGCTCATTTCTACATTAGTTGGATGATTAAGTAATCCGGAAAAAGTTCCTTCTGTATATTTTTTTAATCGACCAGCTAGTTCTTTTCCTCCTTCCATGCCATCTAAAACTTCACCAAAATCAGTCATAATTGGGGCTTCAATTGTGCTTAAATCACTATCAGCGGTAATATCAGATTTTGCATAAGTTTCCAGAAGGGCTCTATCAACAAGAGAATCTTCATCATGACTCAACTCTCCTAACATCAAGCGAACTAAGCCTTTTAAAGTAATAACGGCGCCACGAATTATATCTTTTGGTTTAGCTTCACCACCAACTCCTTTAGGTAAATCAAAAGGATTTATTTTACTCTCTGACGATAAAGCAATATTTATATAAGTACCACCGACTGCTTCGGCTAAATGTTTATACTCATATTCAGGATCAATTACTATCACATCAGTTCCTAACATTAAAGAACGAAGAATCTCCAATTTAATCGCATAACTTTTACCAGCACCAGAGGTAGCAAAAACAACTGAATTAGCATTTTCTAAACTAAAACGATCAAACAATATTAAACTATTATTGTGACGGTTAACTCCAAACAGTATCCCCTTGTCACTAGTTAATTCACTGGATATAAAAGGAAAAGAAGAAGCAATTGGTGAGGAGTTTAAATTAAAGGTAATATATAACTCATCATTTCCCAGGGGCAGAGTGGAATTAAAACCTTGCTCAGCTTGGAAATAAACACGTCGAGAAAAAACTAATTTTGAACCTAACATGTCTTCAACTTGTTCAGTCATTCTATCAAGTTCTTTTAAGTCACTGGCATAAAGAGTAATATATAATCCAAATTGATAGAATTTTTCCGTTCCTTGAGTTAAGGCGTCACGAAGACCCTCAACATCCCGAAGAGCAGTTTCCAGCATAGGATCTCTAGCTGCACCTTTTTCTGAATTAGCTACAATTTGAGCTTCTAAATTACCCACTTTATCTCTTAACTGTTTTAAAATAATCGAACTTTTAACTGGATAGAAAAACATGGAAACATCGAAGGTATAATTTAAATTAATTATTGGCGCAAACCAACCAACATTTATATAACGGGGGTAAGCAACAACAAAAACAGTTCTAACAAACTTACCACCTAAATTTACATGACTAGGATTAACTTTAAAACTAGCTGGAGCAATAATGTCTTTAACTGTTAAAATTCCTTGACGAAAGGCTTTTTCTTCTTCAATTATCTCCCTGGTTAACTCTGGATCTTTTTCAATATTTTCTGAATCCTTGCTTTTGCTAAGAGATACTGGTTGATTTAATTTTATTGATTTTTTTTTCTTTTTTCCAAAATTTATCATAAATATTTTAAATTTTATCTTTTTCCACTCTTAGATTTTCTAAATCATCAAGTTGTTGGTTATCAGCCACTTCTGGATTATAGCTTTGATAATAAAGTTCAATTAAAGCTTGTGTATCTAATCTGGCGACACCAACACCAATTGAATCCATGCCACTATAGACACCCTCTAGGCGACGATTTAGCATCTCTTTATATCGTTTAAATGTTTTTTCTTTTAATTTTAAAATAGTTGCTGGTTTTATGGCTTCAGTTAATAAATTAAAAAATCCTTTCCTTTTATCAGTCAATGGGTTGTATGGAACTACTAAATAAAAACGTTTATTCATTATTTTGCCTATAGATGTTAATTCTTTAATATACTCTATATATTCAGCTGTATGAATTTTAAGCAATCTATTTACTTGCTCTTTTTCTTTCTTTTTTAAAAGCTCAATATAGGAATCAATATTTAACTCTCTTGATTGAACTACAATCTGCAATGGAAAGTCTATGCTGTTTATAAAGCTAACATAGGATGATATAACTGCATTTTGTTCATCTTCACTTTTTAAAGAAAAATTAATAGAAGAGGCGAGTAAAACTGCTCGAAGAGTACCATCACGCATAATAACTACATCATCTTTAATTTCAGCAATATCTAAATACTGTTGTGTAGATGGTTTTACTTTATTTCTAGCTAATTTGTCAGGTTTATTTTTTTTGCTCATATTAATTATTTTTTTGTCCACGATAGCGACCTTTGGTATCTACTACCAAAGAAAGATCAGCTAATCTTGAACGGCGATAAAGTTTTTTTTGCGGTGGCTCTTTATCATCTGATTTTATATTTTTTACAGTTTTAAGCTCAACTGATAATGCACGATTATTCCATACTCTTTTGCCAGGTTTTTTAGAAGTTTGAATTATATTTAAAAAGAAATTATGAAATTGAGTACCATTAACTTTAGCAAAGGCGAACACAGCGGCAATTCCAACTACAATTACACCAAATATCACAAAATATGTAAAAAAAAGTATGGCGTATAAAATAGCTAAAATTATAGCTGCTCCCACAAAAATCAAAAACTGACGAACTGTAATTGGTCCGATTACTTTATTTTCAACATTAATAAATTGTGGCACTACGAATCTTTGCATATTAAAAATAAGATAATTGAGTATTTAACTGCATAATAGCTTTTACTTCCTCCCAAGATAATGACTCTTTGTTTTTTTCCTGTTTTTGCTCGGCTAGTTTTTCTAAACTTTCTCCCTGTTTAACTGCTTCTTGACCAAGTGAAATATAGAGGCGATTAACTGGACTTTTTTTCCAAGCTAAAACTGCTTGTATTTTTTTATCATAACCATCTTTTTCTAGTAAATTTATTTTCTTTCTTATCTTAAGAGTAGCTTCTTCAGGTTCTTCACCTAGTCTTCTAAAATTAACTAAACTTAAATATCTTAATTCATCAATTGGACCCATTACTTTAGGAGCAGTTTTAATATCTTCAATTTTTCTCTTTGAACCACTATCTGACACCGGCCTTGGTTTAGAAGACCAAGTTTTTTCTTCACTTTCTTTTTTATCTTTCTTTTCTTCTTTTTTAACTTCTTTTTTCTTTTCTTCTTTTTTTTCTTCAACTTTTTCTTCTTTTTTCTCTTCCTTTTTTTCTTCTTCTGCTTTCTCTTTTTTAGGAACCTTAAATATTTGTTTTATTCCCTTTTTAGGTGGCGGAGCAAAACTCATTATATCTTCTTTCTTTTCCTCTTCTTGACTTTCTTTTTTCTCTTTCTTAGGTGGCGGAGCAAAACTCATTATATCTTCTTTCTTTTCTTCTTTCTCTTCTTTCTCTTCTTCTTTTTTTCTATCTTCTTTATCTTTCTGAGTTAAACTTATTTTTTTAAATTCTTCTTTAGTCCCTTCTATTTTCTTGGTTTTCTCTGGTGCGGTTATTGAAGGGGTTCTTCCAGTTTCAATTTCTTTTTTTAAATCAAAACCTTTTTCTTGTTCAGTTTTTTCTTTGTTGAGTATTTTAGATACTGCATCAGAACCTGCTAAAGGACTGGGTTCAATCGGTTTTTTTTCTTCTTTTTGAGGTGTTTCCTCTTTTAAATTAGCAATGAAGTTAAGAGAAGTTCTTATTAAATGATCAGATTTTTGCTGGTCTAAACCTAAACCTCCTGAGTCTAAAGGTTTTTCTAAAACCGATCTTGTATCAATACGTGAGCGAACCCCACGAAGAAAGGTGGTTATCACCTTTAAACAACGATTATATAAATCACTGCTGGAAAAATTAATACCAGACTTTTCAATAATTTTCTTGGCTTGTTTTTTTTCTTGATCAAAACTTGGCTTTAGTCCTAAATATCCAGATACACTAAAAAATAATTTTTCTTTTAATTCTTGACTTAATTTCTTGGCATTTTCCGGGTTCATGGAAAACTCAGAGACTAAATGTGAGGCTAAATTATTAATGCTTATTTTCTTAACCATCACTTTCATAACCGTAGAGGCTAAAGTTACCTTATACTTTTCTTCTAGTTCAGATAAAGTTTTCATGGCTACCTCTGAAGAAATCTTTTCCTTTAATTCTTTAGGTAAACTCTTAAATTGTTTTAAATAATCAAACATCTTTATTTTTTCTTAGCTTTTTTTAACTTATTTAACTCTTGTTTAATAGCTTTATAACCCAAACTGTTGGGTGAATAATCTTTCAGCATTTCTTCTAATTGAGAAACTGAACTTTTTTTAATATTTTCTAGTTCTTTTTCTCTTGCTTGCTTTTTTCGGTTTTCTTCTTCTTTAGATTTAAGATTTTTTGTTTTCTTGTTGTCGCTAATTTTCTTTTTTAAATTTTTATTAAAATCACTTTCTTTGTCATCACCTAAAACATCAAATACTTCTTGACTACCTTTAACTGGAATAATTTCCCACAATTCAGTTGGCACCCCTTCCATGCTTTCAGGGAAAAATACTAGGTTGCGATAGGTTTTTAAAACTCTATTTAAAATATCTTTTTCAGTTTTATTTAATTTTTTAACATTATGGGAATTATTTAAATAATTGGCTAAAACTAAATTGTTTGGTATTTCACTGCCGTGGGTTTTGATAAAATCCTTTAGAAAATTAGCAACTGTAGCTGGCTTTTCTTTATCTTCAATTTTAATTTTTTTATCAGAAATTAATTCTTGGTTATTATAAAAAGCATCAATCACTTTCTCCTCTAGCATATCATCTTCATTGAATGCAGCAAAACTTGCAATATTAAAATTTTTAACTTCCTCTTGGGAATATGAAAAAACTAAAAATAGATTTTCTGAAAATATAGAAAGAATTAAATCGTCAACACTTATCTTTTCCATCACATTCTTTTCATTCATTTCACTTATAACTTCATTAGCTGGCTCTAAAATTTTACTTTCAATTTCTTTAACAATTAAATTAGCTTTTTCTGGTGATAATTTATATTTATTTTTTAAATATTCTGGTAAATCTGAAATCTTTAACTCATCAATGGCTAAAAGCACTAAAACAAAAGCTAAATCAACTCCGTGCTGATATTCTAAATCATTAATCAAGTTATATGCTTTCTCACCTCCAAAAACTTCTTTTAGTTCTGGAGATAATTCTTCAAATTTTTCTAAACACTCTAAAGTGTAGTTCATATTTAAATTATTTAACTCTTATCTAAAATTCTTTTAACTAATTTATTATCTGAATCATAAACATTTATCTGATTATTAGTTTTATTTGTTACCTGACTCTCTGTTTCAAGCTTGCCGTTTTCAAGTTTAAGTACTCTCTCAGCTCTACTTGATGCCTCATTTTGACTTCTATTTTTTATTTCAGAAATAGCGCTTTTGATAACTTCACTATCACTTTTTCCTTCTGACTTTAAAGCACTGGCTAATTGACCAATTTCTTTTGCGTGACGATTGCCAGTTTCAGGATTTTTGCCATAGAGCTTGTTTTCCATTAATGAATTTTCTACTGTTTTAGTTACATACTCATCTTTTAAACCAGATCCATGGAGCTCTTCGTGATAAACGTTGCGCATAGCCATTTCTCTACCAAATTTTGGATTAGCAGTATTTACTAAATTAATATTTTCAAGAGAGCCTGACTGAAGTCTATTTTTAGCCTCAACTAAATTGTCCATTTCTTTTTTATAATCTTTATCACCAATACTACCAGATTTTTTTCTTTGATCTAAATCAACTTGTGCCTGACTTATTTTATTTTCTAGCGCATCAACTACTGAATCAAAACTATCGCCCATTCTTTCTTTGTTTAAATTAGCTCCCTGAACACTTGTATCTATATCCACTCCCTCTGCTTTTAGGTCATTAAAACTAATACCTAGTGCATCTTTATCTCCAGAGGCAAATGAGTTGGTAAATAATTTTCCTTGATTAACATTGGAGCTATCTAAGTTATCGGCTAAATCATTATTGCCACCTTTATTATATTTAATTCCTCCTCCTTTTCCTGACTTCATGGTATCTGCTAACTTATTTATTGACTCATTGAGTTTAGTAATAACAGAATCTTTTCCTCCTGCCTCCAATGGATCTTTTGGTGCAGCGGTATCTAAATTCATTCCTTTAAGGGTTGATTTTAAACTAGCAGCATTACCAACACCATCGACTTCTTTTTCCTCTGATTTTTCAATTGCTGATTGCCATGACTTAGCTCGAGCCAAATCTTTCGCATCACCAGAGTAGCCCATTTTACTTAGTCTACCACCCTTACCATATTCACCTTCATTTTTAAGCCAATTATCAACATTTTTCATTACATCTTCATCAGAAAAAAGTTCTTTAAGATTGCCCTTTTTAATTTCACCATCATTTTCAATAATATCACTAGGATTAAAATCACCTATATTTTCCGGTTTTTTAAAATGTTCCTTTAATTTTCTAGTTCTCTTTGGCGCTGCCCCCATTTTCTCTGTAGCCTTATACATTGTCTCATATTTTTTATCTTTTCCAGCTTCTTTCATTTTAGTTGAAATAACATCACCTGAAAGCTCTCCCATGCCAATGTTTTTAAGGAATTTTTCTCTTTTTTCAACCTTAGCTTTTTTTCTAGTAGTTTTTATATCTCCACGCATGGCTTGACCAATATCACCAGCAGTTTTTAATCCTTTCCATCTAGTTTTCTTTCCTGTCCATTGAGCTACTTGTGAACCTGCACCTAAAGATTGCCTACCTACAAACTTGGTTCCTTCAACCCCAGCTTTCCCAGCTTTTTTACCCAATTGCTTAGCTATACCAAACCCCTTTTGAGATGCTTTACCTAAAACATTACCTGCCTCTCCTCCAATTTCTTGAGAAACTTTCAAGCCACCAATTAAAAGACCAATGGAAACTATAAATTGAATCATTAGGTCACCAGAAGCAAAACCATGATCTTCTCCTTCTCCATCTTCTATTGAAGTTACGTATTCATGAGAGTCTAAATCAGCTCCCAAGCCCTCATTATCTCCTAAAACTTGAGTACCACTAACATCTACTGAGACTATTGAAAAGGAAAGCCAAATAAAAAAAGCTAAAACAGGTCCAATTACTAAATTTTGAGTAAATTGTTTCCACCATTTACTAGCATAACCACTACCATCTGGAAATGAATTTAACAAAAAAGCTAAAGGTGATAAAATAACATAAATCCATATCATCACAATCCTCATAACTAGCATCATTAACATTGCGCCAATTACAACTATAGAGATAACTACATAAACAACTGCTAAAAAATATGCACCCATTACTTCCCATCCACTTACATCACCAGATCCCTCGTCTAATTTATGCCAATCAAGAATACCAAGCATATGGGTAATATTAGTTCCACTAATATTTGCAAATGCACTAACAAAAGAAAGCATTACCACCTGAGCAACATCAATTAATAAGCCACAAATCGTTTTAGAAAAATTAATCAAAACTGCCATTAATATTAATTTTGGTAGCCATTTCTTATAATTATATTTTTCAATTCCTGGTAGTATTGTGGCAAAGGCAATAATTAACAAAATTACGACAAAAAACATATTGGCCAAATCCCTTACCATAGACCATCCAACAGTAATTGCTGGCACTCCAAGAAAATTATTATATGAAGCTATATAAATCAAAACTTCAATAAGCAAAACTAAAAATAATCCTAAAATATAAACAATGGCGGCAAAAATCCAACCAAAAAATTCGGTTATCCAACTTGCTTCCACTGGTGAGGCAAAAAAGAAGCTAAATAAAAATAAAAATAAAATACTACCAATGAACAACCATTGCTTCTTTTTTGTTTTTTTAAAAAATTTTTTCATTATATAAAATTAAAAAAAATATTAATTTATCTTCTTTATTAAATTAATTCTCACTTCTAGTAAATACTCCAACCACACCATCCCATACCCAACCTAATACTGCTTTGGCAACTTCGCTTATAAATCCAATTGGGTCGCCAAAAATTTCTAAAACTATAGCAATTAAAGCTAGAAAAATAACTACAACTAATAGAAAAAGAAGATTAAGACAACCACAACCCATTTTTTCCAGTATACCTATTTTTTTTCCTCCCTCTTCTATTATTTTTTTTTGCTCTGGACTATTTGTCGCTCCCGGGCGCATAAACCACTCCTCGCCTAAATTACAAAACACTTTGGGGCCAAATACTATATTTCCTAAAACGTGAATATTAATCCAAATTAAGGTCAAACCGAAAGATTGAATTAAGTTAATCCATGATTGCCGAAGTAGTCGAGCCAGAGAAAAGGCTAAAGGATTTATTAAACCTGAAGCACCTTTTTTGTTTTTTAAATTTTTCTTTCTCTTTTTTTCTTGTTTTTTTTGCCTTAATTGTGAATGTAGGTCTCCTTTGTCTTGATTATTATTTACATATTGTCCTCTTTGACTGTTTTTTTTAGCCTCCCTAATATCACCAGCCCTATCAGCTGAGTCTTTTTCTTGAGCTAATAATTTTTCATCAACTGAGGGCATAGATAAATATTTTTAAAATCAATACTGCTATTTATATTATAACATAAAAAAAGATAGATATTAATATTTTAGCGTAAATTGATTATAAAAGCAAAAAGAAAAAGCCCGTATTTTTATACGAGCTTTGCTTTTTAATAAAAAAAGAGTTTTAAAATCATTGTGAAAAATAAAAATCAAATTCTTGAACTCCTTCTTCGACAACAAACTGCTCACTCTTGTCATGAGTTTTAATGCTGCTCACCACTTTAAATATAATTCTAATTACAATCCACCTAGTTTTACCAATGTTTTCAAGAGCTTGCTCTCCTTCTAGAGTAAACTTACTGGTAATTCATCATAAATATCAGTTCTATAGTCCTCATAAATTGGATTACCAAAATCCATGTCTTCATTTAATAAGTCAACAAAGCGATCACGTAAAGTAACATTAAAATGAGTATAAGAAAAATGAGTGTTAATTATAATCTCTACAGTCTCTACCGACACTAACTCGTAATCAACTTCAGTGGTTTGTTCACCGCCACGAATATTAATTTCCTGACCGGTGCTTTGTTCTCTTTGAGTGCCGTCAACATGATACTTAATCTTAGTTTCTAAAAAACCAGATTATTCATTAATTAAATTTTCCGCTTCAACACCTCTAACACTTAAAACTAATTTATATTCCCCGGGCTGACCACTTACATTAGAGGAAACACTTTCAATAATCATTGATGAGCTTTGTAAATATTTTAAATTAGCTGATACTTCTGAAAGAGAAATATCAGATGAGAAATACTGAAACTGAAATTTAACAGTTAATTCAACCGCTTCAGTGGGATCAAGTGGTTCAGAATCATCATCTTTACTACATGATAATAAAAAAAATAATAAACTTAAAACAAAAATCAAATTTTTTTCATGATTTGACTCCTTTCTTATTTAGTTGTAAATAACAATTATTTATATTTTTACTATGTTGATCCAGAAATATCGCAAAAACTCTCAGTTGAAAGAAAACGTGAAGACTGAAAGGGAAAAACTAAAGACATAAAGTTCATCATTTTCTAAACCGCTAAGAGTATAACCACAATTATATTCATTGTTTTCTAAGCTACAATGATCACTATTATTGGATATATCTACTTCTTTTTCAGTTTTTTAAATTACTTGTTTCGTTTTCATTAGATTCTGTATCTGTATCAGCAAAGATGTCATCTACATCTTCATTTTTTTGGTTTTAACATAGTCAAAGATAGATAAAATTTTAAATTATTAATTATATTTTTTATTAAATTATTCTCTTATGGGCTCTAAATATGGAGATATGTCCTCAACAATTTCAGCATCATCTTCAATTACTTTATAAATTAAAGGGTCTCGACTAATTACCTGTGCTCTTGTATCAGAGCTAACTCCTAAGTCACTTAATTCATCTTCAGATAAAAATTCTGTCTCTATCAAAACTGGATGACGACTTTTATCTTGTTCAGGTTGCTCTTCTTTTGGCTCTTCTGGTTTTCTTAGAAAGTATAAAAAGAAAATTAGTATCATTA
>PWHG01000028.1 GCA_003554785.1 Candidatus Falkowiibacteriota bacterium
AACAAATTAAAACCCCTCCAAATAATTCAACATTTTTTTAAGTAATTATCCAGCCAAAGGCAATAATTTTTATACTTTTGACTTTTTTAAGCAATATTCTATGTGTTCTACACAAATTATTATGAACAACAAAAAACTGAAAAATTTATTAAGCATTATTATAATATCAATTAGTTCTTTAATAATTATTGAATATTTTACCGGTAGACTAACCATAACAGGTCCTGATCAAGGAGCAAAATATGTTGCTGCAAGCCAGATAGCTGACGGAGAAGGGTTGACAAGGCCGGCATTTAACCCGGAAGATATTTCCCAGCCCATTAAACAAATACACACATCTTTTCCGCCGGGCATTTCTGTTATTGCCTCACCTTTGTTCTTATTGTTTGATGATGTACAAGTAATACATGTCGTGTTTGCATTATTGAATTTAGTTTTGTTTCTATATTTATTATATAAGCTTCTGAAAGAACTATTAGTTAGAGTGGATTTGTTATGGCTCTCACTTATGTTTTTGTTCTTTACTTTAAATGGCGTTTTTCTAAACATGGCAGGCACTGATGACTTTATGTGCATTAACATATTTATTCTGTCTGCAATTCTTATACTCAAGTTTTACAGGAGCGGTAAAAAAAGGAAATACCTGTTGTGGGCTTGTTTATTATTACCTCTAACAGTTTATTTTCGTTATGCTTATTTGCCGGCATTAATTGTGCTACCTGCCTTTTTCTTATGGAGAATTGCTTTTAATAAATCCGGTGAAACTAAAGAACTTATTTATTCTATAGTTTTTACAACATTATTTGCCCTTCCATTTTTAGCGCATATTATATTTCTTAATATGGAAACCGGATATATTGCTACCCGAGTTGGTATGGATGGCGAAAAAACATTCTATTTGGAAAATTTTACACGCATAAACCCATTTCCAATGAATGCGTTTTTTGACAAAATACCATTTTTGAGATTTGTGGGATTTGCAGGCTTTGGGTATGACAGAGGCTATGATTATCCTTATATCCTTCATATATTATTTTATGTAGCCTCAGCAATAGTTCTATTACCGGTTTATCTTTATTATAGAAAGCATATCCCTTTAGCAAAATTTAAATCAAACTCAAAGTTTGGATTATATGCTTTCATATTTTCCATAGGGATAATATTTTTTATTTTTTTAGCTACACTGATTAATCCAAGTTTCTATTCTGACTTCAACTGGAGTTACGCAAAACTTTTCAGGTATTTTATGTTACCTGCTTTCTTTATCCAAATTACATACTTTTTGATAATATTGAACCTTTCATCCTCGATGCTAAAAAAGGCTGCTTTTGTAATTCTTGCCGCAAGCCTTCTGTATTCTTCAGCGCTAAAATCGTATAATTATATTGTTAATTACAAGCCCTTTGATTTTGCTCATAATACATCGATTATGAGAGAGAACAATTCGCTTTATAATACATATAGTTTGCATTTAGCTTTACAAAGAGATAATGAACTTCCCGGCGTTGCTTTGGTTGATTACCCGATAAAAGACAGATTTGACAGAAACGACTTATTCCTTGGCATGAATGGTATTACAACCACAATAATAGATGATGCTTTTGACGCGAAATTAAGAACATCGGGAAAAGTTTGTGTATATGTCATTATAGATGAACCATCAGTAAAAGCAAATGAAATATTGAGCATCTATAATGCTGAACTATTTAAAAGATTGAATAATGATATTTATGTTTATAGTTTTGTGCTTACGGTTGATAAAGAGTTTAACAAATCAAAATAAACCAATTTTTTAATGCCCTTTATCACTGCAAATTATTGATTATTCGTTTTGCATTCTTCTTTACGGTTTTTTGACTTCAGGTCAAAAGACAATAAAATTGATGTGGTAAAAAATAATAACTCTCCGGCCAAAAACCAATTTGTTATTTTTGTAAAATTCTTTAATTGCTTTATGGGTTTGATCAGTAGCCGACGCCCTGTATCCAACTTTTGTTTTATGAAAATCTCTATTTTCAAAGTAACTGCTCATTAATTCAGAAACATTATAAGACAACTTGTCTAAATGAGGTATGCTGTACTGATAATGAAAAAAAAGTGAATGCAAATTAATGGCAAAGGATGTTGTCAAAATAAAGATAATTGTTGCGCCTATGATTTTGTTATATTTGTTTTTATCGTTTTTTGCCATATTTTTCAATTAAGATAAAAATTTAAAAAATACATTGGTGTTTGTTTTATCAATATGTTAAACACATTATATCTATGCTACATTTTTTTGTTAACAACGCTAAACAACTCCATTGCCTTTTTGTGGTTCATAGTTGATGACAGCTTAACCCGTTCAATGTTTCTCGAAATTTTGTTCTTTATTTCATTTTCTTCTAATAATTCTATCAAGTCCATCAATCAATAATTTGAGTTTTAATTCTTTTGCATCATGACAATAATTGGTTAACTCAAACTCTTCCATTACCTCAAAATATTTTTGAAACCCCCACCCAACAACAAAAACAGGCACTTCTTTACATAATGCTGAGATCATCGAATGAAACCGTGATGCAATATAAAAATCACATAAACCAACAACTTCTCTCAATTCTTTACAATCATACTGTTCTTTTATTACCTCAATATTACTTGTGTCTTTCAGTTTTTTGAGTATTTCATTTATTGTCATCAAATCGTTGTTATGTTTACTTTTACTCTTTTCTCTTAAGCTGTGTGGAATTAATAAAACATAATAGTCTTTTTCTTGTAGGTGTTTTATGAAGTCCGTCCATATTTGATTGTGGTCTATTCCTAAATTAATAGTTTTCTTTTCAACGATTGTGTTAACAGATATCCCAATAACAGTCTGCTTTTTTATTAGTATTCGGGAGTATTTGTTTTTAATGTTTTCTTCAACATGCTCCGGTATTTTTAGAGAAAAAGCTGCATCTGTAAAATACTCAATGTTTTTTATTCCAAGTTTTTTCAAATTTTCATAACTTCCTTTTCCCCTGGGTATGATGAAATCTATTCTTTTTAAAGTAGCCTTAGCTAAAACCCTGTTAAAAGATTTATTAAAAGGGCCGATTGTTTGGGAATACATCATAGTCCTTTTGTTCAGTATAATAGCCGGTAAAGCACAAGCAACATTATATATAACTTTAAAAAGTTGAGCATCACTAAAAGTTGTACCTCCAATTAATAAAACAACATCTGTATTAACAAGTGCTAAAAAGCTTTTTCCAAAAATCTTTTCAATTTTTGGGATAAAGCTAAACAGTTTATATAAAATTGATAGTGGAATAATCTTAAAAACCAAATTAAAAGGTGTTCCGTTAAATAAATATACATTTTTTCTGGAAGGTATTTTTTTGTCATTTTTAGGATAAACAGTAAACACATTCATTATACCACCATCAGGTGATTCCGTAAGGTGATCAATTGCGCTTTCCAACATAGAAACAGCTCCCCTGTTTCCTGTTCTTGAAACTGCAAAGGCAGAAAAAATTGGATTTTTCATTTTTAATCAATTGTTTATTCGCACTTAATTATAAACTGTTAATTATTATTGCATCAAAATCGAGATAGAATTTTTATAAAAACAGCATTAGCTTTAATAAAAAAGCTCGGCATTTTATATAAAAAACATCTGCCATATTTTGTTTTTGAAATTCGATAATTTAAAAAAAACAGAGACCATGATATGATATGAAATACATTTATTGACTGGCTTTTACATTTCTGTTTTATTCGTCTGTTGTTTTTGAGCCCTGTGAGTTTTGCAGCAATATACCTGTTTTTTAAGTTGCTTCCAAAGTTTTCAATTTTACGAAAATATTTAATGTAATTAGCTAATCCAAAATACTTTATTACCGTTGCGTTTTTATCAGACATAGATTTTAGTATCTCTACTCCAATTTTGCTTCTGGGAATTATTGATGAATGTTTTATTTCATGTTTTCTGTATTCAGGTGTAAAAATATCACCAACTGAAATATCCGCCTCATTCGCCAAATGCTCATGACACCAAAGACACAGTGTTTTTGCATGTATCCCTGCAATTCGGTAGAAATTCATTTTCTTAAAACTTAATTCTTCATGATTTTCATTTGTTTTTTTTATTATAACTTTTCCATCTAAATACCCTCTTTTAATCTTTATTTTACTAATACTCCCTGTATCTATTTTCCCTTTTACAAAATAATCATCATAAAATCTATTAGTAACATTACCACGGCAAAAAAGCCCTATTATAATAACAACTTTTTTGTTTATTTTTTTGTTATTGTTCAGAAGTTTCCTTATTGCTCTTATTTGACATGGTAATGCAACAACTGCAACTTTGCCGTCATAAGCATCCAGTCTTTTAACAGTTGATAACACAGGAGTGTCAATATATGAGCTTCCTGCAAATTCAATTAATTCTTCAGTTGATGAAACTAATTCAGATATTGCACTGACTTTGTTATCTTTAGATATAATTTTTGAAACAATCGCACCATCAATTATTTTTTCGGTTAACATATAAGTTAACACACCCGTTACAACTCCTCCCGAAGATGAATTTTTTCTAATATTCTCATTACTTGAATAGCCCACATACAGTTCATTTACTGTAATTTTTTTCATTTTGCGGCTTTTAATAAATAGAAATAGAATTCATTTATTTTTGAGTTATCGGTCTTTTATGTTCAAGTAAAACAGCTACCAGAAAAAACAAAGCCTCACCTAATAAAAACCATATTCTGGATATAAAAGCAATTGATACTGCTTCTTTGGCTTGCAAACCGAAAAATATCAACCCGGCAGTTAATAAGCCTTCTCTTATGCCTATCCCTCCCGGTGCAATTATTACAATTATCCCAACTGCTGTTGAAACCGGAAATAAAAATCCCATTGACACAACAACCGATTCAGAAGGCAGTGCCGATAATAAAAACACATAAAAAGAAAAAGACCAAATTATCCAATTAGCGAATGATATTAAAAACAACTTTAAAGTTAGCTTTTTCGATACATTTGGTAGTTTAATCTCTTTTTTAAATATAATGCACAATAATTTAGAGATCAAGCTTAACGAAGGCTTGTATAAAGAAATAAAAAATATAAGCAAAATAATAATTACACCTGATAAAGCATAAAACCATACTTTGTCAATAAAATATACGAATATAATACCTGTAACTGAAGCAGAAAAAATAACTATCAGCTGATAATAAAAAGACAAAGAGCTGAGGTTAAAAATTGATTTATTATATTTTTCCTTTAAATAACCGGCTTTCCCTATAATAACCCACAATTTCCCGGGTATATATTTGCTAAATATAAACTTTCCGGTGCTTACAAAAGCATCTTTATATAAAACTCCAGGTATTTCTGTTTTAACAATAACATGCCAGCCTTTAACAGATATTAAAAATCCAACAAGAACCAACATAACCGATACAAAAAAGTAGCCCGGATTAGCCAGATCAGGTATGATTAATAGTTCTTTTGTATATAAATAAATGATAAGAAAAACAAAAGACAAGTAAAGTATTATTCTTAAAAATAGTTTCAATTGAAAAAGTTTTATAGCTGTTATTAATTCGCTTTATTCAAATGTTTTCTCATTTCACTTATCTGGTCAACCACTAATCCGAAGAAGAAAATTAACAAGCCGGTTAACATTAAGAAAAATGCTCCGGGTATTAACTTTGGAGGTTCGGGATGAAATATAATTCCCGCATATACCTCATAAATAATGCCTGTAAAAAATGCAATTATACTCACAGGAATAAAAACTTTTAGCGGGTTAAAAAGAACTATTAACCTTAGAATTAACAGCAAAGTGCCTGATCCATGCTTAACCTGTTTTACAGTGCTTTTTCCTGCTCTTTTATTTACAACAATAGGCAAATAACCCACAGAAAATCCCATATTCATAAATGCAATGGTAGAAGTTGTTGAGAAAGAAAAACCTTCAGGTAATAGATGCAGCATTTTCTCTATAACATCTTTTTTTATAACTCTCAAACCGGAATTAAGATCAGGGATTTTTCTTCCCGTAAGAAAATTTGCAACTTTTGATAAAACCCATTTGCCTGGTTTTCTTATCCACTCCTGGTGGCTACCTTTTCCTCTTTGCCCTACAAGCATATCACAGTTGGAAAAATTATTAAAAATATTTTCCAAATCATCCGGCCTGTGCTGCCCATCAGCATCATAAAAGGAAATAAGTTCACTATCGGCTTTTAATATCCCGGTTTTTAAAGAAGCACCATAACCTTTGTTGTACGGGTGGTTTATAACAGTTATATCAGGAATGGATTCCAATATCGTTTTAGTATTGTCAGTTGAGCCGTCATTAACCACAATAATTTTCCATTCCTTGTCCTTTATATAATCCTTCAGATTTAGTATGGTTTCCCGGATGCCTTGCTCCTCATTAAAAGCAGGTATTATTACAGTTAACATTTTATTTGTTTTTTATAAAGTCAATTCTTTGTAATTTTTTAGCTCCGTTAGTTAATTAGTTTTTCTTAACTCACAGCAAAACAACTTTCCAGCAAAACTATACAAAAAAACAACTCATACGTTAATTTAGTCGGATTGAAGTTGTTTTGTAAAGCCGAAAAACTTAATTTTCATTTTTTACCTATGTTTTCCTTCCACCTGCTTTACCTCACATATCATAATCCCAACATTTTTCCGTAATTTCGCAAAAACTCCTGACGACAATAGCATGAACATCCTCTTTCTCTCATACTGGGGCATAAATGAAGGGCTGACAGCAGCTACGGTTTTCCCGCATTTAAAAATACTGGCGGGTTTTGATCACATTGATAAGATCATGCTTGTTACTATTGAGCGCGATGAAAGCTACAACAACGATTTATTGACCAAGCATGAAAAGATAAGCCACCGTCCTTTGTTTAGCCGGAGGCCGTTGCCAAATATGCTCAACAAGATATATGACTTTATTGATTTCCCCAAAAAGCTGACAAAGCTATGCAAACAGGAAAACATTGACAAAATAATAGCCCGCGGTGCGCCTCCCGGGGCACTTGCAATGAAAGTAAGCCGGAAAACAGGCATACCGTTTTA
>PWHG01000026.1 GCA_003554785.1 Candidatus Falkowiibacteriota bacterium
AACAATAGATTGGTTAATATGGTATAATACTAAAAGATATCACTGGAGTTTAAATCTAATGTCTCCTGTGGATTATTTAATAAATAATGGATGCTTTTCCAAAATGTGCTGGACTAATACATACTCTTTACAAAAAAATTTATTTTGTTAATATAAAGATATTAAAATAATATTTTCAGTTTTTAGGATCAAAAATGCGATACAAAATTCTGGTTAGTTTAGATAAATCAATTTATTTATAATCCCTTGAATACCTGAATCACCTAGTTATGATAAGACAAAAAAACAATAAACAACTAAAAATAAAAATTAAATTGTTAAAAACTATTTAATCTTATTTAAACTGCCAAAGTGCTGTCGTGTTCGATTTGAACTAAAAATGTATTAAATGTATGCCATATGTAATTTATGCACTAGTTCTTGCCGGCGGTTTTTTTGTTGGTTACATCACTTACAAGCAAAAATCAAAAGGACAAATTGATAGTGCACAAAATAAAGCTGACAAAATTTTAACTGAAGCCAGAAAAGAAGAGAAAAAAGTTTTGTTAGACGCTCAAGATAAAGCGCTTAAAATCATTGATGAAGCCAAAAAAGAAGAAACACAAAGAAGAAAAGAAGTTAATGACTTGCAAAAAAGATTAGAAAAAAGAGAAACTTCTTTTTCACAAAAATTATTAAACTTACAAGAAAAACAACAAAAACTTTATGATAAAGTAAATGAGGTTCAAGAGGTTAAGGAAAAAATCAAAAAAATTAAAGAAGAGCAAATTGCTAAACTAGAAGAAGTTGCTCAACTAAACAATCAAGAAGCAAAAGATTTGTTATTAAAAAGAATTGAAGAACAAAATCATGAAGATTTGCTTATTAGGTTGAAAAAAATAGAAGGTGAATCACAAGAAAAAATTGAAGAAAAATCTAAAGATATGTTAGCAAATGCTATGCAAAGGTTATCTTCAACCTACACTTTAGAATTAAGCACTACAACAGTAGATTTGCCTAATGATGAAATGAAAGGTAGAATAATTGGAAGGGAAGGTAGAAATATTAAGGCTATCGAAAATTTAATTGGAGTAGAAATTATTGTTGATGACACTCCCAATGCTATAACAATTTCTGGTTTCTCTTTAGTTCGTCGACATATAGCTAAAAAAACTTTAGATTATTTAATCAAAGATGGAAGAATTCACCCCACTAAAATTGAAGATGCAGTCAAGCAGGCTAAAAAAGAAATTTCTACAGACATTAAAAAAGCAGGTGAGGAAGCTATGTATGAAGTTGGAGTAACAGGCTTTGATCCTAAATTAATTCAAATTATTGGTAGATTAAAATATAGAACCAGTTATGGACAAAATTCTCTAAGACACTCCATTGAAGTAGCTCATATTGCCACTCTTCTAGCTGAACAGTTAGAAGCAGATGTAACTTTAGCTAAAAAAGGTGGATTATTACACGATATCGGAAAAGCAATGGATCACGAAATTCAAGGTACCCACACTGAAATTGGAAAAGATATTGCTAAAAAGTTTAATTTACCCCAAGAGTTAATTTCTCCAATTGAGTCTCACCATGAGGACAATCCGGATAATTTAATTTCCGTAATTGTGAAAGTAGCCGATGCTATTTCCTCAGCTAGACCAGGAGCTAGAAATGATAGTTATGAAAATTACTTACAAAGATTAGAAGAATTAGAAAAAATTGCTACATCATTTACAGGTATTGAGAGAAGCTTTGCTATTCAAGCTGGAAGAGAAGTGAGAATATTTGTTCAACCTGAAGAGGTAGATGATTTAAAAGCTCATAATTTAGCTAGAGATATTGCCAAAAAAATAGAATCTGAGTTAAAATATCCAGGGGAAATAAAAGTAAATGTTATAAGAGAAAGTCGGGTTACCGAATACGCTCGATAAAATAATATATTTAATATTTATAAATATATGAACAAAGCACAATTAATTGAAAAAATTCACAATCAAGTGGAAGGTGTTAGTAAAAAACAAGCAGAAAAAATGATTAACACTTTGACAGACACAATTATTGAGGAAATAAAGAATGACCGACAAGTAACTATTGCCGGTTTTGGAACTTGGTTGTCTCGAGTTCGTTATGCCAGAGGTGGTGTAAACCCCCAAAAGCCTAATGAAAAAATTACTATTCCGGAAGTTAAAGTGGCAAAATTTAAAACTGGTTACAAGTTAAAACAAGCTTTAAAAGGCAACAGATAGAAAAATAGGAAGTCAGTTACGCTTCCTATCTAAGGTGTGCCCGTAGCTCAACTGGATAGAGCGTCTGGCTTCGGACCAGGAGGTTGTAGGTTCGAGTCCTACCGGGCACGCTTTAGGTAGGAAATTATAATTTTGGCTGGGTAGCTCAGCTGGTTAGAGCGCGGCACTCATAACGCCGAGGTCGAGGGTTCAAGCCCCTCCTCAGCCACATCATTATTAATTCAAGCGCCCATAGCTCAGTTGGTAGAGCAACTCCCTCTTAAGGAGATGGTCGGGGGTTCAAATCCCTCTGGGCGTACATAAAATTAAAAGCCATCAGAATATACACTGATGGCTTAATAAGTTATTTTTTATGTCTAATTTAATTATTTTTGGCCCTCCAGGAAGTGGCAAAGGAACCCAAGCAAAAAAACTTTCTGATTTATTAAACTCTAAACATTTATCAGTAGGTAAAATACTTAGAAAAGCTATTGTAGATAATCATCCATTAAGTAAAAACTTACAAAAAACTATGTTTAAAGGAGATTTAGTGGATGATAAAATAGTAAATCAAATAATCAGTGACCAAATTAATAAAAATACAAAAAAAGAATTTATTTTTGATGGTTACCCAAGAAATTTAAAACAAGCTAAATTTTTAGATAATATTATCAACCCAGAAAATCTAAAAGCACTTTGTTTGGTTGTATCAGAAACAGAAACTTTAAAAAGATTAACCTTGAGAGGAAGAGATGACGATAGTAGAGATAATGTAAAAAGACGCTGGAAAATATATAAAAAAAACATAGAGCCACTTTTAAGCTACTACCAAGAAACTGATAGATTAAAAAAGGTTAATGGTGAAGGAAATATTGAGGAAATATTTAACAATTTAAAAAAACCAATTAATCTTTAATAGTAGTACCAATAAAATCTTTTTTATCTAAACAATTTTTTAAATTATTTATTTTCTTGCCGTTTAAAATATAGACTTTTATTTTACTATTCATAGCTAAACGTGCAGCTACTGGATCAAATGGTGCATTTTTTCCGGGTGTCCATTCATTACCTACAATATCTCTAAAATCTGACCAAGTCAGATTTTTTAGCTTTTTAGCTCCTTTTAACCTAGGATCTTTATCATAAACATAATCAATGTTTGATAAATTTACTACAGTGTCAGCTCCATATGTTTTAGCTAACAAAACCGATACATAATCAGTTGATCTTCCTGGTTTCCAACCACCCGCTAAAGCAATTTTTTGCTTAAAATTTATTTTTTCTTTTGGTTCAGTGATAATTTTTTTATAAGCAAGCTCTTTAAAATAAGCTTTTAGCAGGCTAGCATTTTGTCTGGTTGCATTAATTCCTAAATGATCTTGATATTCTTTATTTATTTTTAAACTTTCTGCAGCTTTTATATAATCTCTAGCTCCTTGCCCACCACCAGAAACTAAAATAAAGCGTTTATCGAGATTTATTTCTTTTTTTATATAATCAGCAAAAGAATTGATAAATTTTATATCAATTCCTTCTGGAGGATAAATTAAAGATCCTCCCACCGATAAAACATATAACATATTTTTAAGCATTGCTTTCAATTTGTTTGCTTTTTACCTCTGATAAAATACTTTTTTTAATTTCACTCATTAATTTAGGTGATTCCTTTAAATATTTTTTAGCATTTTCTCTTCCGACACCTAGTTTTTCCTCTTTAAAGGAATATGAATTACCACTTTTTTTAATTACTTCATAGTTTGCACCTGTATCTAGCAAATCACCGGCCAAAGAAATTCCTTCATTGTACATAATATCAAACTCACAAGTTTTAAAAGGAGCAGCTACCTTATTTTTTACTACTTTAGCTTTAACTCGATTACCAATCACACTATCACCTTGTTTTATTTGCGCAGCTCTTCTAACTTCAACTCTAACTGAACAATAAAATTTTAGGGCATTGCCACCGCTAGTAGTTTCTGGATTACCAAAAACTACCCCAATTTTATGTCTAATTTGATTAATAAATATAACTACTGTTTTACTTCGAGAAATTGAAGAGGTTAATTTCCTTAAAGCCTGACTCATTAATCTCGCTTGAAGACCCATGTGCTGATCCCCCATTTCTCCTTCAATTTCCCTTCTAGGAACTAAAGCAGCAACACTATCTACAACCACTACATCAACCGCATTAGAGCGCACAAGCGTTTCTACAATCTCTAAAGCCTGCTCTCCGGCGTCTGGTTGAGAAATTAATAGATCTTTTACATTAATACCAATTTTTTTAGCATACTCAGGATCTAAAGCATGTTCAGCATCAACAAAAGCAGCAATTCCTCCTATTTTTTGCGCTTCCGCTACTATATGTTGAGCTAAAGTGGTTTTTCCTGATGATTCAGGTCCATATATCTCTATTACTCGTCCTCGTGGAACACCACCAACCCCGAAAGCTAAATCTAAGGACAGACAACCTGTTGGAATTGAATCGACGTCTGAGTTTTGCACATCACCGAATTTCATTATTGAACCTTCACCAAATTTGCTTTTAATTTGTTCAATCGCAGTTTCGGCAGCACCACCTTTCTCTTTATTATTTTTGTCAACTTTATCGTCAACTTTTTTTTGTTTAGGCATAAATTTATTTTAATTATTTTTATATTTATATTTTAATTCAAAGTAATTAACTTTTATATTTCTAAAAATTAAATTTTTTTTAAACACCTTGTACTTACTGTAAAACAAATAATACTAATTGGCAATAAGCCAATGCGAATGACTTTGCCAATAATTATTCCATATAATTGGCCAATTATTTATTTCAAAACTCTTTTTTAGTAATTCATACACATTAATTTTCTTCGGATTATTTATAGGTATCTTAATTTTATTATTTTTTTGTTCAATTATTTCTTCACTTTCTGGTATTATTTCAGTCTCCCCCTTAAACCAATTAAACCCGGCGAACCAATAAAGAGAAGATAAAGTTAAATTTTCAGTATCTTCAAACTTGTTAATTGTTTTACTTAAACTTGTATTATTATTTAATTCATTTTCCGTATTATACTTTAAAAATGAATATACAGATAAAAGCAAAATTAAAACTACAACTAACAATATAAGAAAAACTTTAAATCCACTAGTCATAAATTATAGCTATTTTATTGATGACAATTCATCTTTTTTAAATATATTAATTTCACCATAAGAACCATCATATCCAGGCTTGATTAGCAAATTTTCCTGTCTTACTCTTTTTATAGCTTCTATTATTTTAGGGTTTACTTTGTCTTTTAATTTTTTAAGCTCTATATTTAACAAAATATCTAACTCTGAACCAAAATTATTTAATAAATATTGATACTCTTTCTTTACCATTTTACTTTCTCGATTTTTAATATTTAAAACTTGGCAAATAATTTTATCCAGCTCTATTAAGTGATAAAAAGGGGAAGCTGATTTAAGTTTAAAATTATCTTTTCTGTCTGCTAATTGATTTACTCGATTTAAAACTCCTATTACTAGTGGTTTTTTACAAACTGGGCATATATTATTTAATCTTTTAGTTTCTTTTGGACTACAACTAAACTTACAATCTCGATGCCCATCAAAATAATACATTCCTTCTTGGGGGTAAAACTCAATAGTTCCTTGTAATGACTTTAAATTTCTATCTTTTATTACTCTATAAATTTCTTTATAACTAATTTCTTCAAGATCAAATATATTTGCTTCTCTACCAATATTTTTTAAGCTATGCGCATCTGAGTTAGAAAGACAAGTCAGGTTATCTAATTCACTAACTCGCCAATTCATCTCTGGATCACTTGAAAGTCCAGTTTCATAAGCATATATATTTTCTACTTCTTCTTTAAAACATTCCTCTAGACTATTAAAGCCAGATTTTGATCCCAAAACCGAAAACCAGGGTGTCCAAATATGAGCCGGGTATATTAGAAACTGAGGATGAATTTTTAAACATAACTTAACTAATTCCGGTGCTTTCATGCCTAAGATAGGTCTACCGTCAGAGTTTATATTGAAGTGTTTGTCTAAATATTTATTTAGTTCTTCTACTGCTTTAATATTTGGCGCCTGAACCATTAAATGAACTCTTCTAACTTTTTCACCTTCCTTGTAAATTAAGGAGAGTTCTGTGCTTAATATGAATTTAACATTACTGTTTGAGCCTTTTATTTTATAAAGACCACTTCCGTTTTTAATTTCTTGTAAATTTTCTTTAATTTCTTTTAACCAAGCAGGAAAGGTAAAATCGCCTGTGGCGATTATATCAACGCCCTTTTTTACACAGCTTTCTTCAATTTCTTTTAGATAAAGCTTAGGAGAACAAGCCCGAGAATATCGAGAATGAATATGTAAATCAAGAATTTGTCGCATAGTTATTATAAACTTTATATGCTAAACTTAATTCTTCTTTACTATTAATACCAACAGCTTCTTCTGGTTCTATATTAATACTTTTAATTTTCTTATTTTGAGCAAAAGATTTTTTTACTAAATCAGTTAAATAATACTCTTTTTGTTTATTGTCATTATCCAAACCTGATAGATTCTCAAATAACCAACTCTTATTAAAAGCCATAATTCCCGGATTTACTTCTAATACTTTTTTTTCTTCATCTCCGGAATCTTTAAACTCTACAATTTTTTCAATATCATTGTTATTATTTCTAATAATTCTTCCCCAATGATAAAAGTTTTTGCGCCAATCATTATAATCTTTTACTTTAGTTGGCATTATAGCTAAAGAAGAAATTTCTAAACTCGCTAAATTTTTAATTGAACTACTTTTAATAAACGGATGATCACCGTAAAGCACCACCACTTTTTCAACATTTTCATCAATTAAATCCTTGGCTGATTCTACTGCATGCCCAGTGCCAAGCTGTTCTTTTTGAATCGCATATTCTAAATTATAATTTTTTAAATTTTCGGAAATAATATCGTAATTATCTGGAGAAACAACCACAATCGGTTTTTTATCAATTTTGGTTTCAATTACTGAATCTAGTAAGTATTCAATTAGGGCTTTATCTTTCAAAGAGGCTAAAACTTTTGGTTTATCAATACCCATTCGTTTTCCTTTGCCTGCAGCTAATATTATTATTTGCGTCATAAATAAAATAAATTAATAATTATTTGTTAATTTTAACATTTTAAAAAATAATGAGCAAATATAAATTATTCAATTTATTCCTTAAAATAAGCTAAAAAATCCTTTATTTCCTTTATCTTCTCTTGAGCTTTTCTCTTATTTTTTGCTTCAGCATACACTCTAATTATTGGTTCTGTGTTAGAAGCTCTTAAGTGTAACCAAGAGTCTGGCCAATCAATTTTAACACCATCAATATCCGTTATTTTTTCCTGATTATATTCTTTTTTTATAGTTTTAAAAACTTCATTAATATCTGTATTTTCTTTTAGTTCAATCTTATCTTTTATCATCTCATATTTTGGATATTGCTTTTTTAGCTCGGAAACACTAATATTTTTTTGAGCTAAGAAACTTAAAAACAAAGCGATACCTACCAGAGCGTCGCGACCATAATGAAGTTCAGGATAAATAACACCGCCATTACCTTCTCCACCAATTACGGCAGCAACTTCCTTCATTTTATTAACCACATTAACTTCACCAACTTTAGCACTATAACATGAACCACCCTTTTTTTCAGTTAAATCTTTTAAAGCTCTTGAGGATGATAAATTAGAAACAGAGATTTTTTGATAAAAACATGGAGAATAATTACTTAAAACATAATCAGCCACTACCACTAAAGTATATTCTTCACCAAACATTTGCCCCTTTTCATCAACAAAAGCTAGTCTATCAACATCAGGGTCAACCGCTATGCCTAAATCTGCTTCACTTTTCCTTACCGCACCTTTTAACTGTTTCAAATTCTTCTCAAGTGGTTCGGGATTATGAGCAAATTCACCATTAATTTCTGAGTTGATAATCTCATAGTTTCTTATACCTAAAGACTCAAGAAGCTTAGGGATAGCTAGAGCGCCAACTGAATTAATTGCATCAACAAATACTTTATAGTTTCGTTTTTCAATTAATTTTTTATCTACAAGTTTTAATTCTAAGATATCATTAATATGATCTTCTAAAGCAAGCTTATAATAATTAACTGAACCTAAATCATCTATTTTGGGAAATGATTTTTCTAACTTATTAGTATAACCATACAATTTCTCACCATCGCTTTCATCTAAAAACTCTCCTTTTTCATTAAGAAGCTTTAAAGCATTCCAATCTCTAGGATTATGAGAGGCACTTATAATTATCCCTCCTTGAGCTTTATGTTCAATTACTGCCATAGCTATTGTGGGCGTAGTAGCTAAATCAATATCCAATACATTTATTCCATTTAAACATAAGGAAGAGCGAATAAACTCGTGAAGCAAAGATCCGCTTTTTCTTCCATCTCTGCCTAAAACAACAAGAGGGTTTTTAGTTTTTAAAAACCTAGTTTTTATCTGCAGAGAATAGGCAAAGATTAAATTTAAAACATCATTTGGGCTTAAGTTTTCTCCTGACAAACCACCAATTGTTCCACGAATGCCAGAAATTGATTTAATAAGGGCCATACAATTTATATAAAATTACTTTTTAAATAAATATTAACACCAATAAATTTTAAAGTAAATAAAAAACACCATTGTTCTGGCGGTGACCTACTTTCCCAGGGCTCAGGCCCAAGTATCATCGGCGCTAAAAGGCTTAACTTCTGAGTTCGGAATGGAATCAGGTGTGGCCCCTTTGCTTCTACCACCAGAACGATGGTGTTTTTTATAAAATATTAATATTTAAAGATAAAAGTGTGGGAAAATCAAATGACTGATTAGTACTCCTCGGCTGAAGACGTTACCGCCCTTACACCTGGAGCCTATTAACCCGGTATTCTCCCGGGAGTCTATGAAACCTAATCTTAGAGACAGCTTCGCGCTTAGATGCTTTCAGCGCTTATCTAAACCGAAGGTAGCTACCCAGCAATGCCCTTGGTAGAACAGCTGGTACACTAGAGCTTCGTCCTTCCTGGTCCTCTCGTACTAAGGAAGGGCCTCTTCAAGTTTCCGCGATCACAGTGGATAGGAGACCGACCTGTCTTACGCATGTTTATCACTTATTACTAAGTGCATGGACTATACCATCATCCTGCTATTGCAGGAGGTTGACGTTTAGTCTCTACGGGGTCAATTTATATATTTTAAATAATTTATATAAACGACTTCCCTCGATATTATCCTAAAAAATGACAGGTTGAATTTTCATTTTAGGATTTCATCGATATGAGTCAACTTCTCAATACTAATCACTTAGTATCGCCGCCGTACATTGTCTTTAAGGGTTCAGAGTGTTTAACAGCCAAAATATTTAGCTGCTAAACGGTCTGAACCCAGCTCGCGTGCCGCTTTAATGGGCGAACAGCCCAACCCTTGGGAGCTTCTTCACCCCCAGGATGCGACGAGCCGACATCGCGTGTAAATTCCATTATTACTAATGGCACGGACTATATCTTCATCCTATCAAAATCAAATAGGAGTTGGCGTATTATAGCTTGCGCTATCTGTTTTTTTGTCCCGACAACAAAAAAACAAGTCTCTACAGGGTCATAACTCAATTTTATATTTATAATTTAAATCTATCCTATTTAATTTAATTACGGAGTATTAAATTAAACAAAACTTTATATAATTTAAATTATAAATCGTTACTAAAAATAACGCGCAAGTAAGCATCGCTTAATAGTAAAGCAATGATTATTGATTTTTGCGTTTGAGTTAGACTTCCCACGGTATTGTCCATAATTATAGTTTAGGCTAAAACAATTATGGAGTCCACCGTTATAAGCCAAATTTATTCACTCGATTACTCGAGATGGCACCCCAGTATGTTAAGGTGCCGAACCAGGTCGTCGATGTGGACTCTTGGACCTGACTAGCCTGTTATCCCCGGAGTAGCTTTTATCCGATGAGCTTCCACCATCCTATACTGAATGGTCGGATCACTAAGTTCTGCTTTCGCAACTGCTCGACTAGTAAGTCTTGCAGTAAAGCTGGCTTGTGCCTTTACACTATCTCCCGGGTTTCCATTCCGGGATAGCCAACCTTAGTAAACGCCTCCGTTACTCTTTGGGAGGCATCCGCCCCAGACAAACTACCCACCAGACACTGTCCCGCATTTCGCGGTTAGAATTAAAAATATACAAGGGTGGTATCTCACTGGCGACCCGAAGGTCTCCCACCTATACTGAACATGCATACCCCTAATTCAATATCAAGCTGTAGTAAAGCTTCACGGGGTCTTTTCGTCCAACTGTGATTAACGAGCATTTTTACTCGTATTGCAATTTCACCGAGTCCTTCGCTGAGACAGTGCCCAAATGGTTAAACCGTTCGTGCAGGTCGGAACTTACCCGACAAGGAATTTCGCTACCTTAGGACGATTCATTAATGTTAGTTTAATTATATTAAACCTTAGTATTTTAAGAAAAATACTACTTTATGTTTCCATAAAGATCGGACTATATCATCCACTTATTTTTCTGGACGAAAAATACGTGGTTTGGCGTGTAGTCTCTGAGGATTCTCTTTGAAGATTTCTTGTAAATCTTCTTTATTATATTTTCTCTTTCTACCTTTACCTTCATTTAATTTTTCCCTTAAATCAATAACCTTCATAAAACTTTCTTTATTGAGATGTTCTTTAGAAAAAACTAAATTAGCAATTTGACAGAAAATAGAAAAATTATACTTTTTTTTCTGGGAAAGAAATTTATATTTCTTGAAAAAGGGAATTACTTTTTCCTGCAAAGATTTAGGATTATCTACTACATACATATATAGACCATCTTTTTTTCTTTGCACTATCCGACCACATCCTAAATGTTTTTTAAATTGTGATAATATATAACTTTCACTTTGTGAAACGTTAAAGGTTAAAACAATTTGCCATTTCATAGTATGATCAGGTCTTTTTCTAATTGAAACGTTAAAACTTCCTTCACCATCTGCAAAGCCAACTAAATAATAAGCTAGCTCTGGTTTAATTTTTTTTTGCTTCATATATTTAAGAGTCTTTCCTGCTGATTGTCCCGTACCTTAAACAAGGGTTATCTGAAAGATTTTCACTATTCTATAAAAGAATGAGTACTTCCAGCTTAACAGGATATTCCAGCATATAGCCAAATTTTATAACTACAATCATTCATAGTTATCGCCGGCGTTCATCCGCGCTTCAATTCAGAGCTTCACCATGCAAGCATGATTAACCCCTCCTCTTAACGTTCGGACACTGGCCAGGCTTCACCCTCTATACATCCTCTTGCGAGTTAGCAGAGAGCTGTGTTTTTGGTAAACAGTCCTTTGGGCTCTTTAGCTGCGGCCCTGATTGCTCAGGGCAGGCCTTATCTCGAAATTACGGCCGCTGTTTTGCCTAGTTCCTTAGCGAAGGTTCTCTCGTTCACCTGAGGCTTCTCGCCTCACCTACCTGTGTTGGTTTGCGGTACGATTACTATGTTCTTAGCCCTAGAAGTTTTTCTAGGCGATTCCTCCACTTAAGTTGACTCCATCTTACGATTTTGTCTCCAGACTGTCTCTTGAAGTTATTGGCTCGGATTTGCCTAAGCCACTTCTTGAAACCATCAACGGACATACCATAGCCCGCTTAAACTTTGAAACCGCGTCCCTCCATCGGAAAAACACAGTAGTGCTGGAATATTAACCAGCTCTTCCATCGGTATAATACTTGCATTACACAAATACTACCTTAGGATCGACTAACCCTGGGACGATTGTCGTTGCCCAGGAAACCTTAGGTTTTCGGTGGGCAGGGTTTTAACCTGCCTTTTTGCTACTCATGCCAACATTCTCACTTCTATCCGCTCCACCATGTCTCACGACACAGCTTCAGTGCAGAATAAAACGCTCCTCTACCGCTTGTTAATAAATTAACAAGCCCGCATCTTCGGTATCACGCTTAGCCCCGATAAATTTTCGGCGCGAAACAACTTGATTAGTGAGCTATTACGCTTTCTTTAAAGGATGGCTGCTTCTAAGCCAACCTCCTAATTGTCGCGGTCACAACACCACCTTTAACACTTAGCGTGAATTTAGGGACCTTAGATTGCGGTCTGGGCTGTTTCCCTTTCGACCAATGAACCTTAGCGCCCATGGTCTGACTCCCAAGCTTCACCTACGGGTATTCGGAGTTTGATTGAAGACGGTACCTAATCGGCCCGCCCTCATCCAGTGCTCTACCCCCCGTAGTCAGCACTTGAGGCTAGCCCTAAAGCTATTTCGAGGAGAACCAGCTATTGCCGAGTTCGATTGGAATTTCACCGCTAACCACAGCTCATCCCCTAGTGTTGCACGACTAGTGGGTTCGGTCCTTCCTCTGTCTTTCGACAAAGTTCAACCTGGCCATGGTTAGATCACTCGGCTTCGGGTCTTGTCCATGCGACTGGTACTTCACTTTTAACGCACTAATAAATTAATGCGCAAAAGTGAAGTACAAAAACGGGCATTTAACCCTCGCTTTCACTACACATATTTTCCAAACGGAACTTATGTAAGCCACATAGAACAAACTCGTTGGCTCATACTTCAATAGGCACGCCGTTACCGTGCAAGCACGGCTCCGACTCTTTGTAAGTATATGGTTTCAGGTACTATTTCACCTCCCTCTCGGGATGCTTTTCACCTTTCCCTCACGGTACTTGTTCACTATCGATCATAAGAAGTGTTTAGCCTTGGGTCATAGTCGACCCTGATTCAAACGGGATTTCACGAGGCCCGTCCTACTTAAGAAGATTCGCAGTAAAGAAACAAACTTTTTTATCTACGAGGCTTTCACTCTCTCTGGCAGAGCTTTCCAGCTCACTTTGACTAAAGTTTATTTTTTATGACTTTACCTTGTCTGTCTAGGCGACAAACGCGATCTCTTGCAAGCCCCACAAAACATATGGCCCTAGAACCTTCTGGTTAATACTTGGTAAACCAAGCACTAACCGCAGTTATGTGAGTTTAGGCTCCTCCCCTTTCGCTCGCCACTACTAAGGGAATCACTATTGTTTTCTTTTCCTCTGGTTACTAAGATGTTTCAATTCACCAGGTCTTCATCCCGATTCCCAAGGAATCAGGATATCCGATCTTCAATCGGATGGGTTTCCCCATTCGGAAATCTCCGGGTCAAAGGTTACTTGCCACCTCACCGAAGCTTATCGCAGGCTGTTACGTCCTTCATCGTCTTCTTATGTCAAGGCATCCACCATACACTCTTAACGAGATTTTCCCACACTTTTACCTTTAAAATAAAAGTATGTTGTCTGTCCCTTCACTGACAGACATATCTAGTTGTTTGAAATTGCAAAAAATAAACAACTAAAATATATATTAATATTTATACTTACTATTTATTTAGTTTTTAAAGTGCTTTTCAGATTTCTTTCGTTTAATAATATTTTTATTATTAAACAAGAAAAATCTCAAAGAAACAAAAAACCGCGGTTTAGCGCGGTTTTAAAAATGACGTAGGCACGACAAGATTATTACCGCGGAAATTTTAAGTTAAGTAAAATTGTTTTCATAATTTTTTTAAAACTTAATTATAATTATACTAAATTTAAAAAGCTTGTCAAGGGCTTAATTATGATAATAAATAATTCTTGTCAACATAAGAATTGGCTACCTCTAAACTTATTTGATTACTTTCATATAACTCCTTAACATGTTTTTCAAAAGTATTCATGCCGAGTGATGAGCCAGTTTCAATAATAGTTTTAATTTGACCTACCTTTCCTTCTCTGATTAAATTAGAGACTGCTGAATTTTTAACCATAATTTCTCTAGCGGCTACTCGTCCACCCTCTTTTTTGGGCAATAATCTTTGCGAAATTACTGCTTTTAAGACTACAGATAATTGAGATCTAATTTGACCTTGTTGATGAGAAGGGAATACATCTAAAATTCTATCAATTGTTTGTGCGGCACTATATGTATGCAGAGTGGCTAAAACTAGATGGCCGGTTTCAGCAACTGTAACAGCAGTGCTAATAGTTTCTAAGTCTCTCATTTCACCAATCATAATTACATTTGGGTCTTGCCTTAAAACATGTCGAAGGCCTGAGGCAAAACTTAACATATCTTCACCTAATTGTCTTTGGGCAATTAAACTTTTATTTGGTTTAAAAATATACTCAATTGGGTCCTCTAAGGTTACAATATGATCATTTCTGGTTTTATTGATATAATTTATCATTGCTGCCAAGGTTGTTGATTTCCCAGAACCAGCTGGTCCAGTCATTAAAATTAAACCTTGTTTGGATTGTAGCAAATCAGTTACTACTGGGGGCATACCAATATCTTTAAGGTTAGGTTGTTCGTTAGTTATTGTTCTAACTGCTAGTTTATAATTTCCTCTTTCAAAAGAGAAATTTATTCTAAAACGAAAATTATCAATTGATATTCCGCAATCAATATCTTTATTTTTTTCTAATCTTTTAAGTTGTTTGTCACTTAAAAGTTCAACAGAAATTTTTTCAATATCCTCACTTCTTACTTTTGCTCTGGAGTAATCACTAAGCTTATAAAGAGGCAATAATTCACCATCTATTCTTACATATACTGGATAACCGGCAATTAAATGAAGGTCAGAAGCTTTTAATTTGGTGGCTAACTTAAAACATTTTTTTATATCCATATTTTTATATTTTTACCAATTAAATTTTTTTAAACCAACTGTAGCCGCATCAACTTGAGCTTCTTGTTTTGAGGATCCAAATCCAACTGTGATCATTTCATCTTCTAGGTATAGACCAACTTTAAAAACTTTATCATGGTCTGGTCCTTTTTCTTCTAAAATTTCATAGTGAGGTGTAACACCTTTTTTCTCCTGAGCTTTTTCTTGAAATTTAGACTTGGGATCAAGATATGATTGATTATCTAATATTTCCTGAAGTTTGCTCAGTATATATTTTTCTACAAATTTTTTAGATTTTTCTATGCCTTGATCTAGATATATCGCACCAATTATTGCTTCGACAGTGTTAGCTAATATATATTGACGTGATTTTTTGTTCTTATCTTTTGCTTCTCCTTTGGATAAATAAAGATAGTCTTCAATTAACAGTTCTTGGGCAACTTTATATAACATTTTAGAATTCACCAAAGAAGCGCGCCAATTTGTTAAACTTCCTTCAGGAGTATCGGGAAATTTAAAGTATAGATGTTCAGTGACAATGATTTCTAAAACAGCGTCACCTAAAAATTCTAATCTCTCGTTATGTCCAATTCCAAAGTCTGGATTTTCGTTTAAATAAGAGCGATGAACTAAGGCTTGTTTTAATAGATTTATATCTTTAAAACTAAAGCCCCAGCTTTTAGCTAATTTTTTAAATTCTTGCATAATTAACTCAATGCCTAAATTGTTGATTCAGTTTAACCAATTCAACAATTTAATCATTCAGGCTTATTTTTATTATCTTTTTGTTTTTCTTGCCAATGATTGTCGCGTTTCTTTTTTTCTCCTTCTGGCCAAGCATTATAAATAGCTCCTAAAACGCCATTGACAAACTTACCAGACGCTTCACCGCCAAAACTCTTAGCCACTTCAATAGCTTCATTTATAATAACTCTTGGTGGTGTTTCAGTAAACATCAACTCATATATACCTAGGCGTAAAATATTTCTATCCACAATCGTTAACTGATCAATTGGCCATTCAGTTGCATATTTTATAATCAAATCATCAATTTTTTTTAGATTATCAATTGCCCCAGCAACCAAATCTTTAACAAAACCACCATCATTAAAATCGGGAGCAAAATTAGAAAAATTATTATCAACTATAGTCTCCAATTGATCTTTGTTTTTTTTACTAAAATCCCAGGTGAACAAAGTTTGTAGAGCTAAAGTTCTAGATAAATGACGATTAGACATAATTATTTATTTTTACTTGTTGAAGCTTTAATTTTAACAATCGATTTATCGCGATAATGTCCACAATTTAAACAAGCATTATGTGGTTTTGTGGTTTCTTTACATTTAGGACAAACACTTAAAACTGTTTTATCTAAAGATAAATGAGCTCGATTTTTACCAATAGCGCTTTTAGTTCTTCTTTTTTTTGGATTAGCCATAAAATTATTTATTATTTTCTTGTTTATTATTTGGTCTTTCACCAACTATTTTAATAAATTCTTGTTTCTCTAAAGTTTCATTTTTTAGTAATGCGTCAACCACTGCTTGTAATTTTTCTTCTTGTTCATGTATGATTTTCTTTACTTTTTCACTAGCATTTTCTAAAAAGCGAGAAATTTCTCCATCAATTTTTTCTGCTACTTTTTCACTATAATCTCTTTGTTCATGTATTTCTTTACCTAAAAATATCATATCCTCTTTACCACCAAAGGTCCGTGGGCCTAAATCATAACTCATACCGTAATCAGTAATTAAGCTTCTGGCAATGGCAGTGGCTCGTCTTAAATCAGAAGTAGCGCCTGTAGTAACTTCACCAAATACCTTTTTTTCTACTTGAAAACCAGCTAATAATACTGCCAATTCATCTAGAAATTCCGAGTGAGAATGTAGTCTTTTATCTTCTGTTGGCATTTTTAAGGTATAACCGCCAGCTTGTCCACGAGCAATAATTGATATTTTTTGCACCGGATCAGTATTGGGTAAAAAATGAGCAACCAAGGCATGGCCAGCTTCATGATAGGCAGTAATCTTTTTTTCCTTATCAGAGATTACTCGACTTCTTCTTTCTGGTCCAATTATTACTTTTTCAATAGATTCATATAAATCTTCTAAAGCAATTTCTTTTTGATTGTTTCTAGCGGCAAGAATTGCTGCCTCATTTAATAAATTAGCTAAATCAGCCCCGGAAAAACCTGGAGTTCTCTCAGCTACAAGCTTTAAAGAAACTTCTTTTTTAATCGGCTTCTCTTTCGCATGAACTTCCAATATCTTTTTTCTGTCATTTATATCTGGTCGGTCAATAGTAATTTGTCTATCAAACCTACCCGGTCGAAGAAGCGCTGGATCAAGCACGTCAGGTCGATTAGTAGCAGCAATGACAATAACATTTTGATTGGGTTCAAAACCGTCCATCTCTACCAGTATTTGATTTAAAGTTTGTTCTCTTTCATCGTGAGAGCCTCCCAGTCCAGCTCCACGTCTTCTACCAACAGCATCAATTTCATCAATAAATACAATACAAGGTGAAGTTTTCTTAGCTTTTTGAAAAAGTGACCTAACTCTTGAAGCACCAACACCAACAAACATTTCAACAAATTCTGAACCTGACATATGAAAAAATGGAACTTTAGCTTCTCCAGCAACTGCTCTAGCTAAAAGAGTTTTTCCGGTTCCAGGACTACCCAACAGCAAAACTCCGCGAGGAATTTTTGCTCCTAAATCTTGGAATTTTTTAGGATATTTTAGAAAATCAACTACTTCTAACAACTCTTCTTTAGCTTCTTTGGCACCAGCTACATCTTTAAAGTTTACTTTATTATTTAAATTAAGATTGAAATCTTTAGCATTTGATTGACCAAAACTCATGGCCTTTGAATTAGCTCCTTGTAGTCCGCGCATGGCAAAAAAGAAAAAAGCAATTATTATCAAAAGAGGAATAAGGAAAGGTAAAACTGATCTTAACAATTCTTCCCAAACTGGTTTTTCTTCTATAGTAATAGATACTCCACTTAACAACTCGGGATCTACTTGAAAATTACTTAAAAGTGATGATAATGATTCTCCTGGTTCTTTTTTTACTTCTAGCTCTTCATCACTTTTTAATTCTACTATAACTTTATCACCAGATACATTTAATGATTGCACTTTTTCTTCGGAAATAACTTCTATTAATCTTTCCAGGCCTACTTTTTCTGGTTCTTCTTGTTCTGCAAAAAGACTAAAAATTACTGCTAAAACTAGAAATGCTAAAAACACCCAAGCTAAATTTTTAAATAAATTCTTCATAATTATATTATATAATGACTATCAATATTTGACAATTAAATAAAACGCCCCAGTTTAACTTAAAAAGCCAAGGGGCGCAATTTTATTTCTTATCTTCTTCTTTATCTTTTTCTTTTGACTTTTTAGTTTCTGTTTTAGTTGGTTTTTTTTCTTCCTTTTTTTGATCTTCATCTATTAATTTAAGGCCCAAACGATGCTCTTGAGAATTAAGACTAACTACTGCAAACTTACGTTTTTCACCAATTTTAAAGCGATCATTCAATTTTTCTTTTGGAGCTAAATCTAATTGTGATACGTGAGCTAAACCATGAATTTCTTCATCTAGTTTAACAAACAAGCCAAAGGGGTTAATTTTTACAACCTCACCTTCAACTTCACTTCCAACCTTATACTTCTCACTAACTGCTTTCCAAGGATCTGGTTGTAATTTTTTTGTGCTTAAAAATATTTTTCCCTCATCAATACTTACTATTTCAGCTTTAACACTTTCACCAACCTTAAATAATTCTGCTGGTGAATCTACTCGTTTCCAAGCTAATTCAGAAATATGAATTAAACCTTCCATGTTGTCATCAAAGTTAACAAAAACACCAAAATTGGTAATAGCGGAAATTTTACCTTCAATTACCATACCAACCTTATATTTATCTAGCGATGGTTTTTGTTTTTTGTTCCAAACATCTTTTTCGCTAAATATAACTTTATCTTCTTCTTCATCTAAAGTGGTTACGCTGACTTCAAACTCTTGACCAACGAAATTTTTAAGTTTTTCTAATATTTTTCCTTTATCACCACCACTAACCCTTGGATAATTTTCAGGTGACAATTGAGAAACTGGTAAAAATCCGTTAATTTGACAATATCTAGCTATTAAACCTCCTTTATTGGCATCAACAATTTTAACTTCAACCGGAGTCTTTTCTTTAAAAGCACTTTTTAAATTATTCCAAGCTTTTTCTTGACCAACTAAACGGAAAGATAGCTCTAATTCGCCACTTTCATTTTCGGTTTCAATTACTGTTGCCTCAACTTCATCACCGGGCTTTAAATCAGCATATTCATCAATTTCAATATACATTTCTGGACCACGAACCACGCCCATTAAAACACCATCAATATCCAACCTAACTTCTGATTTAGAAGCAGTAACTACTTTTCCTTTAACCATATCACCTACTTGAGGTATTTGGTGGTCATCTTTATTTAACAAAGAAGCAAATTCTTCACTTAAAGCTTCATTGTTTAATTCTTTTTTTTCTGACATAAGTTTATAATAAAAAAAACAAAGTTAACCCTAATTTATAGAGCCTTTCGACCACCTCCGATTTTAAAATCTTGAAATTCGAAAGTTTATTATAGGTGATATTAACTTGTAGGAAAATTATAAAAGAATTAAATAAAAAAGTCAATTTTTTATACCTTTATAATTACCGGCAAAACCATGGGACGACGTTTAGTTTTTTGAAACAAAAATTGTCCCATATCATTTCTAATTTTATTTTTGATTATATCATCATCAGTTGCAGTTAAAGGATTTTTATCTTTTACTATCTTTTTTACTTTCATTCGAGTTTTTTCAATTAACTCTCGACTTTCTTTCATATAAATAAATCCTCTAGAGATTATATCGGGATTACCAATAACATCGCCAGTCTGCGCATCTATTGTAGCAATAATAACAATCATGCCATCACCTGACATCATTCTTCTGTCTCGCAAAACTATCTCTGATACATCGCCTACACCCAGACCATCTACCATTACATAATCAGCCGGTACTTTTTCTTCAGTTAATTTTCCAAACACATTATTGGTCTGCTTTTTAAATTCAACCACCTGACCATTGTCAGCTACAAAAATATTTTCCTTAGAAATACCTACTTGTTCAGCTAATTCAGCATGACTTTGAAGCATATAGTGATTAGCTTCAATTGGCATAAAATACTCTGGTTTAACTAGTCTCATCATTAACTTTAAATCTTCTTGCTTAGCGTGACCACCAGCATGAATATCAAACATTTTGTAGTTAACAACTTTAGCACCTTGGCGAACCACCATATCAGTTAAATTTTGAATTGAACGTTCATTACCAGGAATAACTGATGATGAAAAAAGTACAGTATCACCTTTTTTTAAATGAATAAAACGATGTTCATTACTTACTACTCGTCTTAAAAAAGCATTTTTTTCACCTTGAGCACCGGTGCCGATAATTATAACTTTACTATCAGGTAATTTGTTTAGATCTTTATCTTCAATAATTATTTTAGGGTCAAATTTTAAATAACCAATTTTATAAGCTACATCTACATTATTAATCATACTTCTTCCTTGTAGATTAACCTTTCTATTAAATTTTTTAGCTAAATCAAATATTTTTTGTACCCGACTTAACTGAGAAGCAAAAGTGCCAATAATTATACGACCGTCAATTTTATCAAATAATTTAGACATTTCTTCTCCAATAGAAGATTCAGAAATTTGATAACCAGGATGAATAGCGTCAGTTGAATCTGACATTAAAAGCAAAACCCCTTTATTACCAATTTCTGCTATTCTTTGCAGATCCGCTGGTTTATCATTAACGGGAGAAAAATCAATTATGAAATCTCCAGTATGAATAAGTTTACCATAGGGGGTCGAGATAATAGCAGCAAAACAATCAGGAATAGAGTGATTTACTCGTAAAAACTCAACATTAAATGAATTACTAAATTTTACAGTTTCACTGTCATCTATTTCTTTAATTTTTAAACTCGGTGCTGACTTGTATTCTTCTTGTCGTTTTCTAACCAAACCAGCAGTCATTTTGCCCATAAACATGGGTGGGTTACCAATTTCTCCCATAATATGAGGAATTCCTCCAATATGATCATAGTGTCCGTGAGTAATAATTACACCTTTAATCCAATCTTTTTTGTCTTTTAAATATTCAATATTGGGAATAATATAATCAATTCCCGGCATACTATCTTCAGGAAATTGCAGTCCCATGTCAATAATTATTATTTCTTTGTTACACTCAATCAATGTCATGTTTCTTCCTACTTCCTCTAAACCACCTAAAACCATAACTCTAAGACTATCTGAGCCTGGGCCACTGCCCTTTGGAAAAATCGTCTTAGTTTTTTCTGGAGTTTTTTTAGTGTTTACATTTTTTTTATTTGAATACGAAGAATGACGACCAGTTTTAATTTTTTTAGTCGCATCAGCGGACTTATGTCCGGGTTTATATGTTCTAATCATGAGAATTTGTTGTAATTATATTTCTAAAAATTTAGTAAATAAAATTACCTTAATTAATTTTTATTATAAAAAGAGAATTAAATTAACGAATAAATCTTTTTTTTGTTTTCAAATACCAATCGCTAATTGAAGAAAAACGGTGATATGGCTCTATGAGAACCTCACCAGAAAATCCCTTTAATTTTTTATTTTGTATATAAAGATAGTTTGTAGAGTATAAAAATATAGCGGGCATATCTTCAACTAAAGTTTCTTGAAATTTATGATATTTATCAATTCTTTCCTCTCTGTTTTTAACTAGTTGACGAGCTTCAGATAGTAACTCATCTACCTCTTCATTTTGATAATTTATTAAATTTAAACCACCATCTTTTTGACTTGAATGCCAAAAAGCTGAAACGTCTGGATCGTTTCCGATCATTTGTTTTTGTAATAATATTTCAAAATCACGTTCATTTAAAATATCCGTTTGTAATTGTTCATTGCTTAAAATATCTATATTAACTTTAAGGCCCAATTTTTCCCAAGCTTCCTTAATATTTTTTGCTAATACTTTATTTTCATAATTATTAGGTAAACTTAATTTAAATGTTAAAAATTCACTTTCTTCTTGATTAATTAACCAATCAGTGTTTAATTCATGTTCATTTTCTTGACTAAATTCTAATATATTATTTAGCAATTCTTCGTTTTCTTCATCCTCGTTATCTAAATCTTGAGGATTAATTTTTTCCCAACCTGACTGAGATAATAATTCTTGAGCTTGGCTAATTGAATAATTCAAAGGGCTAAGTTCGTGATTATAGGCAATATTGCTAATTGGTAAAGGACTATCACTACGTTTTCCGTGTCCATCAACTGCTTTTTCAATCAATTTATCACGATTTAAAGACATAGCTAAAGCTTTTCTGATATCTAAATCTTGTAAAGCTTCATTTGCCTCTTGATTAAAAAAGACTGCATTAATTTGTGGTAAATCTAAACTATGGAAATTAAAAGAATTTTTAGCAACTATATTTTCCTTCCTCTCCGGGGGTAAATATGATATAGCATCAACTTCTTGATTATTTAAGGCTTGAATTAATTGTGGATGATCAAAATAAAATTTAAAAACTAGCTCTTCAACATATGGTTTAGCTTTATAATAATCATCATTTACCTGTAAATGATACTCCTTGATTTCTCCTGCCGTATTTTTAACTAATGATTTAAATTCATATGGACCTGAACCAATTGGCTTTAAATTTAGATCTGATAATAATATAAAATCAGAGTTAGTTGCCTCCCAAGCAAATCTTGGTAAAATTCCAAAAGTTAACAATTCAAAAAAGGGAGCATAGGGCTCTTGAAGACTAAATTTAACTGTATACTCATCAATTTGCTCTAATTCCACACCAGCTAAATTTCTTTGCCAAGGCGAACGAAAATCAGGGTTCTTCATTAAATAGAAAGTAAACAAAACATCATCAGCCGTTAATTTTTCCCCATTGTGCCATTTTACATTTTCTCTTAAATTTATTGTATATTCCAAATTATCATCAGAAGTCTGCCAATCACTAGCTAAGTCACCAACTAGCTCACCTTGACTGTTGTAAGTAAATAAGCTTGAATATATTAAATAAGATAAATCAGAATCAACATCTCTATCAATAGCATAAAGAGGGTTAATAAAGCGCGGTAAGCCTAAAACCCCTTCAACGTGAACTCCTCCATCAGTTGGATAGGCCTGCCAATTTTTTTGATAAAAATTATAAGATAAATATACTATATTAGCTAATAATAAAAAGAATGCTATAAATAATATTACTCTCTCTTTTTTATTTAGTAATTTTCCGATATGTTTTAACTGACCACCACTGGGAATATTACTTTTAGATAATGAATAAACTAAATTTTTATCTAACTGCTTTTGAGGTTTTTTTCTTTTAAAAACAAAAAATAAAGAATTAAAATTCCTTTTAATATTTTTCATTATTTTTAGAGTTTTTTCTTTAATAGTATTCACAAAAAAAGGGAATAACGAGTCGATATTTTAAAAATATAATCGTGCCAAAGAAACTAGGAAAAATAAAACAGCTAAAACGATAGTAGCATAGTATAATTTTTTCTCCATTCCACGCTTAGTCATGTAATCTCCACCACCAAGTCCGCCTCCGCCAGATCCTCCGCCAAAAGCTCCACCAATTCCTGTTCCGCGACTTTGTAATAAAATTACTGTGATAAGTAATATGGGAATAATTATTTGTGATATTTGAATCCAATCCATATATTTATTTTTGTTTTACTTCTTCTATAACCGCCTTTAATACTTTTTTATTGTTTACAGCTAAATCAGCTAAAATTTTTCTATCAATTTCTACATTATTTTTCTTTAAACTATCCATTAATTTGGAATAAGAAATACCTTGCTCTCTAGCAAAGGCATTAATCTTTATTTGCCACAAACCACGATTAGTTCGTTTTTTTAAACGTCTATCACGATAAGCATGGGCTCCTGCTAAAGTTGAAGCAGTACTAGCTAATTTAACTAAATTTTTTCTTCCCCATTTATAACCTTTAGTTTGTTGTAGTAATTTTTTTCTCCTTTTAACGTGAGTGGTTCCTCTTTTAACTCTTGGCATATTTTTATATCAATAATACCCGATAATATTTAAGAATACGGGGTTAATTTTTTAATATTTTTATTTAAGTTTTTATCAGCATTAACATCTCGTCTTTTTTTACGAGTGATGTTGCCGGATTCACTGGAATTAAAATGATCCTGGCCAGCTTTTCTTTTTTTAATTTTGCCACTACTGGTAATTTTAAATCTTTTAGTAGTTGCACCATGAGTCTTTATTTTTGGCATATTTTTCCGATAAAAAAACAGGTTATAACCTGATAAAAATAATAATTATTTCTTATTAATTATTATCATAGTAAATCTTCCGCCCTGTCTTGTCAAGGCCTGTTCCTGTTCAAATGTTAAATCACTATTTTCTTGTAAACGATTAAAGAAATTTTCCATAATTTCTCTAGCTTTTTGAGCGTGTTGCTTTTCTCTTCCTCGCATAGTCAACTCAACCTTTACCTTATTATCTTTACTTAAAAACTTTTCTGCTTGTTTTAAGCGCAGAGAAAAATCGTGCTCACTGATTCTAAATGATAGTCTAATATTTTTAATATCTACCTTCTTTTGCATCATTTTTTGCTTATGAACCTTTTTTTCATGTTCATACTTCATTTGCCCTAAATCAATAATCTTTGCTACCGGAGGATCTGACTTAGGATTTACTTCAACTAAATCAAGATCAAACTCTTTGGCTCGCAAAAGGGCTTCTTTGGTATCTACTGATCCTACATTATTACCAGACTCATCGATTAAATAGACCTGATCAGATTCAATTTGCTGATTGGCCTTAAAAAACTTTTTTTCTTTCTTTTCCGTTCTAGGAAATTTTATTCGCATAAAATAATTAAGAAATTTAATCTCTGTTTATGTTTATATCTTAAAATAAGAAATTAGTCAAATATAAAACTATTATAACATAAAAAGCTCGATAATTAAATCGAGCTTTTTACCAATTGAAATTCTTTTCTTTATTGAACAATGAAGTTAACTTCCTTGTCAATGTTTTCTAAAGAAATAATATGCTCAGGATAAGTTAGAGCCATTGTCACCATATCATCATCTCCTGGTTCAGTTTCACTAATTGTCACCTCAAGAGTATCTTCTGTTTCTAAAATCTCTACAATTTCTACATCATAACCTCCGCTAGATTTTTCTCCCATAAAGACCGCAATTACCATTTCACTGGCAAAATCAACTTCTGGCATGTCTTCATCTGAAGCGTCCTGCCATAAATTTTCAAAAGCATTTTCATCTTTGATAACATACTTTCCATCTTCTTGATAATTACTTTGGGTGTCTTTGCTAATTGTTTCAAAGTCTAAAACCCCACTTTGTAGCTCTTGCTTTTCATCTTCCCTGTCTAATTGTAACTCTTGTTGCTCTTCTTCTCTGTCTAATTCAGGATCTTCTACTTCAGCTGGACTTGCACAAGCTGAAGCTAGAAAAATGATTCCAACAACTGGTAGAATCCAAAATAGTTTTGTTTTTTTCATAGTTTTACTATTATTATTTTTTAAAAATGTATCTGCTTTATATTATAACATAAAAAAATAATTAAAGTAACAAGAAATACCTATATTGGTGTTTAAGGAATCTAAAATAAAACTTAATTAATTTAAAAGCAAACCTATTTACATTTAATAACTAAAATATATTAATACATATAACATGTTACAATTGCAGCAATTAGGGTTACCTTTTGGGTTTAGATCTCATATAATATATTTAGGTCAGAGTAGCAAGGGGAGATGTTAAAAATTTGTTTAACTATCGCTAATACCTTGCCAGCACTCAGACCAATCAAAAAACCTCTGTATTTATATAGAGGTTTTTTGATTTTTATCATCATT
>PWHG01000004.1 GCA_003554785.1 Candidatus Falkowiibacteriota bacterium
AGTCCTAGAAATGATAGGGCAATATTAATAATTCCCACTAGAGATTCTCTGGGTTGTAAATCTGAATCTAGTTGCATTTCATCCATCGCTTCATCATTTACTCCATAAGAATCACCTTGAGAATAAAGACTATTTATAGGAAACAATAAAAAGCTTGAAAAACAAGCTAAAAACATTAGAACTTTAAGAAAATTTAACTTCATGATTATTTAAATTATCATTCAATTATGTTATAATAATTATAACATAATTTAAAAAATAAGAAAATGACAATAGAGAGAATTATAAAAAAATTTAAAATTAATCGACCAAATGACAATAGTGATTTATTATTGTCAGCTTATGAGTTTGCCAACAAGGCTCACAGGGGACAAAAACGAAAAAGTGGTGAAGACTATATTCAGCATTCTCTGCATACAGCCTACTTGTTAACTGAAATAAAAGCTGATCTACCAACAGTTTTAGCCGGGATTTTACACGACGTTCCTGAAGACACAAAAACCACCTTAAAGGAGGTTAGAGAAAATTTTGGCTCTGAAGTATATTTCTTGGTTAAAGGTGTAACTAAATTAGGTAGAATTAAATATCGTGGTATCGAGCTTTATCGAGAAAATTTAAAGAAAATGTTTTTAGCAATGGCTAATGACACTCGAGTTATTTTTATTAAATTTTGTGACCGCTTACATAACCTAAGAACTTTAGACTATATACCAGAGGAAAAACAAAAAAGAATTGCTCAAGAAACATTAGAGATATATGCACCAATCGCAGGTATGCTTGGTATTTGGCGACTAAAATGGCAAATGGAAGATCTTTGTTTTAAATATTTATTTCCCGACAAATTTCATGAACTGGAAAATCGATATGAAGTAGAAAAAAAGACTGAAAGAAACCAATATTTTCAAAAAATTAAAAATGTCTTAACTCCCAAGATGGAAGAGGCAAAAATTGACTATCAATTAGAAGTTAGATTTAAGCATTTATATAGCATTTATTTAAAAATGCAAAGAAAGGATAGAAAGTTTGATGAAATTTATGATGTATTTGCTTTAAGAATTATTGTTGACGATATTGATGATTGCTATAAAACACTAGGTATAATTCATACTATTTGGCGCCCTAAACCTAATCGTTTTAAAGACTACATTGCAGTTCCTAAACCAAATGGTTACCGCTCCCTTCATACTACAATTTTCGGCCCAGATGGAAAAGCGGTAGAATTTCAAATTCGCACCCTAGAAATGCATGAAGAATCTCTTTACGGTTTAGCTGCCCATTGGTACTACAAATCAAAAAAATCTGACAAAATTGGCAAACAACCCGACTGGATTAAAGAAATTTTAGACACTAAAAAAGAGATCAGTAATACCGATGAATTTGTACAAAAAATAAAATTAGATATTTTTCATGATAGAATTTTTGTCTTTTCTCCTCAAGGAGATGTATTTGAATTTCCCGAAGGGTCTACTCCAATAGATTTTGCCTATGCCGTTCATACCAATATTGGCAACCAAGCAACTGCTGCTTTAATTAATGAAAAAAATGCTAAATTATATCAACAACTCAAAAATGGTGATATGGTTGAAATCGTAACCGATAAAAAAAAGCTACACCCAAACAAAGATTGGCTAAAGTTTGTTAAAACCAAAAGGGCTAAAGATAATATCAAGCAACACGCTAAAAAATCTACCCTAGAAAATTTAAAAAATATTTTCCCGAGTAAAAAAAATTAAGTATAAAAAAATTCCCAAATTAACTTGGGAATTTTTTAACTAATTCTTATAATCATTTTCTGGAAGTTTACCGATTTTTCTTAAATATTCTTTTTCTTTTCTGATTTTTTGAGCCGCTAAGGCTTGTTTTTTTTGTTGATTTTTGTTGGTTTTAGGATTTACTTGCTTTTTTGAGCGCGCAATATCTAAACGTTTACTACTTTTTAATGCCTTTTTAAACTTACGTAAAAATCCTTCAAAACTTTCACCTGGCTTTCTTTTAAAATCAGCCATAAAAACCACCTTCCTTTCTAATTATTTTTTTCCTTAATTTATCTTTAATTTTTTTATAAGCTACAATTTCCTGAACTCCTGACTCCATATCTCTCATAATAATAGTTTCATCCATTACTTCTTTTTTACCCATGATTAAACTAACTTTAGCTTTTAATTTATTGGCTTCCTCAATTTGTGACTTCAAGCTATCTGATATAAATGATTGACGAACTAAAAAACCTTCTTTTCTTAATTCTTCAAACAGTAGAATTGATTTAATTTTTGCTTGTTCTCCCAGTTGGGCTAGAAAAACTAAATCCTCCTCTCTTGGTTTTTCTTGAATACTATCTCGAGCTTTATTTAAAACTCTTTCCAAACCAACCGCAATTCCTACCGCAGAAGTATATTCTCCTCCCAAGCCACCAGTTAAATCATCAAACCTACCGCCCCCGGCTAGAGAAAGCTTGCCTTGAGCTTCACCATTTTCATTTACTGGCCAAAATTCAAAAACAGTATCATTATAATAACTTAAACCACGAACTAAATATGGATTAAAATTATAATTAATATTTAAATCATCTAAATATTCTAAAACTTTTTTGAAATGTTTTTGACTATCTTCGCTTAAATGATCAGCAATTTGTGGTGCTTCAGACATAAGCTGTAAACAATCACCTTCTTGACAATCAAGTAAAGCCAATATATTTTTTTCTAGATTTTTTTTACATTCACTACAAAACTTACTTCTTTTACCTCTCTCTTTGCAAAATTTTAATAATTTTGCATTATATTCTTTACGACATTCCTTATCACCCAGGCTATTAATTTGTACCTGAGCTGAGATATTTAATTCCTTCAAAAAATTATGTACTAAGGAGATAAGCAGGGCTTCAGCCATAGGTTTATTTTCTCCAATTATTTCTAAATTAAATTGAGTTGATTCTCTATAGCGACCAGATTGTAATTTTTCTTTTCTAAAAATAGGACCAATAGAAAATAATCGTACTGGTTCATTGTTTTGATTTAAATTATTTTCAAAACAAGATCTAAGCATACCTTGAGTTAACTCAGGACGCAAAACTGCCGTTTCTCCTTTTTCTGCTTCAATTGTATAGAAATCTTTTTCATTCCCTCGGCGAGTTGAATTTTTATATAAATTTAAATTTTCTATTATTGGTGTTTTAATAGAAGAGAAACCATACAACTCGGCTAATTCTTGAGCTTTTTGAGAAAGCAAAGAAAAATAATAATGATCACTGGGAGTAATATCTTTCATCCCTAGTAATCGATTAATTTTTTTTCCTGGTTTTCTTTCCGGTTTCTGGGCAATATTTTTTTTATCTATCTTTTTTTTAGCCATAAAAAATTATTTAATTAAAAATCTACTCCTTCATACATTGGTATTTCATTAAACATTGTTGCTCGATTTATCGGCAATCCTCTAAGAAGCACCCGTCCGGTAATAAACTCTTGCTTTAAGGGACCAAAATTTCTTGAGTCCTTAGATGAACCCCGATTATCGCCTAAAACATAATACTCATTATCTTGTAAGTCAATTCTTCCTTCACTTGAATAATTACTTAAATATTTTTCATCTAAATAAGGTTCGTTAATTGATATTCCTTGAGGGTTTTTTTCATTGTAAATATATACATCTCCTTGCTTGATCTCTATTGACTCAGACGGCAGAGCAATTACTCTTTTTATAAAATGCTCTTGAGGGTTTCTTGGGTAACGAAAAACAACAACTTCACCCCTTTCAATTTCACGAAAACGATAAGAAATCTGATCAACTATTAAATACTCATGGTTATAAAAATTGGGTTCCATTGAAGCTCCCCTAACATAAAAGGGTTGTATTAGGTAATATCGAACCGGCAATATAATAGCTAGCGAAATTACTGTAATTTTAAATAATTCCCAAACAAATATAAATATTTTTCTTCCCATAAAATCTTAATTATCTTTAAAGACGTTTTTTAGTTTACCATAAAAATTTTAATAAATCAACATTGCATCTCCATAACTATAAAAACGATATTTTTTCTCAATTGCTCTTTTATAAGCAGACATTATTAAATCTTTGCCAGCCAAAGCTGACACTAGCATTAACAAACTAGATTGAGGCAAGTGAAAATTAGTCAAAAGAACATCGCTTATCTTGAACTTAAATCCGGGATAAATAAAAATATCAGTTTCTGCACTAAAATCTTGTTGTTTACCAGCTAATTTTAAGTCTCTCCCTAAGGTTTCCAGAGCCCGACAAACAGTAGTGCCCACGGCCACTACTCTTCTTTTATCTTTTTTTGCCTGCAGTATTTTATCTTTAGTATCTTTTTTTATTATCATTCTTTCTTTGTGCATTTTATGATTTAAAATATTGTCAGTTTTTATAGGAGCAAAAGTTCCTAGTCCTACATGAAGAGTAATTTTAACTATTTCAATCTTTTGTTTTTCAATTTTATCAATTAATTCTTGACTAAAGTGTAAACCAGCAGTAGGGGCGGCCACAGATTGTTCATGTTTTTTATTAGCAAAAACAGTTTGATATCTAGTCTTATCATTTTTATCCGCTTTTCCATGCTTAATATATGGAGGAAGTGGAGTTTGGCCAATCTTTTTTAATTCTTTGTTTAACAAATCTCCTTTTAAACTAAATTTTACTAAACAAGTACTATCTTTATCTTTTCTAGTAACTATAGCGTAAAGATTATCAGATAAAACTATTTCCTGGTTAAGATCAATTTTTCCTTTAATTAAAGCTTGCCAAACATAATCTTTTATTTCTTTAAGCAAAAATATTTCAATTTTTCCGCCACTTATTTTTTTGCCCTGTAGTCTGGCTGGAAAAACTTTAGTATCGTTTAATACCAACAAATCATCCTTTCTTAAAATTTTATCTAAATTAAAAACATTATCATCTTTTAAATTTTTTCTTTTTTTATCTACCAACAAAAGCCGCGCTTGATGGCGCGGAAATATGGGTTTTTGAGCAATAAGCTCAGATGGTAGTGAGTAATCAAATTCAGATTTTTTTAGCATAAAATTAAAACAATTGATTACTTTCAGGAATTTTTAAACCTAAATGTTTATAGGCTAAATTAGTTAAAATTCTTCCTCTGGCTGAACGATTTAGAAAACCAAGTTGCATTAAATATGGCTCATATATATTTTCAATAGTTTGAGCTTCTTCTCCACTAGCGGCTGCTAAAGTATTTAGTCCAACCGGTCCACCTGAAAACTTATTAGCAATTGTTAAAAGCAAACGACGATCAACTTCATCTAAACCTAAATCATCAATACCTAACATTTTAAAAGCTGATAGACAGTTTTCTGGACTAATTTCACCTTGATGTTTTACCTGACAATAATCACGGACTCTTTTTAGTAATCGATTAGCTACTCTAGGAGTTTTTCTTGAGCGTTTAGCAATTTCGCTAGCCGCTTCTTTTTTTAAATCAATTTGTAATATTTTCGCACTTCGTAAAACAATTTCTTCAATCTCATCTTCTTGATAGAAGTTTAAATGAAAAATTATCCCAAAACGATCTCGAAGTGGAGCTGACAAAAGACTAGCTAAAGTAGTAGCGCCAATGATGGTAAACTTTGGTAAGTCTAGGCGTATAGTTTTAGCGCTAGGGCCTTTGCCCATTACAATATCTAGAGAAAAATCTTCCATGGCTGGGTAAAGAATTTCTTCAACTGTTTTAGGCAGTCGATGAATTTCATCAATAAATAAAATATCACCTTCTTCTAAGTTACTAAGAATAGCTGCTAAATCACCACCTTTTTCAATGGCTGGTCCTGAAGTTACTCTAATTTTACTCTTAGTTTCATTGGCAATAACGTGAGCTAAGGTAGTTTTTCCCAAACCCGGTGCTCCGTAGAGCAATACGTGTTCAATTGTTTCTTCCCGTTGTTTAGCAGCAGAAATAGTGATTGATAAATTTTCCTTAACTGCTGATTGACCAATATATTCTTGTAAATTTTTTGGTCTCAGAGTTAATTCTAATTTTTCCTCACCTTCTTTTGATTCCGCTCCTAAAAAACGATCGTTATTAACTATCATAAATTTTTATTATTAAAAAGCCATCCAAGTTTTTTTACCATCATCTTCTATGTCAACACCAGTTTCGGTTAAAGTTAAGTTAACATTTAAGTTTATATCAAGCCAAGCTTTAACGCGAGCAAAAAACTCTCTTTGTCTGTCTTGAGACAAGTCCATATAATCCTCACTATCAGCTACACAACCATATGAGTCAATATCTAGCCTTCTGGCTAAATAAAGTGCCCGAGGTAGATGAAAGTCTTGGGATACAATTAAAGCTTCATCAATATTATATAAATGTTTAGCTCGATACATACTAGAAAAAGTATTTTTGCTATTATAGTCTAGAAAAATATCACTCTGTCGAATATTATTTTTTAATAGAAAATCTTTTGCTGGTTCAATTTCATTGTATGAATAGCGACCACCTTTACCACTAACTAGAATTTTACTAACTTGATCAGCTTCATATAAATCTATAGCAGTTTCCAATCTGTCACGGAAATAATAGCCTAAATCTCCTTCAGGTGTAACTGCAGCTCCCAACACTAAAACTACAGGATGGGGGTCAATATCTGATATGCAATCAAAAACAATATGTCTGCCCTCATTGGCTATCCAAAGATTTATAAGCCAAGCAGACCAAGTAACAAAAATTAAAAAGTATAATACCCAGCGCCATTTAAATTTTGAAAAAGCTCCATGTTGTTGAAATTGTGGTTCCATGTTAGCAAATTAATATAAAATATATATAAAGTATTTTAAATTTGTCGCCAAGGACAAATTTCTTTAAAATCACAATACTGACAAAGACGTGAGGGCTTAGCTATAAATTCTTTCTTTTTTATAGCCTTTATTTGCTCTATAACTTCAGTTTCAACTTTTATCTTTTCAGCTTCGCTAGCTTTAAATGTCTGCCAAGTAGCATCTTTGAGATAATAATAACTTAAATTAGAAACCTTTAGCTTTAAACTTTTCTCTAAAAATAACTGATAAATAATTAATTGTTTTTTATCTTTGTAAGCTAACTTTTCTTTACTATTTCCAGTCTTATAATCAATAACATCTACTGAGCCATCAAGGTTTTTGTCGATCCTATCAATCTTCCCTTTTATAATATCATTATTAACTTTAAAACTAAAGTCTTTTTCTAAATAAAGAATTGATGGTTTTTCATTTTTTATTTCCTCTAAAAATAATTTTAAACTATTTATGCCATCATTATAATAATCTTGTTTTTCTTTTTTACTACTATAACCTTCACTTACAAATCTTTTTTCATAAATATCTTTTAATTTTTTCCAATTTATATACTCTTTTAGGTCTGGAGTTTTAGAAAATAAATTAGCTTGACCACCCATGCTCAGTGGTAAAAGGAAATCATATAAAACATTGTGCATGACTCGACCAAAAATTAAACTTGCTTTATCACTTGGGGCTGGTACTTTTAATATAAAAGCAAATTTATACTGCAAAGGACAATTATCAAAAGCAGCTAATTGTGAAAAAGAAAATCGTTTGGGCAAAACTAAATCATGATTTTTACTATAATCTTTCTTTTTTTCTTTTAAATCTTCAAGTAGTTCCTTTTTATCTAAAGTATTTTTTAAAGTTATTTTTTCCGGCTCAAAGCCAGCTTCTAAAACAAAACGAGAGACTTTTCTTTCTCTTGGCTCATTTTCACCCCACCATGAGCTAAGATAAAGACACTTCTTGGCTCTAGTCATAGCTACATAAAACAAGCGTCTTTCCTCTTCAATGTGCCTATCTTTACTGGTATCAATTTTTTCTTTAATTAAATCAGCTGGCAGTTCAATTTTATCCTTTCGATTATCACTTGGAAATCTTCTTTCCATTAAACTTACTAAAAAAACATAACTAAATTCCAGTCCCTTGGCTCCATGAATTGTCATAATTTTAACAGTTTCATTGTCTATAAAATCAAGAGACAAAGAACCACTGTCACCAGCTTCCATTTCTAAATCAAGGGTTTCTATAAAATCAGACAATTTGGCATCTTTTAAGTTATCTTCAAAATTTTTAATTTTTTTATAAAATTGATTAAGATAGGAAAACTGCTCTTGATCTCTATCATAATCTAAGCTTTCTATTAAACCTGATTCTTTTATAAATTCCAAAAATATTTTGCTAGCTTGTTTGTCTTTAACTAGCTGACCGTGTTTTTTAAGTAAATTAACTAAGCTTTCTACTTTTTCTACAGTTTCTTTATCTAAATTTGGAATTTGTCTAACATTTTCTAGAGCTTCAAATAATGACAAATTTTTTCTTCTGGCAAAACGATTAATTTCTACAATTTGTGAGTATTTAATATTAAATTTATCAAAACTAAAAAGTGAGAATAAAGAATTAGGACTATGAAAATCATTTAATGTTCTAAGATATGCCAAACAGCTAACAATAATATCTTTTCGATATAAACCTCTCAGTGAAATAAACTGATTAGGAACTCCGAGTTTTTTTAATTGACTAGAATAATCTTCCGCTACTTTGTTAGAGCGAGCTAAAATAGAAATTTCTGAAAAATTAACTCCCTTTTTATGCAATTCTTTTATTTTTTCTGTCACTTGATTTATTTCCTGCAGGGCATTGGGTAAATTTTTAAATTCTACTTTTTTTCCTGGTTCATCTGAAATTTTTGATTTTATTTGCTTATCTATACCTAATTTTTCCTCTAAACGATAGGGATTATTGTTTTTTATAAGCAAATAAGCTTTATCTAGTATTTCCTGAAAAGAGCGATAATTATCAGTTAGCAAAACTTCTCTAGCTTGAGGGTAATCTTCTTTAAACTGCATAATATTAGCCAGTGATGCTCCTCTGAATTTATAAATTGCTTGATCGTCATCGCCAACTACCAATAAATTATTATCCGGTTTAGCCAACACTTTTACTAATTCATATTGTGCCCAATTAGTATCTTGAAATTCATCAACCATTATATAGCGACAACGTTTTTGCCAGAGGGCTAAAATATTGGGTCGCTCTTTAAACAGTTTTAAGCAATAAAGTATCAAATCACCAAAATCTAGATAATTATTATCTAGCATTAATTGATTATATTTTTCATAAGCCTTAGCTAATTCATTTAAACGAGTGATTTCAAATTCTTCTACTTCTATTTCTTTGTTAAAATTTTCTTGTTTTTCTTTGACATACTCAAGATATTTTTGTGAATTAATATTTTCATCCTTTAAACGAGAAAAATGTTTTAAAATTTCACTCACAAATTTATTAGGACTTCCCAAGGGTCGATAATAGTCTAAATTAAATTCAGAAATATTTTTAACAAAAAAGATCCACTGCTCGGTGGTATTTAATAATTTAAAATCAGGATTTAAGCCAATCTCTAATGCAAATTCACGCAAAACCTTTTCAGCAAAACCATGGAAGGTATGAATTTGGCTATCAAAATAACCATAAGGTAGTATGCGGTCAGCTCTTTCCTCCATTTCTCCAGCCGCTTTTTCAGTAAAAGTTAAAAGCAATATTTCATTTAAAGGAATTTGTTTGTTTAAACATAAATTAGCTAAACGACCAATTAAAACACTAGTCTTTCCTGTTCCAGCTCCAGCAACTGTTAACATCGCTCCATCTTTATGTTTAACTGCTTTTTTTTGCTCCTGATTATATTTTATTTCTAAATTATCCATCTTAATTTTCTAATAACTTAAGAAATTCTTTTTGTTTGTTTGGTGAAACGTTGGCGATAATAGCTAGATTAAGAGGTTGTTTGAAGATATCAGAAGCTACTTGATTGATTTCTTTTAAACTAATGCCTTCTATTTTTTTAATATACTGCTCAGGACTTACAAATTTCTTTCTCATAACTGCTTGTTTGCCATACCAATTAGCTAAATCGTCACTGCCTTCTAAGTTTAGTTTCAAGCGACCAATTGCCATATCTTTAGTTCTTTTTAATTCTTTTTCATCTATTCCTTCTTGGGCAATTAATTTATATTCTTTTTTAATTAACTCAATTGACTCTTTTAATTTCTTAAGCGGTACTCCCGCTTGAGTGGTTAAATAAGCAGAGTCAGAGTATTGTTCATTGATAGTTTTAATATAATAAGCGAGACCTCTTCTTTCTCGAAGAGAAACAAAAAGTCTTGAACTCATAGAACCTCCTAAAATAAAGCTTAGTAATTTAATGGTCGCTTCTTGTGGATGGTCAACTGGCACAGCTCTAACTCCAAGTGATAAATTAGCTTGATCAATTTTTTGTCTTACTATTTTTACTCTAGCTTCACTTTGTTTGTCACTGACTTTTTGTTTGACTTGCCAAGGATTCTTCAATGCTTTTGAAAATAGTTTTGAGGCTGATGAAATATCTTTTTCTGTAACCGCTCCACTTATAATTAAGGTCATACTAGAGGCACCATATTGTCTTTTATAGTAATCTAAAAGCAATGAATGAGAAAACTGACGTACATTTTTGCGACTACCGATTACCTCCCAACCAGCTGGTGTATCTCCATAAAGACAAGTTTCAAAAACATCTTCAACATGCATTAAAGGATTATCGTTGTACATTTTTATTTCTTCAATCACCACTCCCTTTTCTCTGGTAATTTCTTGCTTGGGAAATAAAGGAGAAAGCAACATGTCAGATAAAATATCTAAAGCGCCAGTAACTCTTCCAGCAGCAACTTTTACATAATAACCAGTATATTCCTTGCCAGTAAAAGCATTGTATTCACCACCTAATGAATCCAGGTCGCTTGATAACTCAAGCGCGCTGGGTCTTTTTTTAGTTCCTTTAAAAAACAAATGTTCTAAAAAATGAGATAAACCATTTTCTTTAGCACTTTCATATTTTGATCCAGTTTTTACTACCAAAAGAGCAGTGGTAGTAATAGCGGAAGGGTCATTAAGGCTAACAATTTTAAATCCATTTTTTAAGGTTTTTTGCTTTTTTTTGATTGTTTTTTCTTTCATACGATATTAAAAAATTATTAATTATTTAACTTAAATTTATCACATCTTTTCTATAATTAAAAGCGATCTAAACTTTTATGAAAAAACAAAAATATAATATTAAAATAAAAGATTTAAGTTTCAGTGAAAGACCACGAGAAAAGTTAATTAAAAGCGGACCAGATAATTTAAAAAACTATGAACTACTAGCAATCGTTTTAACCACCGGTAGCAGAAATGAGGAAGTAATGACTATGGCTTCAAGGTTAATAAAAGATTATGGAGAAAAATCTCTAATTAAAGAAAAGAATGCAAAAAGCCTATCAACTAATTTTAATCTACCAATCAACAAAGCCTGTCAGTTAATTGCCTGTTTAGAAATTGGAAAAAGGTTTTTTAAAAGAGATACATATGAAAAAATATCTTTTCGTTGCGCTAAGGACGTATTTGCTTATCTAAAAAACATGAGTGAATTAAAAAAAGAACAACTTCGGGGTTTATATTTAAACAGTCAATTTCAATTAATTTATGAAGAAATAATTTCAATTGGCACCTTAGATAAAAATTTGCTACATCCAAGAGAAATCTTTAAACCAGCTATTTTCCATAGTGCCTCTGCCGTCATTATTGCCCACAATCACCCCTCTGGAAACGTAAAGGCTAGTCAAGATGATCTTAAAATTACTAAAAAATTAATTGAAGTAAGTAAATTATTAAATATTGATCTTTTAGATCATATAATCATTGGCGACAATCAGTACAATAGTTTAATTAAAAGTTAAATATATGAAAAATTATCAATTAAAAAGCATAAATTGGCTTTTGTCAGATATTAAGGGCGTACGTTTTCATGTAAAAAGTTCTGATTATTTTGGCACCTTGGCTTCAATACTAACAATCCTTGAAGAAAAACTATCTAAAAATATGGAAAAAGAAGATAAAGAGTTAATTAGAAAAATTTTAAAAAATAGCATCAAAGATTGTCTCTATTTACAAAAAAATTATTCAATAATTGCTAAAAAGGAAAACAAAAACCAAAGGCCAAAAGGAATTGTTAAAACCCAGTGATCAAAAAGAAAAATTATAAAGAAAAAAATAATCGTTAAAAGACTCAAAACAAATTCTTTTTGACTTTTTTTATATACTTTTTGAATATAGAAAAACAAAAAAGCCAGAAAACTTAAAACGGCAAAGATTCCAACTTCAAAAATAAAAAGTAGCCAAAAATTATGTATTGGTTGATAATTCCAAGCCGGTTTTTCTTCTTCATCATCTATGTATTGCCACAAACTATAACTACCAAAACCCTTACCAAATAAAAAATGTTTATAATTTTTAAAAGAAAATTCTCTAACATCACTTTGGCGCTCATTAATAGAAATTTGTTCAACTCTACCTCGTGATAGCAGTCGAGTAGAAATTAAATCATTATAAATTAAAACAAAAGGGGAAAGTAGTAAAATACTAGATAAAACTAACAAGACTACTCTTTTGTAGTAATGTTTTTTAAAAATAAAATATAAAACTAAAATTATTTTCACCAGTAGAAATGCTAGCCAAGCACTGCGAGAAAATGAGAAAAAAAGACCTGCTAGTGTGCTTAAATAAACTAACCACAGAAAAATTTTCTCCCAATCTGATTTAAAATTATATTTCATTATAAACCAAGCTGACCAAAGACAAATAAGAGCTAAAACTCCACCTAAAACATTTGGATGATCAAGAGCTCCATAAGCTCGAAGCCAACGTCCAGAACTACTCTCAACTACTGCCGTTCCTAAACTGGCTGCATCATGAAAAGCCATACCTAAATACTTACTAGCCACTGACTTTTGCCAAATGAATTGTAAAAAAGCAATTATAGCCTGAAAAAATCCAGCTAAGAAAACTCCGGAAATAAAATATTTTTTTTGTTTAAAGTTGAAATTTTTAACTATCAAATAAAGAAGAATAGCTAATATAAAGATTAAATAACGATAAAGTGATAGCAAAATATCTGGTGAGAAGAAAATAGAAATTATAATAAATAACTCAAGAAAAACTAGGGCAATTAAAGTTTTTTCTAAATAATTTCGATATTTAAAATTCAATAAAAGTTTTTTATTAAAAACAATAATAAAAATAAATAAAAAAATCATAGAAAAAAATAAACTAATCTCCCAATAGTTTATTTCTTCTGGTCTAAGTATGATTTTAGTTTGCCACAGCAAACTAAAACCAGTTAAAAAAATTAATAGATTGTAAAATTTTTTAATCATTTATATCTATTTATAAAAACTTCTCTAAATGATTTAAATATCTTTGTTTAAATTCTTTTCTTCTGTCAACTAAATATAGCTTTAAAATCCCTTGGCTAATTATTACTTGAGAACTCAAATTAGCTTTTTCTTTTAATTCTTTGGGCATTATCTTTTTTTGCAAGCGAGCACAAATATTTTCAAAAAAATCAACAATTACATGACCAAAACTGGAAACAATATTTTTTTTCTGCTCTAAATTTAATTTTGGGGTATATGCCTGATTGCTTAGCAGTAGATCAACATTGGGTAAATAATTTTTTAACCAATGATTTTTTGTCATTAAATAAGAGTGATAAGCTCCTTTATCAAAGAGAGGGTAAAGGCCAGTTAACCAATAATAAAAATAATAATCATCACCTTCTTTTAGAGCCAGGTCTTCTAAATTTAAATTGACTTCATCCACATAAAAACTCAAGCAGATTTTATCTCGCTTAGTTTTTTTATTTGGTCTTTTGTTGAGCAGTTTCATTAAACCAGCACAAAATAATCTAGTAATCCATAAGCGATTTTTGCTAGTTATGATAAACAAATCAATATCACTTCCATCTCGCATATTATGCCGACCAATTAAATTGCTCAGTGCCACAAATTTTACAGATGGAAGAAAACTAAATAATTTAACCATTTTTCTAGCAATCTCTATTTTTCGATTAGAGTGATGGTATCGGTTGTTTCGATATTCTAAATTTTTTTCTTGATTTTTTAAGTAATAAAAAGTTTCTCTTTCAGAAATTCTTCCTTCTTTTACTAAATTGTCTAAATGCTTTTTACAACTTAAAAAATCTGTTTTATATTGCAAGTAGCGCCATGTTTCATAAGCAGTTAATGGATAGGAAAATAAATCAAAAAAAATAATAGTCTTTAAAGTGGCTGTTTTTAATTCCTTGTTGTCTAATATTTTATTTTCCATATTTAAGTTTGAGGTCCGTCAATTTTTATTGGGTCAATGGTTTTTTTCTTATCAACTATTTTAGTTACATCTTTATCAACTTTTTTAAATTCTTGATAAGCTTTGTTGTAATGATTAACACTGGTGTTTAAACTATTACCAAGTTTTTTTAAAAACTCATCATAGCTAAGTAGGTGTTTACCAAGCTTTTCTATGTTAACTTTAATCTCTTTAGCTTTTTCCTCTATTTGCATAGCCTTTAGACCTTGCAGGACAGTTTGTAGATAAGCTAAAAATGAAGTCGGAGAAACAATTATTACTTTTTTATCACGAAAAGCATACTCCACTAAATCTCGAGTATTGACTTTTACATTACCGACTGCATTTACCAATAAATCGTAATAAATAGCTTCAGAGGGAATAAACATAAAAGCAAATTCCATAGTGCCTCTTTCAGGTAGTACATATTTAGCCGTTTCATCAATTCTGGTTTTTAAATCTTTTTTAAATTGAGCTTCATGTTTTTTACGCACTTCAGGGTCTGAAGAATTAAGTAATCTCTCATAATTTTCTAAAGTAAATTTAGCATCAATAGGAATAATTTTATCCTTTATAAATACAGCTGCATCAACTATCAATTCTTTATCAGTTTTCTCATCTGTCCCCAGACTATACTGCATTTTATATGATTTAGGTGATAAGACATTTTTTAGAGTTTCCTCTAAATAATACTCTCCTAAAACCCCTCGTTGTTTAGGATTTTTTAAAATATCTTGTAAGTTTTGTAGTTGGGAAGAAAAATCAACAACTTGCTTGTTGGTTTCATCTAATTTAGATAATTTTTCAGTTACCTCAGTTATTAACTTAGATGATTGTGAGTTTATATCTTGGATCACCTTAGTGGTTTCTTTAAATTGTCCTTGTGAAGCTTGATAAGTTTCACTTAACTTTTTATCAAGCTCTTGCCTTAGCTCTGTATTTTGAGTTGATAATTGAGAAAGTTTTTCATTTAAAACTGTAAACTTTTCACTATTTCCATCTTCCTTCTTTTTACTTAATAAGTATATAACCACAAAAATTCCCAATAAAAGAATAATTGATATAATAATTAGATAAATTTCCATATATTTTTATTTTAATAAATCTAGAAAATTTTTAAAAAAATGATTAAAAGGCATCAAAGTAATATTATCATAATACAATACTTCTTTACCACCATAAAGCAAATAAGCTTTGGCTTGAGGATAATCTTTAATAAATAATTTTAGACCATTTAAATCACTATTATTAATTTTAGATTTTCTTTTTACTTCAATAGCAATAATATTTTTTTGTCCATAAAGTATAAAATCAACTTCATGTCCTTGACGCGTTCTCCAGAAAAAGATTTCATAATTTAAATTTTTATAATCAATAATTGCTTTTAATTCATGCAGTATTTGTGTTTCAATGGCCACGCCTTCTATCTCTTCAGAAAAATCATAAGGTCCTTGAGGTCTTATAACTCTAAAAATACCAGCATCAAAAAAATAAAATTTATTATGCTTAATTTGATCTCTTTTTTGTTTTTTAGTAAATGGTTTTAAGTAATAAGCAATTAATAAATCTTCTAGAATTGAAAAATAGTTTTCAACCGCTTTTCTATGAATACTAGCTTCTCTAGCTATTTCAGACATATTTAATACTGAAGCTTGAGAAAAACTAGCCACCTCTAGAAAACGTGAAAAATTGCTAATATTTCGTGCCAGCCCTTCCTGCTTTATCTCTTCCTCTAAATAAGTCATTACATAAGATTGTAAATATTTCAGTTTATCTTCTTCACTAAAAATCATAGGCATTGATCCATATTTTATCGCATTTTTAAATGAAAAATCCCCAGATAATTCTAAGTGAGTTAAAGGATACATATTGTATTTTAGAGCCCGACCAGCCAATAAATTAACATTTTTATTTTTTAATTTCCTAGCGCTAGACCCAGTTAAAATAAATTTATATTTTTTTTCTTCAATTAAATAGTGGACCTCATCTAATAATTCCGGAATTTTTTGCACTTCATCAATTATAATCCAATCTGAAAAATTATTAGGAATATATTCAGACAAACGACTTGGATTAGCTAATAAATAAGTAAAGTTTTCTGCTTTTAATAAACTAATATATATAGCTTTAGTAAAAGTATGTTTTAACCAAGTTGTTTTTCCAACCCCTCTTGGTCCAAACAAGAAGAAGCTTTTATTTTTAGGATAAGTTATAATTCTTTTATACATAAATTTATAATTTTAACTCACTAACTCCATTTTACTATAAATTTTGGAGTTGTCAAGTCCAAAATTACAAATAAAGACTCCTCTTAAAAGAGAAGTCTTTAAATAAAGTCTTAATTTTATATTAAATAAAAATTATATCCAAGTAACACTTGATACTTTGTCATTACTATCTCTAAAGCGCATAATCCTAATTCCCTGAGTATCTCTATTTAAAACATTAACTGCTTTAAAAGGTAATCTAATCACTTGTCCTTTTTCTGAAATAATAACTAGATCTCTTTTTTCCATTTTGTCAGCATCAACTAAAAAGGCATTAGTTAATGTTCCGGTCTTATCAGTTACTTTAGCGGTTTTTATACCACTACCACCTCTTCCTTGAACTTTATATAAACTAAAGTTGGTTCGCTTGCCATAACCATTGGCCATAATAGTTAAAATTTGATAATTTCTTTCTTTTTTATCAACCTTAGCTACTCCCATGCCAACCATTAAATCACCATTTTTCAAGCGAATACCATAAACACCACTAGCAGTTCTTCCCATTGAGCGAACATCTTTTTCTTTAAAGCGTATTGCTTGGCCTTTAGAGCTTATTAATAGTATTTGATCTGAACCTGAAGTCGGTTTAGTCCAAATTAGGCGATCATTATCTTTTATTTTAATAGCAATTAAACCATTACTTCTTAAATTATCAAAGGCTGATAACTCTACTTTCTTAACCAAACCTTTCTCAGTGGCAAAAAATAAATACTTACTATCTTGAATTTTATCAAGTGGCAAAATTGAGGTTACCTGTTCACCACTGATTAATTGAAGGAAATTAACTATTGGCGTACCTTTAGAGGTTCGAGAAGCTGAAGGTAGTTCATAGGCTTTTAATTTAAACACTCTACCTCGGGTAGTAAAAAAGAGTAATTCGCTGTGAGTAAAGGTAGTAAACATAAATTCAACTGTATCCTCTTCTTTAGTGGAAAGACCCATCACTCCCTTTCCTCCTCGCGCTTGGACTTTAAAGGTGCTAGGTTCTAATCTTTTGATATAACCATCCCTGGTCATCATTACCACTGTTTCTTCATTGGGAACCAAATCTTCCATATTAAAATCTTTTACTCCATGGGGGACCACTTTGGTTCTTCTTTTATCAGCGAACTTTTCTTTTAAATCCTTTATTTCTTTTTTGATAATATTTCTTATTTTTGTTTTTGAACTTAAAATCGCTTCAAACTCTGCAATCATTTTCTTTTTTTCTTTTAGCTCATCTTCAATTTTTAGTCTTTCCAGGTTAGCTAAATTCTGCAATCTCATTTCCAAAATAGCCACCGCTTGTCTTTCTGATAACTTAAATTTCTTGATTAAATTAGTTTTAGCTATCTCTTTATCTTTTGAAGCTTTAATAGTTTTAATTACTGCATCAATATTTTTTAAAGCAATCATTAAACCTTCCAGTATATGAGCGCGATCTCTAGCTTTGTTTAAGTCATATTGAGTTCGTCGACGTATCACTTCTTGGCGATGCAAAATATATTCTTCCAGTATCATCTTCAATGTCATCACTCTTGGTTGAATACCATCAATAAGGGCTAGCATGTTTATATGAAAAGTGGTTTGCAAACTAGTATTTTTATATAAAGCATTTAAGATTTTTTTAGGATAAGTATCCTTTTTTAAATCCACAACAATTCTTACTCCATCTCTATCTGATTCATCACGTAAACCTTTAATACCTTCCAGTTTTTTATCTTTTACTAAATCAGCAATTTTAGTCACTAAATCAGCTTTGTTGACTTGATAGGGAATTTCAGAAATTATAATTTGAAAACTTCCTCCCTTATCCTCTTTAATTTCTGCTAAACCTCGTAAAACTATACCACCCTTTCCTGTGGCATAGGCATTTAAAATATCCTTTTGATTATAAATTATACCACCATTGGGAAAATCTGGTCCTTTTACAAATTTAGCTAAATCTTCAACACTGGAATCTGGTTTTTCAATTAAACATTCAATAGCTTCAATTAATTCCCCTAAATTATGAGGGGGGATATTAGTGGCCATACCAACTGCAATTCCCATGGTGCCATTAAGTAATAAATTGGGAAGTTTGGCTGGCATTACTCTTGGTTCCTGATGAGAGCCATCAAAGTTATCAACGAAATCAACCGTTTCTTTTTCTATATCAAACAATAATTCATCAGAAATCGCGGCCATTTTAGCTTCAGTGTAACGCATAGCAGCTGCACCGTCTCCATCCATTGATCCAAAGTTTCCCTGTCCTCTAACAAGAGGGTATCGCATAGAAAAATCCTGTGCCATGCGCACCATAGAGTCATAAACAGCACTATCACCATGGGGATGATATTTACCTAAAACTTCACCAACCACAGTAGCTGACTTTCTATATTTAGAATTAGAACGCAAGCCAATGCTCCACATCGCATATAAAATGCGACGATGAACTGGCTTTAGACCATCGCGTACATCTGGCAGGGCTCGAGAAACAATTACGCTCATGGCATAATCTAGATAAGAGCGGCTCATTTCATCAACGATTGGTTGATTAAATATTACACCATAATCAGTCTGCTCTTCACCATCTTTTAACTCTCGCTTTATTTCTTTGTCTTTATCTTTATTTTCTTTTTTTGACATAAATTAATTAATAAACTTTTAAAGTAACATCTTCACAACCCGGAGGAACTACACAGAAATCTTCAGGTAATTCATCATAAGTTGGCATACAATTAACATATTCAGGACAATGATCGGTGGATTTATCAGCTACCTCACTATTTTCTATATCTTCAGATTCAGGAAAAGATTCTAAATTGTTTTTATCTTGTTTTTTAACTGATTCTTCCTCAATCATGTCTTTAAAACTATCTACAAATTCTTCACTTTCTTCCTTAACTGGACTTTCTTGTGCCTCCTGCCAAGCTTGATTCATTTGTTTAAAACTCTGAGAAAACTCTTCTTGAATGTTTTCCCAGGTTTGATCTTGTTCTTGACTGTTTAAATTAGAAGAGTCAGTAAATATCAATCTTTGAGTATTAAATATCCATAAAAAAAAGAACAATCCAGCAAAAACACTAACTCCTATAACCAGTATTTTATTATTCTTTTGTTCTCTTTTTTCCTCAGACATATTAATTATTCTTTTAAACCGTCTAAATCAACATCATATAAAATATGTTCAGATACTAAACGATAGGACATAATTTCTTCTTTTTTAAACCATAAATCAATTTCTCTATTAGCTTCCTCTACACTATCTGAACAATGAACTAAATTACGAACTGCACGGTCATCAAAATTTGATATTTGATATGAATCAAGAGTAAAATCACCTCGAATAGTGCCCACATCTGAAGTTAAAGGCTCAGTGCCACCAACAAGTTTTTTTACAATCCCAACTGCTTGATTACCAGAAAAAATCATAGCCACTACTGGCCCAGCTGTCATAAACTTTACTAAAGCTTCAATTATCCCTTGACCATATTCTTTTGCATCTTTTTCAATTGGCATGTTTTTTTGTTTTCGATTTTCAATTAATTTTTCTCCCTTTTTTAAAAACCACTCTTCATCTTTATTATAATGTTGCCAACATAGGTCTTCACTGGGAACCATCATTTTTAAGGCTTTCATTTTTAAACCTGTATTTTCAAATCGTTTAATTAATTCACCAATTAAACTTCTTTGCACTGCGTCTGGCTTTAAAACCACTAATGTGCTTTCTTTTTTGGGGTGTTCATTCATAATTTTATTTAAATTAATTTTTAATATTTTAAAATGACTAACTCCATATCTTCTGAAGGTAGATCTTTTTTGTTAATTTTTAATTTCTCTTCTTCGGTGGGTTTAATGCCAAGTTCTTTAATAAATTTATCAACTCCATCAATATCTACTTTTAAATCTTTTGTCTTGTAATGCATAGGAATAATAATTCTAGGTTGGATTTGAGAAATTACAGAAACAGCTTGCTTGGCATCAATAGTATAATTTCCACCCACTGGAATTAGCAATATATCAGTACCAGCCAATTTTTCCAGTTGACCATTGCTTAGTGGATGACCCAAGTCTCCCAAGTGAGAAACATTTATTTCATCCAATAAAAATCTATACATTATATTTTTTCCTCTTTCTTTGCCTTCTTTTTCATCATGATATGAATCAGCTCCTTCTACTAAAACACCTTTAACATCATATTCACCAGCCCTATCAATTACAAAAGGATTTCCCCTAAGAGAGGAAACATTATTATGATCAAAATGATCATGGGAAACTGAAACAATATCAGCTTCAAAGTTTGGTGCTTTTAAGCCAACTTTTTTATCATAAGGATCAGTTACTAAAGTTAAACCATCGGGCCCTACTTTATCTTGAATTTTAAAACAAGAATGTCCTTGCCAAGTTATTATCATAGTATTTTTTTTAAATTAATTAGGTTTTCTAAGCATTATTTACTCTCAGAAAACCTATATTTATTTTATCAAACATATCCTCTTGAGTCAATTTAAAAAACCCCTCATTGTTTTTTATTTAAACAATAAGGGGTGGTTTTTAGCGGACAAATCTCCTTCTCAGGTGAGAAGGTTTTATGTCAACCCTGACTCTTCCGTCAACGACGACAAACTCGGAAATTGCCTGTCGTTTAACGCCATTGTTGTCAAAATACTGCCAGGCAGTGTTGATGAAGCCCTCATTAGCTTTAATTCGCCTTTGCCGATAAGTGCTGTTAGCTTCTATTACTTTACCCAAAGCAATGGAGCCAACACCAACAACATCATGTCCAGTTTGGTTGTTGAATAAAAATGTAGTGTTACCACTTAAAACCGGAATGTTTAAATGAGTATCAGTAATGGCAAAATTTTGTTTATCTTTAGCAATTAGTCCAGTGACGACTTTTTGCATGTAGTTTCGACCAGTGGAACTTTGACTATCATCTAGGTCAACCAACAGAGTCAATTCAATCATACCCAAAGGCATAGTAATTGTGTCAGATTGCTGATCTGGACTTAATACCAAACCAGCTAATGTACCCTCCCTTATCCACAAAGTTTGGGAAGATTCATTTGTAATCGTTAGTCTGGTTTTATAATCCGAACGAATTACCTCTGGTTCTCTGACATACTTTTGTTCCTGCTTTACTATTTCAGTTTTTTCACCTCGCAGGTGAGAGTCCTTTATGACATAATAATTATCTTTAATTATGTCATTTACGACTTGGCTTTGCCTTCTGCCAGATTGTGTCCAGAAAATCTGGAAATTGACTTCCCCGTTTCCAGGAAAAAATGGTACTCTTTTAATGGATCCAGAGGGCAAAATCAAGCTATAGCGACCCTGGTCAATAGCTAAACTATAATCAGTGTCGTTTTTTACATCCGCCTGAGAAAAAACTTCAAGACTAAAAAAACAACTTAATACAAAAACAATCAATACAAATTTTTTCATGATTTACAATATTTAAAGGTTAATACATTTGTTTTTTAAAGGAACTAATTAACAAGTTAAATTATCATGATTATTTTTAAATGTCAATAGTTTCTTTTTAAAAAGAGCATTAGTATATACTAATGCTCCTTTAATTTTTAATTTTTATTTAAATTTTTATTTATTTTCAATAGATCCAATTAAGCTAATTAATCTTCTTTTATTTAAACTTCTTGAGTTTGCTGGACCATTAACTAATCTATTAAATATAGATCTGAACTCCTCTTGCTCGTTTTTATTTAAACTTTGATAAAAATCTTCATCACCAACTATTCGATTTAATTCATTAGCTAATGATGTTTCAGTTCCGCCTCTTACTCTTCCAAAAACATTTTCACTACCACCAATATTAAATGTATTTTCCATATCTTTTAATGCTTCCTCTGGAATACTGTTTTGATTTCCTACAACATAATTAAATATTTCATCAGATTTTCTCATAGTAGAAACTTGGTCAAAATAACTTTCTGCAGCTGCCTTGCCTAACTTTTCACCTTTTATTTCTTCAGGTGTAAGTTCTGGTTCTTTTGTTTCTTCAGTTGCTACTTCTTCAATATCACCAGGTTCTTGACTATCTATTGATGATTCTACTTCATCATTAACACTTTCTATATCTTCTACTTTAGATTCAACCTCCTTTGAAGGGGTTTTATCAAATAGTTTTTCAGTTTCTACATCTTTAGATTCTTCAATATTTAATCCGGATGATTTAATTGAGTCCATTTTTTCAGGAGCAGGTTTTATACTTTCAGAATTAATTTCAGGATTATTTGGTAAATAACCTGGTTTATCTCCATCTCCTTTATATACATTAATAACGTATTCATCAGAATCATTTAACTCTAAAGATACAATGTTACCCTCATATACTTTATCAGTCACATCATCCATTCTGTTTATTGCATTACCAACTTGATTATCAGCCCAACTTCTTAACTCTCCTGCGTTATCTAAATCACCTTCAAATCCTAACTCTTCTGGGTTCTTTAAAAATATCTCCCTAGCTGATCGCCAAATTAAGTCAGTTTGATTAGCTTCTAATCCTTCATTAGAAATTACTTTTGATAACTCTCCTGATTGTCTTAATTTATTAAATAACTCAGATTTATCTAACGCACCTTCTTTCATTGATTCAGTTAATTCGCTATCAGGAGCAATAGGCTCTTCAGGTACATCAATTGATTCTTCACTTGGCTCAAACGTAGCTTCACTGATACCTTCAGAAACTTCTTCAACGGCCTCATCTCCTACTTCCTTAAAAGCTTCAACGCCCTCTCTAATTCCAACACCAGCTAAAGCAAAAGCACCTGACATTAGAGCTCCATTTTTAACTTTCTTAAAAAGAAAATTTCTTCTATTTTTTGATAGCTTTTTTTCAGTGATTTCTTCGTAAGTTTTAAGAGCTTTTTCTACTCTTTCATTAATATTAACTTCTTTATCATCAACCATATAACCTAGAGCTTCTAAATCTTCAGGAGGTAAATTTTCCTTTTCATTTTTTAATAATATTTCTGCTTTAGAAAGATTTTGATAAAAATCTAATAGATTTTTAGATTTTTTTTGACTTGATCCAAAGTTTACTAAATCTTTACTTAACTTATCTTTACTAAACTTAAGTCTATTATCAATCATTTTTAAAATTTCTATTTTTTTTCTTTCATTATCTTCATTTTTGTAATCACCTAACAATCTTTCAACCTTACCACCTAAATTCTCAGATAATTCTGTTTTTTTATCAATACTATTTTCGGAAACTTTATTTGTGCCCTCTCTTTTTGACTTTTCTTTGTCAGACTCTCTTAGTTTTTTCTTTCCTTTCTCAAACCCTCGCCAAGCGCCTAAACCTGCCGCAGTTAAAGGAACAGCTGCTACACCAACTAGACCTGCGGTTAAAGTTCTTGCTCCATAACCAGCAGCTAAATAACCAGGCTTATCAAGATTAGTAAAAAATTTCTTTAAACTACTTTTTCCCATATTATTCCAATCCTTTTCTAAATCTGGGTTTGCATTCATTGTTTTAAGTAATGAAATTTGTAAATCAATATTATTAACTTCTTCAGCTTTTTTAGTATCTTCTCCTTTTAGTAGCTCCTCTTTAAAATTTTGATAATTCTCTAAAGCTTTTTTATATTGTTTTTTTTGTTCTTTGCTAGCATATTTTTCATTAAAATGCTCCGGAATTTCTGCCCATAAATTAGCAGCTTCATTGAATTGATTATAGACCTCTTGTTTTTCTGGGCTAGTATTTTCTTTATCTGCAAATTCAAAAAATTGTTTTCCATCAATCAGCTCTCCTTTAATTTCCATTGATTTAAGCATAGAAGTGAGGTTTTCTAAATTTTCCTTATTTTTTTCTAAACCTCCAGATTTTTGTCTTTCTACTGCAACTTTTTCTTGTTCTCTTTTTTTAAAAACATTAGAAATACCTGCTCCTATTTTTGAAAAAAAGTTTTTATCTTTATAAGCAGATTGTTGCTCTTTTTTAACTTCTGATTTTACTTCTTCAAGAGATATATTTGCTAAATTTTTAGCTATTAAAAACTGGGCTCCAGTGTTTAAATCCTTAAAACCTTCAATGCTTTCTAAATCTTTTTCACTAATATTAAATTCAGCAAAAGCATCTAATATTTCTTTTTCAAAATCAACAGACTCCTTTTCTGCATTTTCTTCATATTCTACATCTTCTCCTTCTTTATATTCTTCACTTGAATCTTCCTTTTCTTTTTCAAAATCAACAGGCTCCTTTTCTACATTTTCTTCATATTCTACATCTTCTCCTTCTTTATATTCTTCACTTGAATCTTCCTTTTCTTTTTCATTAATTTCTTTTTTAACTGCATCAATTTCTTTTTCAAACTTCCTAATTCTTTCTTCTGCCTCTAGAACTGTTTTTTCATCTTGCTCTTTTTCTGCTTGCTCTATATCTTTTTTAATTTTACTTCTTTCATTTTCTAATTCTAAAAGATTTTTATATATCTCTATTTCTTTAATTTTCTGATAATTTTTATTATAACTTTCTTCATCTTTCTCTTTATCAGCTTTATATAAAGCTTCTTTTGTTTTTTCCCATTCCAGATTTAAATCATCTTTACTTTTTTCCACAACCCTTTCTCTTTCTTCGTCTATTTCTTTTCCTTGAGGAATGTCTTCTTCCTTACTTACCGAACTTTCAATTTCTGCATGTTCCTCAACCTTGCCTTCAATTTTCTCACTTGCTTCTTTCGCTTTTTCTCTTATTTTTTCGCTAGCACCTCCAGGACTTTCTGGCCCTTTCTTCTTTTTAGATTCTTTTTCTTTTTCCTGACTAAAATTATCTTCTGTTTTATTTGGACCACTAAATTTTTTTTCTTTCATATTTTTAAAATTATTAAATAAACCGATAATAATTAATTATTATCGGCCTCCTTTATTTCATGTCGCAATTGATCTAAACTTTCTTTGTTTAAATTCTCTTTATGTTTTTTAATTAAATCCATTTTTCTTTTATGAAGCTCTTCTAACTTTTCAATTGTTTCATTGTAAATGCCATCAATTTCTTTAATTGAATTATAAAAATCTTGTTTCCAGTTATTTTTATTTGTCATAAAATAAATTTATTTTTCTTATTTAATTTTAAGTTATTTTTTAACTCTGACTAAGTTCACTCACATATTGGACTCCAAATAAACTAAATATATGCAACTAGGATTCAAATATGGACATTGCAAAGGATTTCATAAATTGTATAATTATGGATTAAAACATTATC
>PWHG01000024.1 GCA_003554785.1 Candidatus Falkowiibacteriota bacterium
GCCAGCTAAAAAAGATGTACCTAAAACTGGTATATCAAGAGGCACAAAATAAAAAACTAAAAATACTGCTAAAAATAAAATTAGAGTTTTAATTTCTTTTTTCATAACTTATAAAAATTTATCTATTTTCTCTTCTAACTCTTGCCTGCTTGGCAAGAAGCCACTTAAAACTGTTTGATCATTAATTACAAGTGCCGGTGTTGATATCACCCCTAGGGAGATTATTTTTTCAATGTCTGTAATATACTCTATATCAACCTGTATTTCTTTTTTATCAAAAACTTTTTGGCAATCTTCTAGTAATTTTTTACATTTCGGGCAACCTGAGCCCAAAACTTTAACTTGTAATTTATTTTTCATAATTTTTTAAAAAGAATATTAATAATGAATTATATTTTTTAAATGTTTTTTTATTAACACTATAATAATTTCGTTTAACGTTTCGCTTTGATTTAATTAAATCAAAATCCATCATAACCTTTAAATGACTAGATACTAAATTTTGAGCTAAGTCTAAATTATAAGCAATTTCATCAACATATAAATCACTGTCCTTAAGTAGGCATAAAATTTTTAAGCGGTTGTCATCTCCAATGATACGCAAAAATTTGGCTAATTCACAGTAAGCTTTAGTTAATTCTTTATTTTCACAACACTTAGCTTTCATAGTTTATATCAATATATATTGATATGATATTATATTTAATTTTCCTTGTCAAACTTTTGACTAATTAAGTCTTTTAACTTAAAATGTAATTAAAACTATAAAATAGATATATGAAAAATTTAGATCAAAAAACAAAAGACCTTATCTCCGCTATTAAAGAAACTAGTGAATACCAAAACTACGAAAAAGCGTCTTTGGAATATAAAAACGATAATGAAGCTCAAAAACTTTTAGATGATTTTAGAAAGAGCCAACAAAACCTGGCTATTTTTCAGGATGGCAATTTCTCCAGCGAGGAACTAGAAAAGGAAAGAGAGAATTATAATAATTTATCCAATGCAGTGCGCAGTAATAAAACTATAAATAAGTGGATTAAATCAAAAACAGAAGCCCAAAGTTTACTTAGTACTCTAGCCAATATTATTGGCCAAGATTTAGATTTAGTTTTTGCTCCACAAAAAAAATCATCCTGCTGTGGATAATAGAAAATTAAAATGGCTATATAAAAAAGAGGCATTATGCCTCTTTTTAAATTTGCAGTCCCTAGGGGAATCGAACCCCTGTTTTCAGGATGAAAACCTGATGTCCTAACCACTAGACGAAGGGACCAATAACTAAAAAATGAATCAATTATTACTTGATCCAAATATATTGTAGATATATTTTATTTTCTTGTCAACTAAATTGCTATTTTGTCTATTATATAATAAAATTATTTATATGTATATATTAGGAATAGAAACAAGTTGTGATGAAAGTGCTGCTAGTGTTATAAAAGGCAGCAGAGAAAAAGTTGAAGTGCTAAGCAACGTAATTTCTTCACAAATTAAAATTCACCAAAAACATGGGGGTGTTATTCCAGAGGTGGCGGCTCGCGAGCACGTAGTCAACCTTATACCCACTATAGATAAGGCCTTAAATGAGGCTAATATTAAGGCTGAAGACTTAAAAGCTATAGCCACAACCAAAGGCCCAGGCTTAATTACCTCTTTGATAGCCGGCACAGAAACCGCTAAAACTTTAAGTTTTGCCTGGCAAAAACCAATTATTGCTGTTAATCATATTAGTGGCCATATTTACGCTAATTTTATAAACCAAAAAGAAAAGATAAAATTTCCTTTACTTAGTTTAATCGTTTCCGGTGGTCATACATCTTTGGTTTATATGAAAAAACATTTTGATTTTAAAATAATTGGCGAAACTAAAGATGATGCCGCCGGTGAAGCCTATGACAAAGCCGCTAACATGTTAAACCTAAGCTATCCTGGTGGACCAATTATTGCCAAAAGAGCTGATAGTTATATAAAAAATACTAATCAATTAAATTTTCCTCGCCCGATGTTAAATAAAGATAATCTAGATTTTTCCTTTTCAGGCCTTAAAACCGCCCTCTACTATCAACTACAAGCTGATAAAAATTGGCAAAAAAGAATTAATGAGTATTGTTTTGCCTACCAGCAAGCTGTAAATGAAGTTTTAATTAAAAAAAGTTTAAAAGCATTAAAAAAATACCAAGCAAAAAGCTTTCTTCTCGCTGGCGGAGTGTCAGCTAATAAAAATTTAAGAATAAACCTTAAAAAAGAAATAAAGGAAAACTTTCCAAAAACAAAGTTTCTAGTACCAGAGTTTAGCTATACAACCGACAATGCCGCTATGATTGCTTGTGCTGGATATTTTCAATATTTTCAAGAAAAAGAAAAATGTTATAGTAATTGGAGTAAACTAAAAGCAGATCCGGGTTTAAATTTAAAATAATACTTGCTTTTTAAAAAGAATTTACCTAAAATAATTATATGGCTCGATGGCGAAGTGGTCCAACGCTGCGGTTTGCAAAACCGTCATTCGGGGGTTCGAATCCCCCTCGAGCCTCAACTATTGATAAGTCCATTATATGTTGGACTTATTTTTTATTGACATTTATAAACAAAAACTGTGGATAACTTGTGTTTTCTGTGTATAAATATTAATTTTAAGTCTACGTTATTCTAGACTTAAATCTGTAAATATATTAAAATTTAGCTAATATTAAATAAACAAATAAAATTTACTAATAATACATAAATTTGTGGAAAAATCCTTGACCCTGTTAACAATTCATGCTATAATATAGATAGTTAATCAAAAAAGTTCCTTTACTAATTCAATATTTTATCACAGCTGACATGATAAAGAATAACGAACAAAACGACGTTAAGGGTAATTATAAGTGAGTTAATTAAAAAATAAACAATAGTGTTTATAAATTAACTAATAAAGAAATAAGTAAATAATTACTAAGAATTGGTAAAAGAATTAGCTTTAAGTCAGCAGAAGCTCCGTCCTGATAATAATGTTTTCCTTTTCTATCTTAAAAAAGACGGAAAAAGAAAGATTTATTAGGACTAGGGCTCAGACGGTGCCATTAATAAATTTTTAAATATTTAAATAATATAAAAAAGCGGCCCGTAACTGGGCCCTTTTTTTATTGCTTTTTTTATTTAAATCTGTTTAAATAGTTTTATTAAATAAATAAACTAAATATGTCTTTGTCAATCGGAATTGTTGGTTTACCTAATGTCGGTAAATCTACACTATTTAAAACAATAACTAAAAAACAAGTAGATTCAGCTAACTACCCTTTTTGTACTATTGATCCCAATGTTGGGGTTGTTAAGGTGCCAGACGAAAGATTAAATAAATTAGCCCAAATTTCAAACCCTGAACAAGTTATCCACACCACTATCGAATTTATTGATATTGCTGGCTTAGTTTCTGGAGCTCATAAGGGAGAAGGTTTGGGAAATAAATTTTTAGCTAATATTAGAGAATGTGATGCGATCTGTGAAGTTATTCGCAGTTTTAAAGATGAAAAAGTTATTCACGTCAATGGAAAAATTGACCCTAAAAATGATCAAGAAACCATTGACATGGAATTAATTCTTGCGGATCTGTCAACAGTTAGCAAAAGACTTGAAAAATCAGAAAAAGAGGCTAAAAGTAATAATAAAGATATAATTTTTCAAGTTAAAGTGCTTCAAAGGATAAAAAACCACTTAGAAATTGGCAAAGCTGCCAGAGAGCTTGAATTATCAGATAAAGAAGCGATATTTATTAAAGAATTACACCTTTTAAGCTTAAAACCTATTATCTATGTTTTAAATGTTGATGACAATTATCAGGACGATATTATTATAAAAAGTGGTCAAAACGAAGAAATATTAAAAATAAATGTTAAAATTGAAGAAGAAATAGCTCTTTTAGATGAAAACGAACAAAAAGAATACCTTGAAAGCTTAAATATAAAACAAAGTGGTTTAGATAAGTTAATAAAAACTGCCTATAAAACCCTTGATTTAGATACTTTTTTCACCACAGGACCTAAAGAAACCAGAGCTTGGACAATAAAATCAGGTGATAGAGCTCCCCAAGCTGCTGGAGTTATTCATACTGACTTTGAAAAAAACTTCATTAGAGTTGAGGTTGTTCGCTGGGAACAGCTAGTTAACGCCGGTAGTGAACTAAAAGCTAAAGAATTAGGCCAAATTAGAACAGAAGGAAAAGATTATATAGTTGAAGATGGCGACGTTTGTCATTTTTTAGTTAATAAATAACTATTTTCTCCTTAAAACTACAATTTCTCGCCAAACTTTTTGACCTTGCCTTCCATAGAGTAAGGTTTTTCTTTTATTATTAGATAAATTTTCAAATTCTACTAAATCCCAAGCATTATAATCGGGATTAATATAATTATTGCCAAAAAACACTGGCCATATCATTACAATTAAACCATCATCTTTCAATATTTGACTAAATTTAGCCAAAGATTGGCTATATAAGTCTTCTAACTCCTCTTTTACTAAATTTATATTTTTCAAACCTCTTTGAGGACCTAAATATGGTTCAGTAATTATACAATCAACTGATTTTTCTTTAATAACCTTAGTTAAATTTAAAACCGAGCGATTAATAAATCTAGCATCAATTGAACTAAGATTATATCGATCTTTAGTCCACTGCAAATTTAATTTACTATCATTTATAGCTTTTTTAGATATATCAGCACCAATTATTTTTTGATATCCACTTAAAACTGCTTCAGTTAAAATTGTTCCTGAACCACAAAAAGGGTCCAGTAAAACTGAGCTTTCATCACCATAGCCAGCTAAATTAATCATTATTTTAGCTAATTTTGGCGGTAACATTCCTGAATGATCATCTCGAGCTGGACGACCATAATCTCTTTTAGATAAGTCTTTGAAGTCTTGTATAGCCTTAGTTTTGCCAATTAATATTTTTCCTTTATCAGAAGCTACGATTATCTCAATTCCTCGACTTACTAACTTATTTTGCCCCACTAAAACACTTGAAAGTATGGCTTCTTGGCTAAAAACAAAACGACTGCTTATATTTTGTTTTTTTAGTTCTTTTTTTAAGCTTAAGCCAAAATTATTTGGCAAAAAATTTAAACTATAGTCAGATAATCCAAAGTTAAACTTATTATCACTATTTTTAGCCTCTTTTATTATTAATTTTTTAATAAACTCTAAAGCTTCCTTTTTTTCATCTGAGCTAAACACCTCAAGGACTTCACCAATTTTAACCGTACCACCTAGTTGATCAATAAAAGAATTAGGCACTAAATTAAAAGTATTGGGTAAATAAAAAAGTTTTTCATTTAATACCTCACCTTTTCTACAATCAAGTAAAGCATTAAGCTCTGCCAGTGATAAGTCCGGGTGATTTCCAAATATAAAAAATATGTTATTCATATAATTAATATAACTAAATTTAATAATTATGTATAGTCTTGATTTTTTTAAAAATTAATGCTAAAGTTTTTCTACAAATTAAAAATATCTTTCCCACATTTCTATTTTTAGAAATAATTCCTTTAAAAAAAGGAATTAAAGGTATTCAAAGTTAAACCCTTGGTTTCTTATGAGTACCTGGGGTTTTATTAAAAAAAGGCTTTAAAGATTTTTTATTAATTATTTAAACAATCTTTAATTGCTCTAAGTTATAATTATTATGTCAAAAACTAAAGAAATTGGTGCCAATCACTACGAAATACTTTTCATTGTCCCCAACAACTTCACTGAAGAAGAAGCTAAGAAAATTAGCGAAAATACAGAAGAAATGATTAAAAAAGCTGGTGGAGAAATAAGCTATCAAGAATATTGGGGTAAGAAAAAGTTAGCTTATGAAATCAAAAGCTTCAATCATGGTTACTACAATCTATTCGAATTTGATTTAGAGGGTGAAAAATTAGCTGAGTTAGATCGTAAACTTAAACTTTCTTCAGATATTCTTCGTCATCAAATCATTAATAGAAAAAAACGTAGTCAAAAAGAAATTGAAGAAGAAAAAAATCGACAAGAAAAATCTGCTAAAAAAGACAAAGAAGAAGAGGAAAAAACTGATAAAAAAGAAAAGGTGGTAGAAAAGAAGGAAGAAAGTGAAAAGAAGGAAGAAAAGAAGGAAGAAAAGAAGGAAGAAAAGAAGGAAGAAAAGAAGGAAGAAAAGAAGGAAGATTTAAAAGATTTAGACGAAAAACTTGAAGGAATCTTAGATTCAAGTGATTTACTATAAGCCCCAAATAATAACTTTATCGCTTTATAATTAGTCCCTATTTTAAAGTGATTAACAAAAAATATGAATTTAAACAAAGCAATGATCATTGGTAATTTAACCCGTGACCCAGAAACACGTAATACACCTTCTGGGCAAACAGTTACTTCTTTTTCTGTGGCTACTAATATGGTTTGGACCGATCAGTCCGGCCAACAACAAAAAAAGGTGGAGTTTCATAATGTAGTAGCTTGGCGTCGTTTAGCAGAAATTTGTGGTCAATACCTTCAAAAGGGTTCAAAAGTTTATATCGAAGGACGCTTGCAAACTAATGAATGGACTGGTCAAGATGGAGTTAAACGTTTCAAAACCGAAATTATTACCGAAAATATGATTATGTTAGATAATAAGGGCAATGGACCACAAAAATCTAGCCCAGAAAACGCTTCTTCAGAAAAAAAACAAAATAAAGAAGAAGGTAGTGAAGAAGAAATCAAAGTGGAAAATATCCCTTTTTAATAAATAAAAAAAATAAAATTTATGTCTCAAAAAAAAGTCAAAGAGTGTTTCTTTTGTGTTAACCAACTAGAAGTTGATTATAAAGATGTACGTACATTACGTCGTTTTATGAATTTCTATATGAAAATTCTACCTGGTAAACGAACCGGTACTTGTGCTTGGCATCAAAGAAAATTAGCTACAGCTGTAAAGCGAGCTAGAGTTATGGCACTTGTCTCTTCTACTCATAAATAATATGTTAAATTTTAATCAAATAAAGCCTGGAAAAGTTATAATCATCAATGAACAGCCCTATATAATTTTAAAAACTGACCATCATAAAATGGGCAGAGGAGGAGCAGTCCTAAAAACTCGTTGTCGTAATTTAATTGATGGTAGCATATTGGACAAAACCTTCCAGGGAGTAGAGAAAGTTCAAGAAGCATCTACAGAAACTAAAAGGGCTAATTTCCTTTATCAAGATGAAAATGAAGTCCATTTCATGGACAACGAAACTTATGAACAATTTAGTTTAGATATAAACAATATTGGTGATAAAGCTAAGTTTCTAAAAGATAACACAGAAGTAGATATACTATACTTCAATGACCAACCAGTCGCCCTTGAGTTGCCAATTAAAATTAAATTTAAAGTAATTAACGCTCCGCCTGGCATTAAAGGTAATTCAGCTGGTAATGTTAATAAAACCGTAGAAATTGAAACCGGAACAAAAATAAATGCTCCCATGTTTATAAATGAAAGCGATGAAATTATAGTTAATACTGAAACCGGTGAATATGTTGAAAGAGCAAAATAATTCAAATAAAAAAATCATTTTTCAGAAAGGAAGATGATTTTTTTATTTCATGTTATAATTAAAATATGGAAATTCTGATCATCATTTTTTTAATATTATTTTTAGCCTTAGCCAGTTTTCGTTTAAACTGGGCAATTTTTCTTACCTTATTTTCTCTACCAGCTTATTTATTTAGATTTACTATTATCACCATCCCAAGTACCCTGCTTGAAGCTATGATTATAATCGTATTTCTAGTTTGGTTAGTTAAAGACAAACCTTGGAAAAACTTTAAAAAAATAAGTTTTAAAAAAAGAAGAAAATATCCATATTATTTAGAAATTATTGCTATATTAATAGCTGCTTGGCTGGGTTTATGGGTGGCTGGTTTTAGCACTGGAGCCTTGGGAATATTTAAAGCCTATTTTCTAGAACCGATTATGTTTTACATAGTTTTAGTGAACCGTGGATATATTAATACTAGAAAATTTATATGGCCACTAGCTCTGTCTGCTTTAGTTATTAGTTTAATTGCTATTTACCAGCAATTCTCTCTTGGTCTGTCTCTGGAGACAATAATGCAAACAAAAGTTTCATCTATTTTTTCTTATCCAAACGCACTTGGCCTTTATTTAGGTCCAATTATTATGTTAAGCTTTGGCTTGTTTCTAGCTTATCCAAAACGAAGTAATCTTTTAACTTCCTCTAAAAAACTACTACTTTTAACTACAATAGTTTTTTCATTTTTAGCTATTTTCTTTGCTCGATCAGAAGGCGCAATTATTGCAGTTTTAATTTCATTTCTTTTAATTGCTATTTTATTAAATAAAAAAACTAGAAAAGTTGCTTTAATATTAGTAGCCTTGATAGCTATTTTTACCAGTTTACATACTCCAACTTGGGATTACATAAAAAACCGAGCCACTCTAATGGATTTAAGTGGACAAATTAGGCGTCAGCAATGGAAAGAAACCACAGAAATGTTAACTGACAGTCGTTTTTTAACTGGAGCCGGCCTAGATAATTATCAAAATGCTTTAAAGCCTTATCATCAAGAGGGCATATTTGTAAAAGACCAAAAAGACCCTGACTGGCACCGCAAAGTTGTCTGGGACGAGCAGTATCACAAACAAGCTTGGCAACCAGTTGAAATATATTTATACCCTCATAATATATTTTTAAACTTTTGGACTGAAATCACCCTTCTGGGAGCCCTGCTTTTTGTTTGGCTAATACTAAGGGCAACCTTTGATTTACTAAAAATGTTAAAAAACCTAAATAACAATCAAAAAGGTATTGCTTTGGGAGTTTTTGCTTCTTTGTTGGTTATTTTAATTCATGGTTTAGTTGATGTTCCTTATTTTAAAAATGATCTAGCAGTTCTTTTTTGGATTATTATCTTCCTAACTGCTTCATTAAAATTAAAACAGAAAAAAGGTATATGATTTATTTAACACAATTTTTAGCACAAAGTAAGATAGGTAGTCGTCGCCAAGCTGAAAAATTAATTCGACAAAATAAGGTTAAAGTTAATGATAAATTAGCTAATTTAGGAGATAAGGTTGAAGGTACTGAAAAAATTACTGTTTCAAATAAAGAATTAAATATAAATAGAGATAAAAAAACAAAAGTATTAATGCTAAATAAACCTGAGGGTTATACCTGCACAAAAAAAAGCTTTTCCGGTGAAAAAAATATCTATAGCTTACTACCTAAAAAATTTAATAACTATATTATTGTTGGGCGTTTAGATAAAAATAGTCAAGGCCTTCTGCTGCTAAGTAATAATGGTTTTTTCGCCAACAAAGTTAGTCATCCTAAATATAATGTTGAAAAAAAATATTTAATTCATTTTGCCAATCAAGATAAATTAAATTTGAATCCTAAAAAACTTTATGCAAAAATAAAAACTGGAGTAAAAACAAAAGAAGGTGAGGTCTTGAAAGCAAAAAATATTCAAAGAGAAGAAAATAATTGGTTTGTTACTTTAGAGGAAGGAAAAAAGAGACATATTCGTCGACTTTTTATGGCAATTGGTTTAAAGGTTGTTTATTTAAAAAGAATTTCTATTGGTAATTTAGATATTAAAAATTTAGCTCAATCAAAATATAAAATTTTATCAGATAAAGAAATTAATAAAATTTTTTATGAATAAATCTTATATAGTTTTTGATGAAAAAACTAAAAAACAAGGTGGCAGACAAAAATTTGTTTTAATCAAAACCCCTAAAGGTTTTATTTTTGCCTCTCTACCTCTAGAGCAAGCGCCACAGCACTATAATATAGTTGATAGAGTAAAAGATCAGGAAAATCTTGAAGATATAGAGGTGTTAGGAGGCGGTTACCTTAATTTAAATGGCAAAGTAATTATTTTAGAGATCAATTCATTTTCCTATAAATACGGTCCGATAAAATTAGCTTGGTCACATCTAAGAAAAATTTTACAAATAATGCTAGGCGATTCCTATACTATAAAATTGTCAAATGAAAAATAATTCAATATTTTTTATTAAATATGTTATTATGTTTATATAATAATAATTTAAATCTTTGTTATGGGAGTAAATATAATAGCTATAATATCTTTGCTGATATTATTTTTAATTTTATCAAAATCAGCAGATCTAATAGTTTTAAATTTAAAGAAAATTGGTAAAAAATTGGGGATAAAAATCTTTTTTTTAGGTATAATGCTTGGCATTATAACGACTTTGCCAGAATTGGCAATTGGTATAAACTCATTAATTAAAGATGTTCCCGATATTTCTTTTGGACATTTAATGGGAGGAAATATTGTACTTCTGGGCTTAATTTTATCTATTAGTATAATTTTAAATAGAAAAATAGAAACCAATGAAAGCTCTAAACCCTTTCTCTTTACTCTAATTTATTTATTCTTACCTTTAATCTTTGGTCTAAGCGGACAATTAAATATTTTTAGTGGTATAGTTTTAATTATTGGTTATTTTTTATTAATGAACCATCTTTACAAAAATAATCAAAAAAAAGCGTGGGTAAAAATAAATATTATTAGCAAAGATAGAGCTAGTAAAAATCTGTTTTACATTATGGTCGGCCTTTTAGGGGTAATGCTAAGCTCAGAGTTAATTGTTAGAACTACTCTTTTTATATTAGAAGATTACAATGTTTCTCCATTTATTGTTGGTTTACTCTTTTACTCTATTGGCACCAACCTGCCCGAGTTAACTATTGCTCTTAGATCCTTTAAAAGAAAAGTTGAAGAATTATCCTTTAGTAATTTAATTGGTGCCACTATGGCTCACATATTAATTCTAGGTGTTTTTAGTTTTATTCGACCAATTAACATTGAAGTAAATGCTTCATACTTATTTTTAACTCTTTTTTCTTTAGTATTTTTTATACTTCTTTATATCTTTTACCGCTCAGATAGATTGCTAAGTCGAAAAGAGGGTTATGCTCTTTTGTTTATGTATTTTCTATTTCTCGCTGGGCAAATAATCATTCAACTTTACTAATACAATGCAAGATTTTTTTAACAACCAAGTTAATATTGGATTCTCCCAAAAACCCGATGGCAATATGCGGGTTTTTTTTGATAGAGAAAACAAAGAAACAGAAAGTAATCGAAGAAAGTTTTGGCAGAAAAATAAAATTTCTCCTTCTTTGATAGTTTTAGCTGACTTAATCCATGACGACAAAATTGAACTTGTTAATTATTTAAATAAAGGAAAAGTTATTAAAAATACTGACGCTCTAATTACAACCGATCCTAAAATCACTTTAGCTCTTACTGCAGCTGATTGTTTAATTGTCTATATTTATGATCCAATAAATCAAGTAGTTGCTTTAATTCACGCCGGTTGGCGAGGTTTAATTAAAAAAATTATTATAAAAACTATAGAAAAGATGACTTTTTATTATAAATCTGACCCAAAAGAATTAAAGATTTATATTTCCCCTCATATACAAAAATGTCATTTTGAAATAAAAGAGGATGTTTTAAACTATTTTAAAAATTACTCTAAATATATTACAAAAAGCGATAAGCTCTTTGTTGATTTATCAGCTATAGCCAAAGAACAATTAATTAAATCAGGAGTCATAAACAAAAACATCCAAATTAGCTCTGAATGTAGTTATTGTTTAAAAAATAAATATTTTTCCTACAGAAGAAATGGCAATAAACATCTAGAAACTATGATTGCCTATATTTCTTTAAAAGATAATTAAGTACCAAAAACTAAAAAAACCTAAAATGCCTGTAATGTAGGGAAAGTACCAATATACTTTCTCTGCTTTTATTTTTTTAATTAAAATATAAATTGGTATAAGCGGATAGATAAAAAATAAATAAGATAGGGGTAAAAGCCATCCATTTAAAACTATAACTAAAGAAAATATAAGCCATAGAAAAAAACAAATCCACATTGATTTTTTTTCACCAAAAAGTACTGCGGTGGTTTTTAAGCCGGCTTTTTTATCTGGCATAATATCTAATATCGCGGAAAATAAATGCATAGCGGCTGCCCAGGACCAACTAGCTATAATAACTGACCAAAGAGCCAAATTATGAGAATAAAGAGCAAATATTATAAGACCGGGGAAAATATATAAAACATTTGATAGTGAATCAATTAAAGGGTAACGCTTAAAACGTAAAGGCGGAGCACTATAAAAGGTAGCTAAAAATAAAAATAAAACTAAAAGTAGTTTGGCTAAATTTTGAGGAAGTAAAATTATCAAAACAATACTAATTATTAAAAATAAATTAATAAAAACTTTTAATTTTTTTCTAATGTCTTTATCTTCTAGTCTGCTTTCTTTATCTTCTTTTTTTATATTATATTTATCGGTATCAAAGTCAAAATAATCATTTATTCCATACAAATAGATATTAGCGGGAATTAAGAAATAAATAAAAAGTATATAAAACCAAGGATCTAAAAATACCTCTAAAGACTCAAGAGCAGCCGCTCCAACTAAAAATGGTCCTGCTAAATAAAACCAGAAGCGAGGTCGAGAAATTTTAATAAAATATTTTAACATAATTACTTTTCTCTTTTAAGTAGAAAATCAAGTAATTGCAAAAACTTTTCTTTAGATTTTTTTTCTAATTTTAATTCACCTATATTCTTTTCTACACGCTTTTTATAGTTTTCAATTCTTGTTTCAATATCTTTGTCTATTTTATAAAAAACAATTAGATCTTTAATTGTTTTTATATCTTCTTTGTCTACATTAGCTTTGCCAAAAATTTTACTTATAGTTTTTATATCCTGTCTATTTGCTTTTTTTCGTAAAAGTATATGATATAGCGTTTTTTTATTTTCTGAAATATCATTTCCAATAGCTTTGCCAACTTTTTTAGCTTGTCCACTTAAAGTTAAAGCATCGTCAGTTAATTGAAAAATTAAACCTAAATCTAGAGCAATTTCTTCTAATTTTTTTATATCTTTTTTATTTCTACCAGCTAAAACTGCGCCTATAGTAATTGGTAGAGAAAAGGTATATCTAGCAGTTTTGTAAGTATACATCTCTAAAACTTCTTTAACTGAAGGGATCTCTTTTCTATGAGCAAAAACTAAATCTTGAACTTGACCAAATCCAACTAAACTAAATTCTTGAGAAATTATTTTATAGATTTCTATTTTTTCTTTATTATTTTGGTTTTTTAAACTTGTTAAATACCAGTGAGAAAAAAATATTGCAATATCAGCAATACAAATTCCCATACTTTTTCCAAAATCATCACTATCTTTAATTTTTAGCTTTTTACCAAGATTTTTATACCTTATATGCATAGTTTCCTGACCTCTTCTTTTTTCATCGTGATCCATTATGTCATCTTGGATTAATAATGAACTATGGAGATATTCAATCACAGCTGCAATTTTAATCGCGTCTTTGCTTATCTTTTGTTTAAATAGTTCAAGGGTAAATAAAATTAAACCTCCTCTTATTCCTTTACCACTAACAATAAAATTAGAAAGTGAATTAGAGATATCCTTAGACCAACTTAAATCTAAGCCAGCAATCTCTGAGGCCATTTTTTTTACTTCACTATCAATCTTTTTTTTATGTTTCAAAAATATTTTTTCCATAAAACTTTAAAACTTATTTTAATGCTTGTTAATATAATCAAAAATTTAGAAGGCTTAACTCTTTTTTTAAATACAATAAAAGGATTCTTTTCTATTTTTTTAGCTGTATAATTATACATATAAGAAGCAGTAACGATGGGAATATAATAACGAGCTGGCAAATAGGAAAAGTAGTTTTCTGCATCTCTTTGCCACTGTTTATAATAATTTAATTGTTGATAAATAAATTTTTTGAATTCTTCTGGTTTTCGATATGCTTCCTGCTTTCCTAAATTAATAAGAGTTAAATCTCTCATCTCTTTAATTGGTAAATATTGCCTATTTAAAGAATTGTCTTCATCTAAATCACGAATAAAATTAATATACTGCATTGCTCTGCCTAACATTTTAGCTCCATAATATGACTGTGGATCTAGCTTCATTATTTTAGCCATCATTAATCCAATTACCTCAGCTGAACCATACATATATGAAATTGTATCATCAATCTCGAAATATTTTTTTTCTTCTAAATCACTCTTCATTGCTTGAAAAAAAGCATTAACCCAAGAAAAAGAAAAATCTTTTTGTTTAGCTAATAAAACAAAATCATCAATTATTTTATTTCCCACTAAATCACCACCCCAAGCCTGATTAAATTTTTGATAGAAGTCAAAAAATTCCTGTTTCTTTTGGGGGCTACTATCAACAAAATCATCCACTAAGCGAACAAAAGCATAAAGTATTGTTACTTCTTTTTTTACTTTTTTAGGAAAAAAAATACTGGAATAAAAATATGTTTTACTCCCTCTTTTAAAAATATTTTTTTGTAAATTATTTTCCATATTCTTTTCTAATAATATCTCTAACAATTTGTGAAGAGATTAGAGTTACTGGCATACCAATACCCGGATGAGTATATTGTCCAGTATAGAAGAGATTTTCTACTTTTGTGCTTCTATGCTTAGGTCTAAAAAAAGCTGTTTGCATTAAAGTATGTGATAATCCAAGAGCCGTACCTTGATAGGCATTATATAGACTTTTATAATCATCAATAGAAACAGAACGACTAACTTCAATATGCTCTCTTATGGGAAAATCAACCAGCTTTTCAATATCACTTAGGATTTTATCACTATATTCCTTTCTAATCTCAGGACTATCTTTTATGCCAGCAGCAATTGGCACTAAAAGGAAAAACGTTTCTTTTCCCTCTGGTGCTACGCTAGGATCAGTCTTAGAAGAACAGTTAATATAATAAGAAGGTTTATCTGGCCAATCTGGCTTATCAAATATTACATTAAAATGCTCTACCCAGTCATTGTGTAAAAACAAATTATGATGTTTTAAATTGGGAATCTGTTTATCTAAACCTAAATAAAGCAAAAAGGCAGAAGGGGCTATAGTTCTTTTTTCCCAATATGATTTTTTGTACTTCTGATATTTTTCTTCCAATAAATTTATTTCTGTATGAGCATAATCAGCGTTTGAAATTACAATATCAGCTTCATACTCCTTTTTGTTAGTTAATACCCCACAAGCCTTTCCATTTTTTACAATTATTTTTTCTACACTTTCATTATAAGAAAAACTAGCTCCATGTTTTTTAGCTAAACTCTCAATCGCTTTTACCATTGAAGTCATCCCGCCCATTGGATACCAAATACCTAATTGATAATCAATATAAGCCATTAAAGCATAAAGAGCCGGAGTTTTTTTGGGCGCTCCTCCTAAAAATACTAAAGTATACTGCAATAACTTTCGAGCTCTTTCATTTTTAAAAAATCTTTTTGCAAATGAGTCCATATTATCAAAAACATGCAATTTAGAGCCCTCAAGCAACATCTTTAAATTAAACATATCCCAAATACTTCTATATTCCTTATACAAAAAAGACTCAACTGAAACCTCATATTGATACTTTGCTTGATCTAAGAATTTTTTTAATTTTTTTGCTCCATCTTCTTCTATCTCATCAAATAGTTCATATATTTCTTCAAGTGAACCAGGTAAATCAACTATATCATCTCTAGCAAAGAAAACTCGATAGGAAGGGTCAAGTCTTTTTATTTCATAATAATCCTTAGCACTTTTTCCAAATTCATTAAAAAACTTCTCTACAATATCTGGCATGGTATACCAAGATGGTCCCATATCAAAACGGAAACCATTTTTTTCCCAAACCATAGCTCTGCCACCGGGCTGATCATTCTTTTCAATTACTTTTACGTCATGACCATCAGCAGCTAAAAAGGCAGCAGTAGATAATCCCCCAAAACCAGAACCAATTATTATAATTTTTTTAGACATATTTTTATGTTTTATACTTATATAATAAAAGATTATGTTAAATAATACAATTAAAAATTTGCTTTTTTTAGAAAATTCGTTAAAATATGTAAAGTAATCATTTAAATATTAGGAGAGGTGCCAGAGTGGTTTAATGGAGCGGTCTTGAAAACCGTCGTGCCCGCAAGGGTACCGTGGGTTCGAATCCCACCCTCTCCGCCAAGAATATTTAGTATCGAAAAACCCGAGTGCCTTTATTTTATTGAGGTTTGCAAAATGCTAAAATCGTTAAAAGTTCGAACCTTTAAGGGATTCGAGCTTTTTTGTTTAGTATATTTATGTTATTTGACAAAATGTTATTATGGGTATATACTCATAATAGACAATTAGTCGAATTGTCTCTTTATAAATTTAACTTATTTATTATGCCAAAATTAGATGGAACTGGTCCTGCAGGTGAGGGTAAAATGACCGGCAGGGGAATGGGTAAATGTGAAGATGCTTCCGAAAACCAAGGTGGAGGTGCTGGAATAGGTGCTTGCGGTCGAAGAAGAGGTATGGGCAGAAGAAGGTATTTTAACAATACTAATACCCAAACCAATGACCAAAAATAAAAAGAAGGCTTTAGATCTGGCCTCTTGTTTGACAGGGGGCCAAAAAGTCTTCTTTTTTAAAAAATAACAACAAAATTAAAATAATTTTTCAATATTTATGCCCAGACCAAGATTATGTCGAAAAATAAAATTTAAACCCGAAGTAAAATATTTTAAACCGCAGGGAATGTCTATGAGAGATTTAAAAATAGTGGAGTTAAGCTTGGAGGAAGTTGAGGCTTATCGTTTAAGACATTTAAATAAATTAGATCAAAATAAATCTGCCAAAAAAATGAATACTTCAGCGAGTACTTATCAAAGAATACTCTACAGTGCTTATGAAAAAATTGCTGAAGCCTTGATAAAAGGGAAGGCTATTAAAATTAAATAAATTGATGTTTTTATTTTAATCAAAAAAGTTCCAAAACGTCCCACCTTCCCCGCACCATCACCTTAATACGAGATAATAAAAAATAGAGCTTATTTTAGCTCTTATTTTTTTATAATTAATTTTATTTTACAAAACTTAAAAACACCTGATAAATAAAAATTTAATTCAATATAACTTAAACCTTTTTTGATTTCTACTACCTGGTAATCTTTGGTATTTTTATTGCTATAAGTATAGCACTTAGTCCAACTAGAGCATAAACAATGCGACTAATTGTTTCCATTTCACCAAAAATTGCAGCAACTAAATCAAATTTAAAAAAACCGACTAGGCCCCAATTTAAACCACCAATTACCAGTAGAATTAAAGCTAAAGATGTTAAAGCTTTCATATTTTTATGTCTGCTATATTAATTAAGCAGAGTTAATTATCTTATACTTAAATTATAACTATTTTTTGAAAAATTAGCAATAATTTATTTTCTAATTTTATTAAAAGAAAAGAAGAGAAGAGATAGCGCGAAAATGATACTAATAGAAAAACTTGAAATAGTTAATTTTTTAAATAACTCCTCTGGAAATACTTGTACCATTAACGAACTAGGGGCAAAAAGCCAATTTCCTTGAGGGAAAAATATTTCATGAAAATAAATAAATAAGTTCTCAAAATTAAATAAGCTGAGTATTAAAAGTAAAATGATAATTAAAATTGCTAAAATTGAAGATTTTTTAAAAGCCTGCCAAACATATTTATTTTTTATTTTAAATACTAAAAATGTTATTAGAAATATAGAAAAAAACAAAACTCCCATACTAACAACAAAAACATTTTTTACATCCTCCATGTGAGAGACTTCAAGTTCAGTCATTTCAGCTGGAAGCTGACTTTTATTTAATAAAAAGCCTAAAGTTTGACTTTGATACTTTCTGTAATCACTCTCAGATAATTCAGGTATTTCTTGAGTAGGGGTTTGGGGTATAAATATATTTGACTGCCAAACAATAAAAAATATCGGTAATAGAAAAATAATTAAAACTGAAAATAAAGTAATTAATATTTTTATAATTTTTGTCATATTACTTCTATTTTACAACAATAAACAATAAAATAAAAAAAATACTGATCTTTATGATCAGTATTTTTATAACTATTTATTAATTTAATTTTTATTCTCTTTCTATTGTACTTCCATCTGGTATAATTTCAAATGAATTAATCTCAACTTCATTATCATTTACACTAAATGTAGCTTTAGCACTAAAAGCAACGTGTCCATCTTCATAATCTACAATTGCTATATCGTCTTCAACAAAATCTATGCTAGTTACATAAAAACTTCCTCCCAAAGTTGCTTCTTCAGGTGATAGTTCAGAAATATTATCTTCAATATAACTGTAAACTAAGTCTTCATCTTCCATTCCTATTTCATTATTTTCTCCATTTTCATCTTCAATAATTTGAAAGGATTCAATACTTACCTGATTATCAGCAACACTATAGGTTGCTTCTGCCTTAAGGGCAATATGACCATCTTCATATTCAACAATTGCTAAATTTTCATCGACAAAATTAATGTTAGTAACATAAAAAGTTCCGCCAAGAACTGCATCTTCAGGTGATAATTCAGAAATATTATCTTCAATATAATTTATTACTAAATCTTCTTCATTTTGTAAAATTTGAAATGAGTTAATATTTACCCTGTTATTAACTACTGAATAAATAACTTGAGCTTCAAGAGCAATGTGACCATCTTCATATTCAACAATCGCTAGATTGTCATCAATAAAATCAATACTAGTTACATGAAATGTTCCACCTAAAACTTCTGGCTCCGGTGATAATTCAGAAATATTTTGCTCAATATAATTATAAACTAACTCTTCGTTGTTTAAAAATTCTTCTTCACTTCTTACAGTCTCCTCTTTTAACCTGAAATAATCAATAACTACTTCATCATTAATAATTGAGTATTTTGCATTAGCCTCAAGAGCAATGTGACCATCTTCATATTCAACTAGAATTAGGTCTTCTTCAATAAAGTCAATATTAGTTACATAAAATGTTCCTCCCAACACCTCAGGCTCAGGTGATAGTTCAGAAATGTTTTCTTGGATGTATTCTCTAACTACATCTTCATGGCTTACCTCTGTATCTACTTCTATTTCTGGTTCTTGTTTGTCAGTTGTTAACCAAATAGCTAGTAAAACAATTAAGGCAATTCCAAATATTAGCCAAATAATGTTTGTTTTTTTCATAGGTTTTTAATTAATTTAATTATCTCTTATATTATAACATCAAAAATAGTAAAAGGTAACAAATAAGCTAGTACATTATCTTTTTTGTTTTATAGACAAGGCTCTGTTTTAATAACCTCAAGCGGTGTAGGAGAGTCTCCCTCTTCTATTTCTCTAACTCTTTCCTCTCCTAGTTTTTCCACAAAACATTCATGCATCTCAGGACTAATTTCTGTTGGTAGTGCAGCCGGATCAATTCCTAAATCACGTAATTGTTCTTCTTGCTCAGTGTTTAAAGCTGGATTAGCACTTTGTTCATCATTATCATTATCACTATTTACTTCTGTGCTACTATTTTCATAATTTAATAAAGTCTTTATTCCATAAACATCAGTTTGATAAAGATAAACAGCGGCTATGATTATTAAAAAGAAAATAACACCTAAAATAACAAAGAATGTTCTAATAATTTTTAAGAAAATTTTCATAATTTCATTATTATTTTTCAATACCTAAAATTTAGCATAAAAAGTACTTATTTAAAAGCTAAATAAAAAAAATCATCTAAATTTAGATGATTTTTATGGCGGAACGGACGGGACTCGAACCCGCGACCTCCTGCGTGACAGGCAGGCGTTCTAACCAACTGAACTACCGCTCCAAAAGCTAAAGTTACCAATTCAGGTAACAAAAAAATAATAACAAAAGTAGAAAAAAATTGCAATAGCTCTTGCCAAAATTAATATAATAGTCTATACTAAAAGTAATAAAACAGACGTTTTATTTTTTTTAACTTTAGAAAAATATGAAGAATTTAATGGAAAAAATCAAGCCAAATACTGAAACTGGCTTAGATAAAAAAACAATTGAAGAAATTAAATCTGAGTTGCTTAAAAGAAAGGAAGACATCTCTCATACCTTAAAGGCTTTAGCAGAGGAAGATAGTCATGAAGCTGATAAATTAGCTGCCAAATTTCCAGAATATGGAGATAAACCTGATGAAAATGCCCAAGAGGTTAGTGATTATAGTAGTAATTTGGGAACCGAAGAGATTTTAAAAAAAGCTTATGATGACATTGAAGCTACTTTAAAACGTATAGAAGATGACAGTTATGGAGTTTGTAAGTATTGTAAAGGAGATATAGCCAAAGGAAGATTATTAGCTAGACCAGTAGCTAGTTCTTGTGTTAAATGTAAAAAAGAATTACAAGAAAATGTTTAAAATACCTAAAAAAAACACTTTATATAACATAGCCTGGCTCATAGCCCTGGCTATGTTTTTTTTAGCTGATAGATTTCTAAAAAATTTAGCTTTACATGTAAAATCAGAAGAAATTATTAATTTAATACCTAATCATCTTTATTTTAACTTTCAAGCTAATGAAAATATTGCTTTTTCTTTTCCGCTAGGAAATCAATTAGCCTTGTTTATCTCCCTTATTTTAGTGATTTTTTTAAGTACTTTTGTTTTTAGGCTTTATAAAAAAAGAAACAACCAATTAGTTGCTACTTTATTTTCCTTTATGATCTTAGGGGCGATTAGTAATATTTTTGATCGCCTGCAGTACTCTTTTGTGATTGATTATCTTCATGTTCCCTGGTTTGCTGTTTTTAATTTAGCTGATGCTATGATAAGTGTTTCCGCTTTTATTATTATCTTTTTAATTATTTTTAAAAAGAAATAATTCTTTCAGTATTTTTTTTGTAATAATCAATTTTAATATTTTTAGCTCTTCTGGGAATAATATCTTTAATTTTTTCCGGCCATTCAATATATACTAAATTATCATTTGCTAAGAAAAATTCTTCTACACCAAGTGATAATAGTTCTTCGCTTGATTTTAGGCGATATGCATCTATATGAACAAGTTCTTTTATTGTGTTATGATTGTCTACTGGATAAACCTTAATAATATTAAAAGTTGGGCTATTTACTTTAGCTTTAATACCTAAACCTAATGATATTCCTTGAACTAAACTAGTTTTCCCTGATCCAAGGGGTCCACTAACTGCAAAAATTTCTTTGCCAGAGCATTTTAAAGCCAAGCTTTTACCAAGCTCTATAGTGTCCTTTAAGTCTTTTAAAATAATTTTCTTTTCCATATTTACTAATTTATATTAAAATATAGAAATAGTAAAGAAAATAAAGTATATTTATGTCAAAAATAAAAAAACATCAATCTGACTGGGAAAATTTAGGTAAAATTGATCCTCTTTGGGCTGTTTTATCTGATAACTCTAAAAGATTTAATAACTGGAACTTAGAAGAATTCCTTGAAACTGGTGATAAGGAAGGTTCCTATATTTGGGAAAAAATAGAAGAGCTAGATTTATCAATTAAAACAGAAAGGATACTAGATTTTGGTTGTGGAGTTGGACGCCTAGCCCGATTTTGGCTTAAACACTTTGACTCCTACACTGGTTGTGATATCTCTCCATCAATGATTGAAAAAGCTAAGGAAATAAATAGTTCAAAAGCTCAATTTATTATCTCTGGAGAAGATTTAAGTATATTAAATAGCAATCATTTTGATTTTATCTACTCTGGTATTGTTCTTCAACATATGCCAAATAAGAAGGCTATTTATAAGTATCTATTGGAATTTAATCGAATTTTAAAACCAAATGGACTACTAGTTTTTCAACTACCTAGCAAAATACCTTGGCAATTTAAATTACAGCCAATTAGAAAATTATATAAATTACTTAAATTTATTGGTTTTTCTGATAATTTTTTATACAACAAGTTAAGGTTATATCCGATAAAAATGACCGCTATTTTAGATAAAAACCTTAAAACTTTTTTAGAAAATAATAACTTTGAGGTTAAAGAAATTGAAGCTGACACTTATTGCGGACCGAGAGTGGAAAGTAAAACTTATTATTGTCAAAAAATTAATTAAATCAAAAAACAGACAAAAGTCTGTTTTTTATTCGTGGGCGCACAAGGATTCGAACCTAGGACCCCTTCGGTGTAAACGAAGTGCTCTAACCAACTGAGCTATGCGCCCCTATATAAATCTCTGTGGGCGAGAGAGGATTTGAACCTCCACGACCTAACGGTCACAAGCCCCTCAAGCTTGCGTGTCTACCAATTCCACCACCCGCCCGCTTGAGCTGTTTTAGGATCTAACAACCTTTTCTTTTAATTTTTTCTTGTAACCACGCTTAAGGTAATAAAGCTTAGCTCTATTTACATTAGCAATTTTTTTTACCTCAATTTTAGTAATAGTTGGTAAGTTTAAAGGGAAAATCTTTTCTACTTCCACACCATCGGAAACTTTTCTAACTGTGATAGTGCTACCAATTTCTTTTTTATGTTTTCTAGCGATTATCATGCCTTCAAAATACTGTAAACGCTCTTTTTCTTCACCTTTAAAATTTAACTCTTTAATTTTTTGATAAATTCTAACAGTCATACCAGGTTTTAAATCCATTTCTGAAACTGGTTGATTTTTTGTTGAATTTTCTTTTTTGTCAGCCATATTATTATAATTTAAAAATGAGATAAATTTAAATCTCATTTAGTCTTAAGTCTTGTCTTATAATATAACCATTATATCTATCTGTCAAGAGATTCTAGTTCTTTTTTAACTCTGTTGTATATATTTAGAAAAACTTCCTCAATACTTAAATTACTAGTATCAACAATATAATCATAATGACTTTTATCATGAACGTCAATGCTATAGTATTTTAAATACCGGCTTTTATCACTTTCCTGTCTTCTTTTTAGACTTTCAATAACGTCATCTAAACTATTTAAATTATCATCCTCATTTCTTTTATTATCTTTTTGTAAGTGTTGCCAAATTCTTTTTGCCCCTATTTCTAAATCAACATCGATGTAGATTTTAAAAGAGTGGGGAATAAAATACCAGGAGGTGCGACCTTCTATAATAAAATTGTCTTCTTTCTCTCCTAATTCTTTTTGATAAAAATCAACTTCAATATCTGTTTTAGAATCTTTCTCTCCTAGTTTATTGTACTGAGCCAGTGTCAAACCTCTTTTAAGAGCCGCATGCCTTCTAAGGGCCC
>PWHG01000003.1 GCA_003554785.1 Candidatus Falkowiibacteriota bacterium
ACTAATTAAAGTATAAATAAGTGCGGAAAATATAAAGGGCATGTAAATAAAGAAATTTGAGGCTCCGACAAGGCGCATAATTTCAATTTCTTGACGATGAGTATAAACAGAAACTCTAATAGCATTATAAACTACCAGTAAGCTAATAAAAATAAATAAAGAAATAATCACCATTCCGACTTCATTAATTCTTTGAGTAATATTGTTTATCCGATTTACAATTATTGAGTTGTCAGTGAAATCACGTGACTCAATTATATTTGAATCCCAGCGCTCAAGTTGTTCAATTAAAAAACCGCTATCTTCTATACTCCTTGGTTGAATAGCTAAACTAGGTAGAAGTGGATTGGTATCTAATTCCCTTAATGCTTGCATAATATCTGGATTATCTAGATTCTCCTGTCTAAATGAATCCAAGGCTGATTGACGGGAAATATAATTGATTGATTTAATCTCAGGTAAGGCGGATAATTCTTGTCTTAAATTGGAAATTTCAGTTTCACTAGCATTAGCTGTTAAGTATAAACTTACATCCATTCTTTCTTTGATTGCTTCTACAGCATGATCACTAACAACTCTAACAGTTAAAAGCATATTAATTGAAAGAAGGGCTAAAAGCAAAATAGTAATAGTAGCCATTGATAACCAAACATTTCTGGCAATATCTTGAAAACTAAATTTTATAATACGAAGTAATGAAAGCATAAGATTATAATAAATATTTACCTTTAGCTTGATCGTTAACGATTCTACCTTTATCCATAGTAATTACACGCTTACTTAAACGATTAACTATTTCTTTATTATGAGTAACTAAAATAACAGTAGTGCCAAAATTATTAATTCTAAGAAGTAGATCAATAATTTCTCCAGCATTAATAGCATCTAAATTACCAGTAGGCTCATCAGCTAATAATATTCTTGGTTGATGAACTAAAGCTCTAGCAATCGCTGCTCTTTGTTTTTCTCCACCGGAAACCTCATCAGGATAACGCCTAGCTTTATCTTCTAAACCAACAATTTTTAAAACATTTTTAACTACCTTATTAATTTTTCTAGGCGTAGCTCCACACACTTGAAGGGCAAAAGCTACATTTTCTTCTAAGGTTTTCTTTGATAATAATTTAAAGTCTTGAAAAATAACGCCAATTTGTCGTCTTAGATGGGGCACATCGCTTTTAGAGATTCTGCTAATATCCCAGTCACCAATAACTACTTGACCCTTATCGGCTTCTTCTTCGCCAATTAAAATTCGAACCAAGGTGGTTTTACCTGCCCCTGATTGGCCAACAATTGAAACAAACTCACCAGCTTTAATATCTAAACTAACGTCATCTAAAACTTTGTTTTTCTTGGAATATGTTCTTGAAACGTTTTTTATTTTAATCATAGTTTTAATTACTCTTGTGATTGTCTTAGAGCATAATTAGCTAAACGCTTGTGATCATTATAACTTAAATCTCTATTTTCAGAGTCAAAGGTTATAATAATTAAATTATCATCTCCATTTTCAATACTACTAAATAAGCAATATCCTGAAGCATTAATAAATCCTGTTTTAGCGGCATTAATTGGCAATGTTCCATAGCGCATTAATTGGTTGGTACTACTAACTCTAAATGATCGATTAGTATTTACTGTTTTAAAGGAATGAATATGAGTGGTGCTGATTTCTTTTAGTAATGGATTTTTTAATACCTCCTTCATTATTATAGCATAATCTTGTGGTGAGCTCATATTATCACTAGAAAGTCCGGTTGGCTCAACAAATTTAGTTTGTCTTGCTCCCCAAACTTCAGAAAAGATATTCATTCTAGCAATAAATTCTTGTCTATCTAAACCACTAACTCTTACTAAAGTTTCCATGGTATTGTTAGTTGAACCAACTAAAGTACTATAGAGCAGATCTCTTACTTTTAAAACTTCACCTTCTCTAACTCTTAATCTAGATGACTCCCAAGGAGCCACATATTCATGATTATATTTTTCATCACTGTCTAAATATACTATCTCTTTGTCTAAATCAATTCCGAGATCTAAAAATACTCTAGCGGCTACCAGCTTAGTTAAACTTGCCAGCGGCGCAACCTTGCCTGCCTCTTTATCAAATATTATTCTATTATCATTTTCTGATTTAACAATCGCTGATTGAGCACTTATATTAGGTAAGCTAGGCTCAGCGGTAAAGACAAAATCATTATCGGCTCTTTTGATATGTAAAGGTTTTAACCTTACATCAATTAAACCGGAGCCACTGGGAGCTATTTTTTCAAAAGCCACTTTATCTAAATCAATAATTCGATTAGGGTAAATTGATCGATCAGGTCCGTAATCATTAATTTCTACGTCAACATATTTATCATTTTCTATATTAAAAACACGGACAATAGAACCTCTGGGAAAATCCGGTGAAGCCGCAAAGTTGCCGTCTTTAAAAGCATACCAACTAGCCTCACCTTCAGTGTCAATATCTGAGTTATATAAAACTGCTAAACGGGCATAAGAAAAATGGACATTAGTTTCAACTAAATTTCTTTTATATATATCTTTTGAAGGTAGATCTCGCCAACGATTATTATTACCGTCTAAAAAGAAAACTTTTTTATAACTCCCATTATCCTGCTCGTGAGCTATTTTAATGTTTATTGGAATTTGGCGATTATAGTGCTCTCCATTGTTTTCTAAATCAAACTCATAAACAGCCCCTAAAAGTGAAAAATTCCAAGGCCAATCAAGAGGAGATAATATCTTCTTTACAGTCAATTTAGTTTCTTGATTTAAACTACCCTCCTTGAAACTAATATTAAATTCACCATCAAAAAAACTATATTGCTGATGGCTATTTACCATTTTTTCTTCAGTAAAAATAGTTTGGCTACTAGCGCTAGCTAATGAAAAACTAAATAAAAAAGTAAAAAAAGAAAATAGAAAAATTGCTAAAAATTTTGTTTTCATATTATTTATTATTAACCACTAAAAAAATAATTTAACCATTTTTGCCAATTATTTTGCGTTTCAACTATAGTTTCTTGTTTTTTGTCATTTAAATCTAAATCTTCAACCACAACCACTTCTTCTCCAGGACCTTTCATTCCTAGATTTAAACGAGCCACTTCTTGTTGGCCACTATCTGAATCTAGATAAGAAATCATATCTTTTAATTCTTGATTTTTTGATTGGAATTCTTCAATTTCTTGTTTAATATTTTCAATTTCTTGGTCAACCATTCTTTTTTGACTAAAATTTTTGGCTAAAGGAAAAAAAGCAAAAAAAATAAAAATTAAAATAACTATAGCTAAAAATTTAGGTTTAAATAAAAAACTAAATTTTGTTTTTTTAGAATTATTTTGACGTCTTTTTATTTTTTGATAATCTTTTTTAGCCATATTTTTTTGCTTTTATATTTTATCATTTTAAAACAAAAAAACCAAACCTCTTAATTTTTATTACTCCTAGTTTTCGGAGTTACCCAAAACCCCATATATTTACCCCTTAACAATCTAATTTGAGCATCAAGACAAGGAATAGCGCCAAACAAAATAATAGTAACTGGGATAAATACCCACTCTAGAATCATAAATAATTTTCTAAATCTTGAAACTCTTTTCGGTTTTTTGGGTAATAGCAAAAATGAAATTATCGAAGATGTAAAAAGACCAACCATAGCAAAAGACATAAAATAACTAGTAATTGTTGGCAAATTACCGGATAGAACTGTACTTGTAAAACGATCACCTCCTAAAATTAGCGGCATCCAACCAATAACCGCAATTATTAAGGCATTAGTTGCCCAGGAGTGAAATCCGTAAATTTGAATTAAAATATGTTTAATTAATTTCTTCTTTTCCACCCTTTTCCATCTCTTTAAAGTATTAAACATCAAATAAGGAATATTTTCTGAACCCCAAGCCCAGCGTCTTTGTTGTTTATATAAATTTTTAGCAGTTTGTAAAAAACTCTTTCCTTCAGTTATATCCATTGAAACTGGAAAATACAGTGGCACTACCCGATAATCACCATTATAAAAAAGAAGGCAATGCCAAAAAATTCTAGAGTCTTCACTAACCATCTTTGTTGACCAAAAATCTATATCAACTAAAGCTTTAAAAGTCATGGAATGAGAAGAATAAGTTACCAGCATCTCATCTCTAACTTGCATCATCATTTGCCAAAAAGTATTAGACGCTGCTGCCACTCGAGAAAAGAAAGGCGCTTGCCATACATTGTTGTGATAAACCGGAACCGGTTGATAACTAGCTCTATATGGTAAACTAACACTTAAAAATTGATAAGACAGAGCGAAAAAATAACCACTATAGACAACTGTATCAATATCAAATACACTCACTAGTATTTTATTATAATCTAAATTATTCTCATCAATAATATCTCTTTTTGCCTGCTTAATCGCCCAAGCTTGATTGGATCCTTTGCCTTTTAATTCACCAGCAATATCGCCTGGGTGGAAAGTAATTTTAAAGAATCCAAATTTATTGGCAAATTCATTTTCTATAATTTTAGCTCTTTCTTTAGCTATTTGACCAGCTCTTTCTTCCATTGCTAAAACCACTATTTTTCTTTCCAGTGGATAGTTATCTTTTAAAATTGAATTTAAGGAAGAGCGAATTATATTTATATCCTCATTATAGGTGGGAAGTATTATTAACTGCCATAATTTATGCCAATCAACATTATTTTTAGCTAAACAATCACTGGGTAAATCATCACGACTTTTTAATTCTTGACATTTTTCTTTCCAGTTTACTTTAGAATTTTTTTTTAATTTATTATAAGCGGTTAATAAATGAACAGCCAAATAAATAACCAAAAGAAGCCAATAAATATTAAAAGCGATGATAAAAAAAGCCACCCAAACTGGTTGAAAATAAGAAAAAAATAATAAAATTAATATAGTAGAAACTGACAATAAGCCAGGAATGACTTCAAAAAAACGATATAAAATTCGATTTCTACCAGAAAGCTCAGTTGCTTTACCAATTTTTAAATAGTTCATAATTAAAATTTATAATTGCGTTTTTTTAAAGCAAAAAAACAACGAGCGCAAGCAAAAACATCTACTAAAGCATTGTGAGCTTCCTCAAAATCTTGTCCAAATAAACTACGATGTAGTTCGCTTAAATTTGGCCATTTGTATCCTCCACGATTATTGGAAATTTTACAAAAATCAGTTGTTGATTTCATGGTACAAATCTTTCTTGCCTTTTCCAGGTTATCTAACATTTCTAAACGATGATATTCCGCTCCCACTATTTTTTCGTCAAAACTTATATTATGAGCAACCACATATTCAGCCTTTTTAATCTCTTGATTAAAAAATTCCATCACTTCTTTTAAATCTTTACCCTCTTTTTTAGCTAATTCATGAGAAATTCGGTGAATTTTAGTTGACTCTTCGGGAATAAAAAAACCATCGGGATAAATTATATTGTCATAAAAATCCCATTTTCTTCCCTCATTATCAAACCAGCCCCAAGAAAGTTGAACTAAACGAGGCCAATTATCAGTGTCACTGGCCGGCGCTTGCCAACTTTTGGGCAGGCCAGTAGTTTCGGTGTCAAAAAATAAGTACATATAAAAAATTTGGGGCGTTTTAATAAAAAAGTCGCTTAAAGAAACGACATATTGAAAATATCAAATATAATTACATTAAATCAATTTCTTCCCCCTCTTTTATTTCTCCAAGCTTTTTGGTTTGTTCGTTTTTTTCTTCTTCGTTTGTATCTTTTTTTGTCTCTTCTTTTGTTGATTTATCCTTTTTTTGTTCTCTACCTTTAAAATCAACTGGATTTAATTGTTTTAATTTATTAAGGGAAATAGAATCTTTATCATTTTGCTTTTCTTGTAACTCTTTTTCTTTAGCTTTTTTTCTAGCTTCTTCAGCTTGTTTTTTTTCTTCCTTCTTTTTTTGCAAACATTTAGCACAAAATACTGGTCTTATTCCATCAGGCTTAAAGCTAGTAGAAGTAAGCGCACCACAGGAAGCACATTCAGATTGATGTTTTTTATCATCATTTACTAGATTTTTTTTATTATCCACTGCCTTTACTTCAGATTTTTTTACAGGCACTTCATCTGTTTGTGCCTGATGCCAACGAAATATTTTATCTTCTACAACTTTTCTGTCACTGGCATACTTTTCTCGTGAATATTTAATTACTTTATCAAAATTATCAGTCCTTACTTCTTCACCTAAAGGCCCTAGACCTTTAGCTGAAAATGGAGATGAGGCTACTCCGTCAATCATTAATTTTAAATACATCTCATATTTAGGCAAATTAACCAAATCTTCTTCATTGAAAACCGGAGCAAACTCTTTAGCTAACTCTTCAGCATCAGTTGCTCCTACACGAAAAGTCACTAATGTACCAATATTACCAAAAACAGCCGCTTTAACACTATCACTTAACTGTTCAATATATTGATGAGCTAAGGTTAAATTAAGGCGATATTTTCTAGCTTCAGATAAAATATTGGCAAAACTTTCAGTTGAAAAATTTTGAAATTCATCAATATATAAATAAAAATCTTTTCTTTCTTCTTCAGGAACCTCTACACGACTCATAGACGCTAATTGAATTTTGGTAATCATCATTGCCCCTAAAAGAGCGGAATTATCTTCACCAATTCTTCCTTTACTTAAATTCATAACCAAAACTTTTCCGTTGTCCATAATTTCTCGCAAATCAATACTAGATTTTGCTTGACCAACAATATTTCTCATAAGTGAACTTGATAAAAATTGACCGACCTTGTTTTGAATTGGAGAAACTGCTTCAGAAGCAAATTTATCCGCATAAGAAGAAAATTCTTTTTCCCAAAAAGATTTAACTACTGGATCTTTAATATTTGCTACCACTTTTTTTCGATAAGCTTTATCTGACAACATTCTAACTACTCCTAAAAGAGTAGATCCAGGAAAATCTAAAATAGCTAAAATGGCATTTCGTAAAATATACTCAAGCCGCGGACCCCAAGAATCTGCCCATAATTTTTTAAAAACTCCAACTAAACCAGATGCTACTAAATGTCTTAAATGGGGATCAACTTGTTCAACAACATTAAAAGCAATTGGATAATCAATATCTGAGGGGTTAAAATAAACAATATCATTTATTCTATTTTTGGGAATATAATACATGATTTTTTCCGCCAAATCACCATGAGGATCTACTACTGCCACACCATGTCCCGCAGATATGTCATTGACAATCATATTTTCTAAAACTGTTGATTTTCCCATGCCAGTTTTACCAATAAAATACATATGACGACGTCGGTCCTCAGTTTTAATACCAAATTTTTTGTATTGGTTCCGAAAATTAGTTTTAGCAAATACAGCTACTTCTTGGTTCATAATATTTAATTACCTATACTAGTTATATTAGAATAAATTTCATTAAATTTACCTACAATATTTTCTAAAAAAGGTGGCAACCATATAAAAGCTGCAAAAATTAATAAAACTAAAAAGAGAATTTTAATAAGACCTATAATTCTTCTGATTATAACATAGCGATGAATTTTTATAATCATCTCTTTCATTTCTTTGTTTAAAGCCAAATTCTCTTTGATTAGTTTCTCAAGATCATTTTTTTTCTCATCATTATTTTCCATATATTTATTATTAAATTAATTTAAACCTCTCGCTTGGCAATTTTTGACATACTTTTTTCCTATTTTAGCAAACTCCTTCATTTTTCTATCATTAAACGCTTTAATTTTACTAAATTCTGAATCTAATAAATTATCGCTAGGAATAAATTTTTGCAAATACCAGGCATTTGCTCCTTTAATAGCTTGTCCCATTTTAGAAATATCTTCACTGTCATGTAAAGTTGGAACAAGGGTGCTTCTAAACTCATGAGGAATTTTATTATCTATTAATAGTTTAACACTTTTTTTTATTAAACGACAATCTATTTTACGATTAACCACCTTCAAATATTTCTCCCAGGGCGCTTTTAAATCCATAGCTACATAATCAATTAATTTTTCTTGCCACAAACTATTTAACATCTCTGGGTTTGTGCCATTGGTATCAAGTTTTATAAGTAAACCTAAATCTTTAATTTTTTTAATAAACTCAGGAAGATCTTTATAGATAGTTGGCTCACCACCTGAAATCACTACACCATCTAAACGATTAAGTCTTGACTTTAAAAAAAGAAAAAGGTCTTTCTCTTTTATAAAAGAAAGGCCTTTTTTATTTTTTTTGTCTGATGGCCAGACAAGCATTGGGTTGTAGCAGAATTTACAGCGAAAATTACATCCCTGTGTAAAAACTATTGCGGAAATATTTTCGGGATAATCTAAAAGACTTAATTTTTCCAATCCTCCGATTTTCATAATTTAAAAACATAATCTACAAAAGGTTTTTAAAAACCCTCTAATTAACAATTTTAATCACTTGATAATTATTTAACCTTAAATGTTTTGCGATCACGATATTCAGAAGATTTACCAGGATTAAAATTTTTAGTTGGTGTATACCAGCCAACTACACGGCTGTAAATTATACACTCCTGTCTTTGGGTTTTAATTGGACTCATATGACAAGCATGGTAATTATTAGAATTTTAAATACTTTTTAAAATTTCTAACAACTATTCCTATATTTAATTATAATTTAAAATTTAATCAATTACAAGTTCTATAAATCCCCCTGAGATGTTCTAATTTTATCAATATCAGTTTCTTCAGAATAACCAATCTCTTCATCACATTTAGGACAATATTGATATTCACCGGCTATATATCCGTGTTTTGGACAAATCGAAAATGTTGGTGTTAGAGTGAAATAAGGCAACTTATAATTACTAACAATTTTTTGTATTAATTTTTTAGCAGTCTTGCCGTCCTCTAAACGCTCTCCTAAAAAACCATGTAAAACCGTTCCACCTGTATATTTAGTTTGCAGGTCATCTTGCAAATCAAGAGCAGAAAACATATCTTCAGTAAAACTAACTGGTAAATGTGTAGAATTGGTATAATAAGGTGAAACACCTTCATCTACTCCTTGTTGATTAGCACAAATTATATCTGGATATAATTCTTGATCTTTTTTAGCAAATCTATAGGTACAACCTTCACCAGGAGTAGCCTCTAGATTATATAAATTATTTGTCTCATTTTGAAAATCCATTAATTTTTCTCTCATGAAATCTAAAATTTCTCCAGATAGCGCCTGCCCCTCTTCACTGGTTATATCTTTACCCAATAAATTAAGTAAACATTCATTCATACCATTGATTCCAATAGTGCTGAAATGGTTTTGCCAATAATTATCAAAACGATTTTTAATATCTTCTAGAAAATGTCGTGAATAAGGATATAAGCCATCAACTGTTAATTTTTCAATTACTTTTCTTTTAATTTCTAAACTTTCTTTAGCAATCACCATTAACTTCTCTAGTCTTTTATTTAAGTCATCATGACTTTGAGCTAAATAACCAAGTCGGGCCAAATTAATTGTAACTACCCCTAAACTTCCAGTTAAAGGATTAGCGCCAAATAAACCACCTCCTCTTTTTCTTAGTTCTCGATTATCTAAACGCAAACGACAACACATTGACCTAGCATCATCTGGACTCATGTCTGAATTAACAAAATTAGAAAAATAAGGAATACCATATTTAGCCGTCATTTCCCAAACCGGCTCAAGAGACTCTCTGTCCCATTCAAAATTTTTATCAATATTATATGTTGGAATCGGAAAGCCAAAAACTCGGCCAGTGGAGTCTCCCTCTAACATCACTTCAGCAAATGCTCGATTGAAAAGATCCATTTCTTCTTGAAAGTCTTTATATTTCTCAGGCATAAGCTTACCACCAATAATTACTTGTTCTTCTCCTAAAATTTTTGATGGTTTTACATCTAAAGTAATATTAGTAAATGGAGTTTGAAAACCAACTCTTGTAGGTACATTGATATTAAAGATAAATTCTTGAATGTTTTGTTTTATCTGTCTATAAGATAAATTATCATAACGTATAAATGGGGCTAAATAAGTATCAAAATTGGCAAAGGCTTGAGCACCAGCCCCCTCTCCTTGCATAGTATAGAAAAAATTAATTGCTTGACCCAGGGCAGTTCTAAAATGCTTAGGCGGCTTACTTTGCACTTTTTCTGGTACTCCCCCAAAACCTTTAATCAATAAATCTTTTAAATCCCAACCACAACAATATGGAGCTAGCAATCCTAAGTCATGAATATGAAGATCTCCTTTCACATGAGATTCTCTAATATAATCTGGATAAATTTTATTTAACCAATAACGAGCTGATATAGCCGAGGCAATATAATTATTTAAACCTTGAACGGAAAAACTCATATTACTATTTTCTTTTAATCGCCAATCTGCTTTACCCAAATAATCTTCCATTAATTTTTCCTCAGAGGTATCTTTACTTAAATCTCTTATTTGTCTATGCTGTTCTCGGTAAATAATATAAGATCTAGCTGCTTTTACTTGATTTTTTTCAATTAAAACTTCTTCAACTATATCTTGTACTTCTTCAACCGCAGGGATACTGTTTTGATGAAATTTTTCATTTAATCTTTTAACTACTTCTTTTGTTAATTTTTCAGATAAGTCTTTATCAGAAACATTAACTGCTTGTAAAGCTTTATTTATTGCTACAACAAGCTTTTTTTCATCAAAATCAACGATGTCACCTAATCTTTTTCTAATTTTAGTAATTTTATTTCCCATGTGTTTGTAATTATTTTTTAACCTTTTTCGTTTTAACTAATTTATTTAATTCTTCTTTAATTTCTTTAACATCTTTAAATGACTCATAAACTGAAGCATAACGAATATAGGCAACTTGATCTATCTTTTTTAAATGTTTCATGACAGCTAAACCTATTTGTTGTGAGTTTACTTCATTTTTTCTTAATTTATGTAATTCCAACTCAATACAATGAATTAATTTCTTAAACTTCTCCTCATCAGCTAATCTTTTCTGCAGTGATATTCTTAAACCTTTAACTAACTTTTCTCGATTATATGATTCTCGGCGACCATCTCGTTTAATTATAATCAAATCTAAAAGTTGCATTTCTTCACAAGTAGAAAAACGCAAATCACACTTTAAACACTGGCGACGCCGACGAATAGATAAACCATCAGAAGCTACTCGTGAATCTATCACCTTTGTATCATGAAAATAACAAATAGGACATTTCATATAATTACTATATTTAGTGGTATTTTTAGCAAATCACCACTAAATATTGTGTTCATGATTAAGTATAGCAAACAATATAAAGGTGGTCAAATCAGCTAATTTTACAAAAATTTATGACTTATCCACAAACAAAAATAGCTACTTTTAAAAGTAGCTATTTTAAAATATTTAACAATTCCAATTTAATTCATTTTTTTGCGAATAAAGGCTGGCACATCTAGGTCTTCATTGTCATCTTTTTTATCTTCAGATTTTTTTTCTTCGGTTTTTTTAGTTTCTGGTTTTTTTTCTACTAAAGGTTTAAATGGTTTATCTTCAGTTTTTTCTAATTTTGTGTCTTCATCTTCTTTTTTAGTTTTTACTTTTCCCCATAAATTAGTATTTTGAGATCTTTCTTTGTTGGTCTCTTTTTCAATAAAAGTATTGGGGGTATAAGTTTTAGAAGACTCCGCTACGCTTTTTGTTTTACCATCAAAACCGGTAGCAACAACCGTAATTTTTACTTCATCATTTAATTTTTCATCAATAACAGCTCCAAATATAATTTTGGCATCCTCATCAGCGGCTGCTGTTATCACCTTAGCGGCTTCACTAACTTCACTCATACTTAAATCAGGACCTCCAGTAACTGTAAAGACTATTCCTTGAGCGCCTTCAATTGACATATCAAGCAAATTAGAACTAATTGCTGATTTGGCAGCCTCAACTGCTTTATCTTCACCACTAGCTTGACCAATGCCCATAAGAGCAGAACCAGCATTTTGCATAACTGCCTTTACATCCGCAAAGTCAGCATTAATTATACCAGGAACTGTAATAATCTCAGCTATTCCTTGTACACCTTGACGAAGAACGTCATCAGCTACAACAAATGCTTCTAGTAAACTGGTTCGCTTATCAATTACTTGTAATAATTTATCATTTGAGATTGTAATAATAGTATCCACCTTGTCAGCTAATTCACTATAAGCTCTTTCTGAAATATTTTTTCTTTGTCCACCTTCAAACATAAAAGGTTTAGTCACCACCGCTACGGTTAAAGCTCCTAAATCGCGAGCAATTTGAGCCACAATCGGTGATGCCCCTGATCCAGTACCACCTCCAAGTCCGGTAGTAACAAAAACCATATCACAACCTTCAATTGCTTCTTTTATTTCATTTCTTGATTCTTCTGCCGAATTTTTACCTAACTCAGGATCCATACCGGCACCTAATCCTTTAGTTGTTTCTTTACCAATATGAATTTTTTCGTTAGCTCGACTATAATGTAAAGCCTGAATATCGGTGTTAATAGCGACAAACTCAACTCCTTTGATACCACCATCAACCATCCGATTGATAGCGCTACCGCCACCACCGCCAACGCCTATCACCTTTATTCGAGCAAATGTTTCAATATCTGGTTTTACTTCAGCCATATAAATTTAAAAATAACCGCCGATAATTAATCGGGCAGTTGGGAATTAAGGTTTAATTTTTTTAATAAACTCTTTTAATTTACCCCACAAATTATCAAAATTAATATTTAATTTTTTCTTAGACAAAGAAGACTCATCTTGGCTAGATCCAGCTACTACTAAACCTAAAGAATTTAAAAATTCAGGATGACGAACTTTTTCAATTACTGCACTAACATTTTTACAAGTTCCAAGTGAAACTGGCAACCTTAATTTTTGTTTTGCAGTTTCTACTAAACCGGGTAAATGTGAACCAGCGCCAGTTAAAACCGCACCAGCTGGTAACATGCCTGAGCGTTCAATATATTTCAGTTCATCATCAACTTTTTCCAATATCTCCTCTACTCTAGCTTCAATAATTTCTGCTACATAACGACGAGAAATAATTGTAATGTCATCACTTACCTCCTCTTCTGCTACTAAATTACTAATATCAACTTCATCGTTTTTCTCAAAATTATCAGGTACACTATGACCATGCTCTAACTTTATTCTTTCCGCTAAATTAATCGGGCATCTTAAACCAAGAGCAATATCATTGGTAATATATTCAGAGCCAATAGGAAGAACGGCGGCATGAATTAAATTTCTTTCCTCATAAACAGCAATTGAAGTAGTGCTAGAACCCATATTAATTAAAACAACCCCTAAATCTTTTTGTTTTTGACTTAAAACTGCCTCTGAAGCAGCCAGTGGTGCTAACATTAAATCCTCAATATCTAAACCGGTTCTATAAATTGCTTTAGTTAAATTATTTTTTTGTGTGCTTAAACAATGAACAATTAATGCTTCTACTTCTAAGCGAATTCCACTCATACCAATTGGATCTTTTACATCTTGTTGATTGTCGACTGCAAAACTAACTGGAATAATATGCAAAATTTCATAATTAACTGGTACAGCCAATGCCTTTGCCGCTTCAATAGCTCGAGCTACATCATTTTCATTTATTTCACCATCACTTTTGGAAACTGCTACTACTCCTTTACTTCTTTCACATTTAACATTGGGATCATTAATACTAACAAAAACTTTAGAAATTGGCACACCAACTACTCTTTCGGCTTTATCAAGACAAGCAGAAATTGAAGAAGTTGCTTCCTCAATACTATTAACCACCCCACGATTAACACCAGCTGCATTGGATGAAACTGCACCAATGATTTGTAGCTCATCTCTACCTGGTCCGGTATTTGCATGACCAACCACCAATCTAACCGCTGTTGAGCCGACATCTAAACCGGCAATTAAATCTTCTTTCATAAAATATTATTTAAATTTGTTTAATTTAAAAATTAAACAAAAAAACGAATTTATAATTCTCCCTCTATTATAGTAAATTTTTGCAAGCTTAACAACACTTTGATTACAAAAATTGTATCTATATAAAATTTTAGCTAATTAAAGGAAAAAATTCCAATAAGATTGCCAGATAATCTTCCCAAAAAACATAGACAAAATACTACCAATTACTAAAAATGTACCCAGGGGCATTTTTGTTTGCCATTTCTTTTTTTTAAAAATTATAAATAATATACCCACAATTGAGCCAATAAAATATGACAATAAAATTGCAACAATTAATTCTTGATGAAGCGGAAATAAAAAACCTAAAGTTGCTCCCAAATAAATATCACCTTCTCCTAAACCTTTTCCTTTAGTAATAAGGAACTGAAAAAGAAAAAAGGCGGCTACTAAAATTGCTGCCAGAAGTGGCCACCACCAAGTTACGCCATTTAAAATATTTAACAGCCAAAAAATTGGAGAAAAGATAATTAGTAAATTAACGGGGATAAGTAAATATCGCCAATCAAAAACAAAAATAATAGTTAACAAAAACACAGCCAACCAATTTCTTAAAAGTAACCAAAAATCACCAGCTTTTAGCTGAGCCCACATATCTTCTAAACTTAAAATTGAAAAATCAAAAATATTTAAAAATACTAAAACAAAAAGCAAGCCCAAACTAAGCTCAACTATTGGGTATTGCCAAGAAATTTTTTGTTTACAATTTCTACACCTTCCCTTAAGAAAAACAAAAGATAATAAGGGAATATTGTCATAAAAATAAATTTTTTGCCGACAATAAGGACACTGTGATCTACCTTTAAACGATATATCATTTGCCAATCGCCAAATTAAGGAATTAACATAACTCCCTAAAATAAGGCCTAAAATAAAGACAATTATAGCGATTATATACATATTTAAATTAATTATTAATTAATTCTTTAAGTTTGTTATTATATGGATAATTATAATAGGCTTGTCTAAAGTATTCAATAGCTTCAGAATTATTTTCTAATTCAAGATGACTTTTTCCAATACTAAATAGCAATAAATGAGAATAATGCTTAAGTGAATTTTGATGATCTCTATTAATTCTTTGATCATAAATATCTGGAAGCTGTTTTAAAGCTTTTTTGTAATACAAAATTGACTTTTCATAATCCTTTAAACGAAAATAACAATCAGCTTTAGCTCTATATATTGCCGGTCTTTTAGGGCTAAGCTTAACTAAATCATTAAACTTTTCCCTATAATCTTCTTTTTCTAAAAAACAAGCAAGCTTAGCTTGGCTAAAATTTGAACTATATTTATCTTCATTTAATAAATAATATGAATTATTTAAATAATCTAAGAAATTAAAGTCAGTTTCTTTTGTTAATTGTTTATAATTATCAATTATATAATTAACAATATGTTCTCTATAATAATCTTTCTGGGCCCTGTCATAACTTAAATTTTCTGCTTGCAGACAATAATTAAAATCTTCTAAATTATTATATACCATTGATTTATGACAAAGAAAAAAATAATTATCTGCTTTTTTGCTTCTAATTGAGTTATCTATAGCTATATAAATTAATATTAGATTAAATAATAAAAAAATAATTAAAATTATTTTATTTATTAAATTTTTTTTAGTTTTAAGATTTAACTGCTGAATTGCTACTTGGTCTTTAAAACTTAAATAATAAGCAGTTAAAAAAGCTAGAAGAACCCAGAAATACAAACTAGTAGCTAGGGCAGAGAAACTAAAAAATAGAGAAATAATATAAGCAAAAAGTCCAAAAACTATAATCACAAACCAATTTTTTTTATGTTCATTTTTATAAATCAAATGATATATAAACAAAGAGGTTAATGATATATAAATCAATATTCCTAAAAAACCAAAATTTAATATTATATCTAGTACTATATTATGAGCTCTATCGGGATAGTCATTAACAGTTGAAAAAAGCGCCCAATCACTTTTGTAATGTGATACAAATTCATCTCCTGTTTGCTCTAGACCATAACCAAAAACTGGCTTCGCAGATATAGACTCAGATGAAGCTTTGTAAAACTGAGCGCGGGCTAAAAAACTGCCAGGACCTTGATCAAATGCTTGTGGTAAACGATTAGCAAAAAATCCTAAGCTTATCACTATCGCCAAAGCTACGCTGATAGAAAAAATTACTTTTAATCGCCTTTTTTTAACTAACACAAACAAAACTGTAATTATAGTTATAAACAAAGCTAGAAAAGCTGCCCTTGAACTAGTTAAATAAATAGCTAAAAAATGAAAAAAGATATTTATTAAAAAAACTAGTCGCCAATAAAATCTTGTCTCTTTGAAAACTAAAGCAATAGAAGTGCTCAAAGTTAATAGCAAAAATGAAGCCAGAAAATTAGGTTGACCAATAGTAGAAATAATTCGACTAGCACTAACCGCTTCTTGCCAAACAAAAATATCTAAACCAATGTATTGTAAAAAACCATAAATAGCCACTAAAAAACCGGATAAACTAATACTTAACATTAAATACTTAATTACTCTTTTAATATTATTAACAAACAATAAATTAACTACAGTTAAAACAAAAACAAACAGGTAAGATGCTTGAGTTAAAAGACCTTGACGCCGATTGTAGTCTCCAAATATGGCTGAGTTTAAATTATCAGCTACAAAAAGGCTGTGAAGTATTAAAAATAATAAAAATAAAAAAATCGCTATTATAAAATAATTATTAAGGTATTTTTTTATATTTATATCAAATACTAAAATTTTTAGTAATGTAAAAAAAAGAAAAATTAAAGTAGCCGGCCATAAATACACGGCCTTTTGCAATTCAAAAACATTATAAGTTAAAAACCAACCGGAAAACAATAAAGGAAAAATAAAAACAAACATCAAAATAAAAGCAATTGGTGCCCAATATATAATTGTCTTTAAGGTTTTTATCATAATTTAATTATAACACAAAAAAAGAGCTCTGATGAGCTCTTTTTCATAATTTTTCTATAAAGTAATTTAAACTTCTTTGTTTTTTCCTTTAAAAATGGTAAGTAGTGGACTACCAAGGAAAATTGAACTATAAGCACCTAAAAGTACACCGATCATTAAAACTAAAACAAAATCAGAAATACTTTCTCCACCAAATAAATATACTGCTAGTAAAGCAAACAAAGTAGTTAAGGTGGTATTTATTGAGCGCGCTAGTGTCTGATTAACACTACTGTTGACTGTATTTTCAAAACTATCTTCAGAACGAGGTAAATTTTCTCTAATTCTATCAAAAACCACAATCGTGTCGTTTACACTATAACCAAGCACCATAAGCAAGGCGACAATAAAAGGAGTATTAACTTCTGTGCCTAAAAATATTCCCAGTAAAACAAAAACCCCAATAGTGATAATTAAATCATGAAACAGAGAAATAACCGCTACCAAACCATAACGCCAAGAAGAAATTGGTTTTGATACCTTTTGAAAAGCTATAGCAATATAGATAATAATGATTATTAAAACTGCTAAAAATAGCCAAAACGATTTATTTCTTAACTCTTGACCAATTGATGGTCCCACTGATTCAAAACGTAGTTCCTCCATTTCTCCCAGATCACTTGAAAGTCCAGCTAAAGCAGTTTTAACTGACTTATAACTCTCTTCGTCAGTTTGACTAAAACGAACTATAACTGAATCTTCTGTTGGTTGAACCGTTAATGATCCCAATTCAAGATCTTCTAATGCTTGGTTAACTTGAACTACACTAGCTTGTTTGTCCTCATGTTGAACCTCCATTAAACTACCACCAACAAAATCAAGACCGAAACGTAAACCAAAAACAAATAATAAAGTAATGGAAGCCAGCACTAAGATTGCTGATAAGCTTAACCAAAATTTACGATATTTAATAACATTTAAATTGAACATAAATTTAATTAATATTTTTTCTTTTTTTAACTCCTAAAAGCCAAGATTTTTTTTCTAACCATGAACCTTTAATAGTTTTAAGTAAAATTCTAGTAATTACAATACTACTAAACATAGAAATTGAAACACCAATAAATAATGTAGCTCCAAATCCTCTAACCAAGCCGGTGCCAAATGTCATCAAAGCAAAACATACTAAAATTGTAGTAATATTTCCATCTCTAATTGATGGCCAAGCTCTTCTAAATCCCTCATCAATAGAGGTACTAAGCGGTTTGCCACCCCTTAATTCTTCCTTCATTCTTTCAAAAATTAAAATATTAGCATCAACCGCCATACCAATTGATAATATAAAACCAGTAATACCAGCTAAAGTTAGAGTTACTGGATTAACTGCATAAAATATCAAAAAAGCGGTAATTACAAAAAATAAAGCTAGTGATACTAAACCATCAAATATTTTCAATTCAGAAAACACTAAACTAAAGAGGATTATCAATATGGCGATAAATAAACTTGCGATTAAAATTGGCAAGGCTTTAAAAATTGTTAAAACCGCTAAAACATAAATACCTAAAGAAACAATAGCTACCAAACCGGGTAATCGATAATAAAGTAACATGAAAAAAGCTACAAAAAGAAAGCCAAATAGAGCCGCAAATAAACTATTATTAACGGACTTTTCTCCTAAACTAGCTCCCACTGTTTGTTGACCAATTAATTCAATTGGCACTGGCAAGGCACCAGTATTTAAACGTTGAACTAACAATCTTGCCTCCTGAACATCAAATTGTCCGGAGATAACTGCTCGTCCATCAGGAATTTCTTCATGAACATTGGGAACACTAATTGGATGACCATCTAAAAATATAGCCACAGGTTTGTCAATATTTCTTCTGGTAATGTCAGCAAACAATTCTCTACCTTCACTATCAAATTCTAAAACAACTTCTGGACGACCATCATTGGGGTTGAATTGTAAAATTGCCCTACTTAATTGTTTACCAGTTAACTCAGTATTTTTCCAACCAGCTTCAGGATCAATTTCTGGCATAGAAACATCAAGGGTAAAATCTAAACTAGTAATTAAATACTCATTAACTTCACTTTCTACCTCTAAACCCTCTTGAGCTTCTATATCAAGATCAACCTCAGATACACGAGAATCTATTAATTTAACTATAGAATAAATATTGTTATGTTGAACTGGCTCTGTATATATTTCTTGACTTTCCATCTCACTTGCCACTTGACTTAAATTAGGATTTTCCATTTCATTTATCCAATACTCTTCCTTTAATTCAGCTTCATTTTGATAATTAGAATAAATTTCAGTTATTGAATTTTTATCTAATGCCTCATCTGAGGCAGTATTAGCTAAAGTCAAAATCTCTTCTTCACTTTCTGAAACCGCCTTGTCAAGTTCCTCATCAATCTTTTCATCATCTTGTTCTTTAAATTCTAAAATTGGAGTTTCACCAATAATCCTAATAGCTTCATCGACATCTTTAATCCCTGCCAACTCGGCAATAATTCGATAGTCACCAGCTAAAGTTCGATTAACTTGAATCATTGGTTCACTAACTCCAGTAGAATCTACTCGACTTTCAATTACATCTCTTACACCTTCAAGAGAAGCACTTCTTTCTCCTTCAGGAATAGCGCTGACATCAGCTTGATAAACTAACTGAGTACCACCTTGAAGATCAAGGCCAAGCATAAATGGTCTCTCAGGAGCTTTTGGTAAAACAACTACATGATTAGTAGCTTCAGCTAAACTATCAGCTGCTCGATTGTAAATATTATCAACCGCTGAAACAAAAGCTAGAAATATAAAGGAGATTAATAAAATAGCAATCCACCAAGGTCGATACTTAGCAGAAAAAATGCTTTTCTTTTCATTTTTATACATAATTTTTTATACAAATTTGATTATAACAAAACTTTTTACAATCTTAAAACAAAATTATTTAAAAATCAAGTATTTAACTTACTTGACTTTTCAAAATATATAAAATATCCTATAATTTTAGGACTAATAATTAATAAATAAAAATATGTTAATACCAACAGTTATTGAAAAAGAGGGTAACGTCGAGCGTGCCTATGATATTTATTCACGATTACTTAAAGATAGAATTATATTCTTAGGTCAAAGTCTGGATAATCATATGGCTAATATTATAATTGCCCAATTTCTTTTTTTAGCCGCTGATGATAAAGATCAAGACATTAAGTTTTATATCAACTCCCCGGGAGGTTCAGTTAGCTCTGGACTAGCTATATATGATACCATGCAGTATGTAAACTGTGATGTATCCACTATTTGTGTTGGCTCAGCTGCTTCTATGGGTTCTATGCTTCTTGCGGCCGGCACTAAAGGGAAAAGAATGGCTCTTCCAAACAGTGAAATTATGATACATCAAGTAATGGGCGGAGCAGAAGGACAAGCTTCTGATATAAAAATTAGAGCTGAGCATATCTTAAAGACCAAAGAAAAAATGAATAAATTACTAGCTCAGCACACTGGTCAAACTTTTGCTACTATCGAAAAAGACAGTGATCGTGATTATTTTATGAATGCCGAAGAAGCAAAAAAATACGGTATAGTTGATAAAATAATTAAAAGTGAATAAATATACTTTTTTAATTAAAAAGAAAAAGTCTGCCTTTCAAGCAGACTTTTTTATACAAATTAATCAAATTATTTAGTCATACTTAAGAGTATCAATTAATAAAGAGAAGGGGCCAAAATGCTCTGAATCTTCAGTAACTGGAATATAAGATACTACTATTACATAATTATTATTATCTACAGAAAAATAAATCATTTCTCCATTTTCATCAATTATTCCTTGACCCAGTCCAGCTGAAACTACTCTTCTACCTGGTATTGCTTCACTTTTTGAAAATTCATTACTATACCATGAAAATATATTTTGACCAGTTTCATTAACTCTTTGCATAACTTGCATTAAGGAGTTATCAGGTGCTTCAATCATCCAACCACTTTCAATTGCCTCCAAATTCCATTCTCTTGGATAGAAAAATGAAATATTTTCACCTTCATAAGGTCTGACAATAAAATCGTCTGGCAGCTCTCCTGGCCCCAGTGGATTATAGCCATTCATTAATTCAGTAAAATCATCATAACCATCACCATCAGTGTCTGGATCATTTGGATCAGTGCCAATAAATTCTTCAGCTAAATCACTCAAACCGTCACCATCACTATCAGAAAAAGAGATACTAAGAAGAAGTGGTTCTTCTGGTTCTGGTTCTGGTTCCGGCTCTGGTTCCGGCTCGGGTTCAGGTTCTGGCTCAGGTTCCGGTTCTGGTTCTGGCTCAGGTTCAGGTTCTGGTTCTGGTTCCGGTTCGGGTTCTGGTTCTGGTTCAACAGCAACCGGTCTAGAATCACTTGGTTCTTGTAGGCTTGGTTCAATAATATATCTATAACCTAAATAAACTAAAGAAAGTAAAATGATTCCACCTAAAACCATGATAATTAAACCAGTTTTTTTATGTTCATCTCCGGATTTTGATTTATTGGTTTTAGTTTTATTTCCATAGGTAACACCACTAAGACTGGAATTTTTAGGCATGGAATGTACCTTAATTTCCTCGTCTAGTCTTTTTTCTTTTTGTTTCTGCGAACTACTTACTTTTTTAATTTCTTCATTTATGTTTGTCGCCATAATATCTTATTTTTGACTTAAAGTGTTAACTAATAAGGTTAATTCAGAAAAATGATCAAAATCATTATTATCACCGACTTCTAAACTTATAGAAAATAAATAATTAGCTTCATTTGAAAGCAAATAAATTTTTGAACCATCAGCACTAACAACCGCTTTTTCCATATCTTTGTTAACAATATGTCTATCTTCACTTATCCAAGAAAAATCATCATATTCTTCTTGATACCACTGAAAAACATCTTCATAATCACTTACTTCTCGCTCAAGTTTTATACTAGCATTATCAGGAGCAATTAACAACCAAGTGTTTGTCTCACTTTCTTCTACTCTCCAATCTCTTGGATAGAAAAATGATAAACCATTATCCTTATATAATGTAGCGATAAAATCTTCTGGCAACTCTCCTGGTCCCAGTGGATTATAGCCATTCATAATTTCTTCATAATCGCTAAAACCATCTCCGTCGGTATCTGGATCATTTGGATCAGTACCAATAAATTCCTCAGCTAAATCACTTAAACCATCATCATCACTATCAACAAAGGAAACCTCTAAAAGATTTGGCTCCTCAATTTCTGGTTCAGGCTCTGGTTCTGGCTCTGGCTCGGGTTCTGGCTCTGGCTCGGGTTCTGGCTCTGGCTCGGGTTCAGGATCTGGCTCGGGTTCATCTGAAATTATTAAATCAGGGTCAACTAAATCTGGTGAACTGGGAGTAAAGTCATCATCTTCAGAATCAGGAGAATCAACAACTAAATTATTATTCTCGTCTTCATCAGAGAATAACCCATATAAAAAATAACCAGAAATCGCCAAAATAATTATTAAGGCTCCAATAATAACTGGTTTAAGCCAAGAACGATCCGACTCTTCTTGTTGGGGCTTAACATCTACTTTTTCTGGCTCTTCAGATTTTTCCTGAGGTTTTTCATCTGATTTTTGTTCTTTCTCTTTTTCAGAGGTCTGTTTCGGTTCTGGTTTTTTTTCTAGAGAATCATCTTTTTTTTCAGTTTTTTCTAAATTACTTGTTTCGTTTTCATTAGATTCTGTATCTGTATCAGCAAAGATGTCATCTACATCTTCATTTTTTTTGTTTTTAACATCGTCAAACATAGATAAAATTTTAAATTATTAATTATATTTTTTATTAAATTATTCTCTTATGGGCTCTAAATATGGAGATATGTCCTCAACAATTTCATCATCATCTTCAATTACTTTATAAATTAAAGGGTCTCGACTAATTACCTGTGCTCTTGTATCAGAGCTAACTCCTAAGTCACTTAATTCGTCTTCAGATAAAAATTCTGTCTCTATCAAAACTGGATGACGACTTTTATCTTGTTCAGGTTGCTCTTCTTTTGGCTCTTCTGGTTTTCTTAGAAAGTATAAAAAGAAAATTAGTATCATTA
>PWHG01000050.1 GCA_003554785.1 Candidatus Falkowiibacteriota bacterium
ATGAAGGTACAGGACTAACACGACCAATAGGCACAACAGTAGCAGCTGCTATTGGTAGTTACCATGATGGATTACAGAGATTTCATAAAGGAAGTGTTAATGGAGTCCGCATCTACAATCGAGCCCTCTCATCTGAAGAAGTAGAATTACTATATAGTCGTGGAAGATAAAGTGTTTTGTTTTTTTTGTTTGTTTTAAAAAGGCCTTTTGGTCTTTTTTTTCTTTTTAAATAGATATTGTTTTTCTTTTGATAATGATATAAAATGGAAGCAGAAATTATGAAAAAAGTTGATGTTAAAATGAAATTAGATTGGCCCGAGATTGGCCAAGACAGAGCAGTGGGTTTTTTAGAGAAAAGCTTGATTAATGATAGCTTGGCACAAACCTATATATTTGTTGGTTCTAGCGATTTAGGAAAAAGTACTCTAGCCTTTGCCTTTGCTCGTAATTTACTGGCTAGTGACAGTAATTTTAGTGGGGATTTAAATAGTGCTGGAAGTAGCGCTAATAGTGATTTACATATCCTAAAACGTGAGGAAGACAAGCAACAAGTCAGTGTTGAACAAACCAGAGAGTTTATGAAAATGCTAAACTTTAGCTCTTTTTTAAACTCCTATAAAATTGGCATAATAAAAGAAGCAGAGAAGTTGACTCCGGAGGCTCAGTCAGCTTTGCTTAAAACGCTAGAGGAACCTAACAAAAAAGTCATAATTATAATGCTAGTAACTGATTTAAGTGTTTTGCCAGCCACAGTTGTCTCCAGAGCTCAAATTGTGCGCTTTTATCCGGTTAGTCAAGAATTTATCTACAACTACATATTGGATTTAGGAGAAAAGAAAAGAACTAAAGCTAAAGCCTTGTCAGCAATATCGTTGGGCAAGCCACTAAAGGCCAAGAGGTTGTGGGAAAATAATGATTTATATGAACTTGAGATAGGAAGAGCTAGATTGCTTTTAGATTTCTTTGATCTAGATTTAGCCCAAAGGCGACAATCACTGCAGTCATATTTTAAAGGTTCAAGAAGTGAGCAAATAAAGGAAGCTGAGAATTTGCTTTTTTGTTGGGAAGGTCTGTGGCGAGATTTAATGCTTAGTGCAGTTGATAGAAGCGACTTACTTTTTTATCAAGACTTAAAACCGGATTTAGAACAAGTAGTACATGAAAAATCATCAAATCAGGATTTTTTTAAGTATTTATTGGAAACTAAGGAAAAGTTGAAATTAGCTGGTGATTATCTGCGAGCTAATGTTAATGTAGAGAATTCTTTGCTAAGCTTTGTCTATCATGTTTAATTATATTTAAATTCATTTATATGAAAAAAATTAGCCTAATTCTTTTAATAATCTCTCTGAGTTTAGTGCTCTCAGCTTGTCTGTCTTTTAGAAGATCTGGAGATGTTGGAGTTTCTGGTGGAGTTTTTGTTTCTCGTGATCAGGGTAGTACCTGGAAGAATATGTCATTTTCTCCAAGTGCTAGTGGTGAGCCAATTAGTTTAACGCATTTAAATGTTAATGAAATAGTGGTTGACCCTAGTGATTACAATGCGCTTTATATGGCCACCTACGGAAGAGGACTTTTCTCTACTTATAATCTCAGTCAAGGATGGAATAAGGTGGAGGGTCTACCAACAGCCACAATTTCATCAGTAGCGGTTAATCCTGACTCTAAGTGTACTATTTATGCGGCTGTGGCTAATAAATTATATAGAAGTGTTGATTGCGCAAGAACTTGGGAGCAGACATACTATGACAATAATCCTGAAGTTTTAGTTAATGCAGTAATAGTTGATCATTACAATAGCAATAATATCTATATAGCCACTAGTCGTGGAGAAGTTATAAAAAGTATTGATAGAGGAAATTCTTGGCGCACAATTCATCGTTTTGAAAATGGAGTTTCCCACTTAAAGATGTCACCACTTGATAGTCGTTTGCTTTTTGTGGCCACTGGTCGAAATGAGTTTTTTAAGTTTAATTCTCCTTCAAGTAGAAGTTCTAATTTAGAAGAAAACTTTGCAGTTTCTAATATGGAAAACTATAGTGAAGTTTTAGAAAATATAAGAAGAACTAATATTCAAGAAATCAATATTTGCTCAAAAGAAGGAGTAATTATTTTAGCCACTGAACAAAAACTTTTACGCTCACCTGATAATGGTATAAGCTGGGAAGATATTGACCTTATTCCTTCACAAAAAGATGCCGCTATCAAAGCGGTAGCGATTAATCCTCAAAACTCTCAAGAACTATATTATGTTACTGATACCAGTTTTTATCGCTCACTTGATGGCGGAGTTAGTTGGAACACTAAACGCCTACCAACTCAGAGAATTGGTTCCTCATTGCTTGTTAGTCCAGCTGATCCCAATATAGTTTATTTGGGAGTAAGAAAAGAAAATTAAAAATTAATATAGTTTTAACCCCTCTAAAACTGATGGGTTATGAAAAATTATGTTATATTTAAAAAAATAAAGGAAAAAGCAAAGAGTGATTATGAAAAAATAAAAACTATATACTGTCCTTATTTTAATGATTATGTTAGATTTAATTATAAAGGATTAAATCATATTAAAATGAAATCGTGGAATAAGACAAGATTAAAATCAGATCAATATTTACGTCTAAAATTTTTGATATTAGCTCCTAAAATAATTAATTCATCAGGAACTGTACAAGAGTTGTTTAAGACAAATAAAAAAGAAAGAATAAAAATTAAAAATAAATGGGAAAAAATATCTAAATCAGTAACCTACTTTGCTTTTATTGCCATAAAAAATAATATAAAAGTTAAAATAATAATTAAAAAAGTTGAAAAAAGAAAACCATTTTTTTGGAGTATCATCCCGTTCTGGAAAAGCAAAAAAGATCCTTTATATCAAAAAACAAAAAAAGTCTTCCATGAAGGAGACTTAGAAAATGATTAAAAACTTTTTTTGTTATGATATTTGTCTGCGGTTTATGATATTCAACCGCGGGAGAACTAAGTCCTCACAAATATCATTAAGTATATATTAGCATAATAAAAATAAATAATCAATATAAATTAAATAAAAAACATATGAACACTTATTTACAAAACAAAGCCGAAGACTTTCAAAACACAATTGACTACTTTAAAAAAGATATTAGCTCACTTAGAACCGGAAGAGCTAATATATCAGTGCTTGACAATGTCTCTGTAGAAGCTTACGAAACCCAAAATCCAATCAATGCTTTAGCCAATATTAGCTCCTCAGAAGGAAAAGATATTACCATTATTCCTTGGGATAAAGGAGTACTAAAAAATATTGAAAAAGCCATTCAAGAGGCTGACTTAGGTTTAGGGATAGTAAATGAAGGCGATAAAATTAGGTTAACGGTTCCAGTGATGACTGAAGAAAATCGAAAAGAGGTAGTAAAGAAATTAAATGAAAAACTTGAAAAGGCTAAAGTATCAATTAGACAACTAAGAGATAGTGTTAAAGATGAAATTACAAAAGCAGAAGATGAAAAGCAAATTTCAGAGGACGAAAAATTTCGCTATATCAAAGAATTAGATGATTATATTGCTAAAAAAAATGAAGAATTAAAAGAGTTGCGTGATAGCAAGGAAAAGGATATAATGGAGTTTTAATCTAAAATTAATTAAATTTTATGTTTCTTACTATAATCATATTTCTACTGGTTTTATCACTTTTAGTTTTTGTTCATGAATTTGGACATTTCTATACAGCCAGAAAACTAGGAGTGAAAGCAGAAGAGTTTGGACTTGGTTTTCCACCAAGAGCTTTTGGCTTTTATCGCGACAAAAACAAAAAATGGCGATTTATAAAAGGCAATAAATCTTTGGAAAAATTAAAAAAGGATGAAGAAAAAGCCCCTGCCGATACTGTATATTCACTCAATTGGGTATTTTTTGGTGGTTTTGTAAAAATTAAAGGAGAAGATGGTGGCGGAAAAGATGATAAAGATAGTTTTGCTAGCAAGGCTGCCTGGAAAAAAGCCTTAATTTTAGTAGCTGGAGTTTTTATGAACGTAGTTTTAGCTTGGATTCTCTTTAGTGCTGGCTATATGCTTGGCATGCCTGAGGATGTAGAAAATGCTGGCAGACGAGCTAGAATAAGTGATCCTCAAGTTATGGTTAGCTCAATAATTGAAGACTCACCAGCTGAAAAGTCAGAGCTTAAAATGGGAGATGTGATTTTAGAAGTAGAAAATCAAAGTGTTAAAAGTGCTGATGAGCTTCAAAGCCTAGTAGCTGATAGAGCTGATTTAGAAACTGAGTTTTTAGTTGGCAATATTGAAGAGGAGGAGGATAGGGAAATTACAATTATTCCTGAGTACAATGAAGAGCTTGGGCGAGCAACAATTGGAGTAGCCATATTTGATACCGGCACAGTTTCATATCCTTTTTTTGATGCTATTTGGCAGGGAGCAAAAAATACTGGTAACTATTTAAGATTAATTGTTTATGCCTTCTATAATTTATTTGCTGACATGTTTGCTGGAGAAAGTGTAGAGGGGCAAGTTGGAGGACCAGTAGCGATTGCTAAATATACTGGTGAAGTGGCTCGTTTTGGCTTTGTCTATCTTTTACAATTTATTGCTCTGCTGTCGCTTAATTTAGCAATAATAAATATTTTGCCCATTCCCGCTCTTGATGGTGGAAGACTGTTATTTCTATTAATTGAGAAAATTAAAGGCAAAGCAATGAAGCAGGAAGTTGAGGGTTTAATTAATACTATATTCTTCTTTCTTTTGATTTCTTTGATAATCTTTGTTACTTATCGCGATATTATAAATTTATTTTAAAAAAAACATATGACAATTAATCTAAAAGCTACTAACTTAGAATTAACTGACGCCTTAAAAGACTACATTCAACTTAAAATGGACATGCTAGAGAAATATCTAGGCGATGTTCAAGTACTAAATTGTGATTTTGAAATAGAAAAAATTGTTAGCAGTCAAAACAAAGGTAAAATTTTTAGAGCTGAAGTTAATTTAGAGGTTCCCAGAGAACTTCTGCGAGTTGACAAAACTGAAGCTGACATGTACAAAGCGATTGATAAAGTAAAAGATCATTTAGTTTTGTCAATTAAGAAATATAAGGAAAAGCAACGTGATAAAAAGCGTCGGGCTTAATAATAATTATGTCATTTTTTAAAAAAATATTTGGTGATCCCAACGTCAAGGTGATTAAGTCAATCCAACCAATAGTTGATAAAATCAATGAACTAGAAACTGATTGGCAAAAGCTATCAGACCAAGAGTTGCAAAAGAAAACCGATGAATTTAAAAAACGCCTAGAGGGCAAAGAAACTCTTGATGATCTTTTGCCTGAAGCTTTTGCAACTATCAGAGAAGCTGCTAAAAGAAAACTAGGTCAAAGACACTACGATGTGCAGTTAGTTGGTGGTGTTGTGCTTCACAGAGGTCAAATTGCTGAAATGAAAACCGGTGAGGGTAAAACCTTAGTGGCGACTTTACCTTTATACTTAAACGCCTTAAGTGGCAAAGGAGCCCATCTAGTAACAGTGAATGATTACTTAGCTCGCGTTGGTGCTGGTTGGATGGCACCAATTTTTTACTTTTTAGGACTGAGCACTAGTGTAATAGTTCATGATGCCGCCTATCAATATGATCCTGAATATAGTGATGATAGTCAATATGATGAAAGATTAAGGCACTTTAGACCAATCTCAAGAAAAGAAGCCTATTATTGCGATATTACCTATGGCACCAACAATGAGTTTGGCTTTGATTATCTGCGCGATAATATGGCCTATTCGCTAGAGCAAATGGTGCAAAGACCACTGAACTTTTCCATTGTTGATGAAATTGACTCAATTTTAATTGATGAAGCTAGAACTCCGCTGATTATTAGTGCTCCGGCTGAGGAGTCAGGGGATAAATATGCTCGCTTTGCGCAACTTGTGCAAAGATTAAACGAGGGAGATGATTTCAATGTTGATGAAAAAATGAAAGCAGTTTCATTAACTGATGAAGGAATTTCAAAAATGGAAAAATGGTTAGGAATGGAAAATATTTATGTCTCTGGCGGAATCAAAGAAGTTCACCATATTGAACAAGCGCTAAAGGCCAGAGTTTTGTTTGAGAAAAATAAAAATTATGTAGCCAAAGATGGAGAAATAATTATCGTTGATGAGTTCACTGGTCGCCTTATGCCAGGTAGAAGATATAGTGAAGGTCTTCATCAGGCAATTGAAGCTAAAGAGGGAGTGCAAGTAAAAAAGGAGTCTCAAACCATGGCTTCAATTACTTTTCAAAACCTATTTAGAATGTATGATAAATTATCAGGTATGACTGGTACGGCTGAAACTGAAGCTGAAGAATTTGATAAGATATATAGCCTTGAAGTTGTAGTTATTCCAACCAATAAACCAAATATTAGAAAAGACCATAATGATTTAATCTATCGCAATGAAGAAGAAAAATTTAGAGCCATAATTAGAGATGTCAAAGAAAGAAATACTAAAGGTCAACCAATTTTAGTGGGCACAATTTCGATTGAAAAAAATGAAATTTTAGCCGACCTAATGGCTAAAGAAGGTTTAACTGTTCAAGCTTTAAATGCTAAAAATCATTTAAAAGAAGCCAAAATTATTGCTCAAGCTGGTGATATTGGCTCTATCACTTTAGCTACTAACATGGCTGGTCGTGGAGTTGATATTGTCTTAGGAGGTAATCCCGATAGCAGTGATAGTCAAGTGTTAAAAAAAGCCAAAGAAAAACAAATGAAAGTTAAAGAATTAGGTGGTCTTCATGTAATTGGCACTGAAAGACATGAGTCACGAAGAATTGATAATCAGCTTCGTGGAAGAGCTGGTCGTCAAGGTGATCCCGGTTCAACCAGATTTTTTGTTTCCGCCGAAGATGATTTAATGCGTATTTTTGGTGGTGACAGGTTAAAGAAAATGATGAAAACCCTAAAACTACCACCAGATATGCCGATTCAAAATAAAATGGTGTCTAACTCCATTGAATCAGCTCAGAAAAAAGTTGAAGGCAATAATTTTGATATTCGAAAACATTTAGTAGAATATGATGATGTAATCTCAAGACATCGTGAAGCTATTTATTCTCGTCGTTACAATATATTAAAAATAAGTGAAGGAAAAAAAGAAGGTAGTTTGTCTGATTTAATTAAAGAGATGTTAAAGGAAGAAATAGAGATGGTAGTAAATTTTCACACCGCTGCCGAGACATTAAAAGATTGGAATATCAAAGAAGTTAAAGAAGTAATGTCTACTATTTTTGACTTCAATGAAAGTGAAGCTGATTTAGATAGTATTGTCAAAGGTGAAGGTGGTCATGGTAAAAAAAGAGAAATGATTTCTCAAGTTCTAATTGATCAAGCTAGCAAGCAATATGATGATTTGTTAAATGAATTTTCTCAAAAAAATGTTGATTTTTCTGAAGTGGAGAAAGGTTTGCTTTTAAAAGCCATTGATCAACTTTGGGTAGAGCACCTAGAAGCCATTGATTATCTAAGACGGGGTATTGGTCTGCGTGGCTATGGCCAACGTGATCCCTTAGTGGAGTATAAAAAGGAATCCTATCGATTATATCATGAATTAATTGATTTAATTCGTCGCCAAGTAGTTTATTCTGTATTTAAAACCGCCGACGCCCTGAAAATGACTCCAACTTCAATGTTTTCCTTTACCGCTAATCAAGAAAAAGATTCTAATTTACAACTTGAAGGTGCAGCCAAAGAAATGAAAAGACAAAGTGAGAAAAGAAATACCGTTGATATGGTAAAAGAAAAAACAAAAGATAAGGAGGGAAATAAAGTTGGTAGAAATGATTCTTGTCCATGTGGCAGTGGTAAGAAGTTTAAGAAGTGCTGTGGTTAATAGGGAATAAGAGGATTCTGTAATCTTGACAGTGTATTGTATATAGAGTATACTTAAATTAACGATTTAAGGATACTAAGATACTAATTATATGTTAACAAGACAAGATTTAGAAATAAAAAATCCATGGTGGAAAGACGGTCAATATACTGTTTTTGAATCCAGTTTACCACAAAGAGATTTGTATTCAGTTATTGTTGATAATTTACGTCACAGTTTGATATTAAATATTGTAGGCTTAAGACGAGTTGGGAAAAGCACTATATTGAAACAATTAATTGGACGACTTTTGAATGAAAAGGTAAATCCAAGCAATATTTTTTATTATCCTTTTGACTATGCTAGTCAAATACAAAAATCGGAATTTCTTGATGAAGTTTTGTCTTTTTACTTTAAAGAAGTTATTAATAAACCAACTTTAAATTTTAAAGAAGATGAGACTGTTTATATTCTTTTAGATGAAATTCAATATATTGATGATTGGCAGTCAGTAATAAAACGTTATTATGATTTATCAAATAAGCATATTAAATTCATCGTCACTGGTTCCCAAAGCGTACTTTTAAAAGGGAAATATCAAGAAAGTTTGGCGGGTAGAATTTTTGATTACTATCTTCCCCCCTTATCTTTTCGAGAATTTTTAAAAATCAATAAAGAAGAAGTGGAAACATTAGAACCTTATGATTTATTTAAATTACCTAATATTTTTGGAAACTTAAGTCAGGCTGATTTGTATAATGGAAAACAAATTGCTAACTTAAGTCGAGAATATATTATAAGCGGTCAATTTCCAGAAACAAGAAAATTGGATTTACTAGAATATCGTCATGAATATATAGTTGAATCTGTTATTGGCAAAATACAGACAGATTGTATTCGTATTTTTAATATTGAAAAAACTGATGAATTTAAATTGATTACTCGTCATTTATTAAATAATGTTGGCTCAATATTTGAAATGAGCAATATTGGACGAGAAGTAGGTCTTTCCAAAAAGACGATAGAGAGGTATTTTGGCTATTTAAGAGATAGTTATATTTTTGAAGTACTTTATAAATATCACAAATCACCGGTTAAACGTGGACGAAGCTTAAAAAAACTTTATACGCCTTGTGTTAATTTTGTTTGTGCTTTAAATCATTACAAGGAAAGTCACCTTGATGAAGTTCCACAAGCTTTTGGTAAGATAATTGAAAATATTGTTTATAATATTTTGAAATTAAAATATAAAAGCATTGATGTAAATGAGCCAATTAGCTTTTGGCGTCAAGGACAAAAAGAGATTGATTTCATTGTCCTAGAAAATGAAAAAAAACTAACGATTGAAGTTAAGTTTGCAAAAAATATTAACCCAAAGGATTTAGTGACTATGACTGATTATATGCAAGAGAAGAATTTAAAATACGGCATCGTTGTAACTAAAAGTGAAATAGCTAAAAAAGAAGTAAATGGACAGACTCTATATTATATCCCTTATTACCTAATTTTAATGATGATCTAATTTTTTAGGGCTTGTTAGAAAAGAAAATTTGACTTTTTTAATTAAAAAAAATATGAAAATTGAACTAAAAAAATTTGGCGACCTGCTTATGTCTAGACCAGCCGGGAAGGAAGCTTACCTAGCTATGTCAGCCTATCTATTAAGAGATTTAGATAAAAATGAAGTAATTGAAATTGATTTTTCTGGAGTTAAGGTTCTAGCGCCTTCTTGGGCAGATGAAGTTTTAAGCAAGTTAGCTAAAGAGTATAAAAATATAAAACTATTAAATACTGACAATGCAAGCGTTCAGGCATGTTTAAAGACTTTAAGAGATTACTCTGATTTTAAGTATTAATATGTAAAAATATGTCATTTGAAAAAAATATTGGTAAACAACTAAATTTTAAAAAAGAGCTAGATGAAGCTGGTAGCCATGAAGATGCTAAAAAGAAGGAAAAGACGCCTTTTAAAGAAATAGAACGTGGAGAAAAAGATGATCCTTGGGATGATTTAGGTCCCAATTATGAAGAGCAAAAAAGAAAAGAAAAAATTAGAAAAGAAGAAGAGAAACAAAGAAAAAAAGACAGTAGAGAAAATGATAAAATAAAGCGTCGTAACTATGATAATCGATATTAAATAAAACTAATATGAGTGAAAACAAAAAAGCAAATTTTATAGAAAACGAAGAAGAGGTTTTAGAGTTTTGGAAAGATAATAATATCTTTTCTCAATCACTAAAAAAAGATGCCCCTGAGGGTAACTTTGTCTTTTATGAAGGTCCACCAACTGCCAATGGTATGCCGGGAATTCACCATGTTATAGCCCGGGCTTTTAAGGACTGCATTCCTCGCTATAAAACAATGCAAGGTTATAGCGTGCAAAGAAAAGCCGGTTGGGATACTCATGGATTACCAGTTGAGTTAAAGGTGGAAAAAGATCTAGGTCTTTCAGGAAAAAAAGATATTGAAAACTATGGAATTGAAAAATTTAATCATAAATGCAGAGAAAGTGTTTGGCAATATACTGATGAGTGGAAAAGATTGACCAATAGAATCGCCTATTGGCTAGATTTAGATAATCCATACATCACTTATGAAAGTGACTATATTGAAACTCTTTGGTGGATTATAAAGCAAGCCTATGACAAAGATTTGCTCTACAGAGGCCACAAGATTGTGCCTCACTGTCCACGTTGTGGAACCGCGCTTTCAAGTCATGAAGTCGCTCAAGGTTATAAATTAGTTAAGGATCGGTCAATTTATACAAAATTTAAATTAATCTCAGAAAATGAATTTGTAAAAAAAGGTGATTATATTTTAGCCTGGACTACAACCGCCTGGACATTACCTGGAAATGTTTCATTAGCAGTGGGAAAAGATATTGATTATGTAAAAATAAAGAAGGGAGAAGATAATTTAATTTTAGCTAAAGAATTAGTGGAAAAAGTTATTGAAGCTGATTATGAAATTATCTCTGAATTTAAAGGTAAAGATTTAGAAGATTTAAATTATGAGCCTTTATTTGACCTGGCTAATTTATTTAAAGAAAAAAAATCTCACTATATAAGCTTAGCTGATTTTGTCAGCACTGAAGATGGAACAGGAGTAGTGCATACTGCAGTTATGTATGGGGAAGATGATTATAATTTAGGTCTAGATCTTGATTTACCTAAGGTTCACACTGTAGATGAAGCTGGTAAATTTATAGATGAATTAGAAAAATATGAATTAGCTGGTAGATTTGTAAAATCAGAAAAAACCGAAAATATTATCTTAAAACATTTAGAAGAAAGTCATAATCTATATAAAGAAGAATTATATGAGCATGATTATCCATTTTGTTGGCGCTGTGATACTCCACTTCTATATTACGCCAAAAATTCTTGGTTTATCAAAATGAATTCCTTAAAAGATAAATTGATTGCTAATAATGCAAAAGTTAATTGGACTCCTGAACATATCAAAGAAGGTCGCTTTGGTGAGTGGCTTAGAAATGTAAAAGACTGGGCAATTTCCAGAGAAAGATATTGGGGAACACCTCTGCCAATTTGGACATGCTCTGAGTGTGGGAAAAATAAATGTGTAGGCTCAAAAGCTGAACTGGAAACTGATATCAAAGATTTACATCGTCCCTTCATTGATGAAGTTAAATTTAGTTGCGTCTGTGGTGGTGAAATGACTCGTGACTTATCGGTCCTTGATTGTTGGTTTGATAGCGGCTCTATGCCACTAGCTCAATATCATTATCCCTTTGAAAACCAAGAATTAATTGATGATAGAAAACAGTTTCCAGCTGACTATATTTGTGAAGCCATTGATCAAACTCGAGGCTGGTTTTATACCCTACAAGCAGTTTCTGCCTTTTTAGACAGAGAAGCACCCTATAAAAATGTCATTTGCCTAGGTCACATTAACGATAAGCATGGCAAAAAAATGTCTAAATCAAAGGGTAATGTAATTGATCCTTGGGAAGTAATTGAAAAATTTGGTGTAGATGCAGTAAGACAACATATGTACACTATTAATCAACCAGGTGAAGGTAAAAAATATGATCTAGATGATGTCAGAGATGTTTTCCGGCAAAACATTATGCTAATTAACAACATCTATCGTTTCTATTCTACTTTCACTGATTTAAAAGAAGAATCAGAAAAAACTAGACCAGAAGTAGAAAATATTTTAGATAAATGGATTTTAACTCGCCTTGATGATGGAATTTTAAAGATAAGCAGTAATTTAGATAATTACAGGATTTATGAAGCTGCCAGAGAAATTCCCCTTCTAATTGATGATTTATCTACTTGGTATCTAAGAAGATCACGAGATCGCTTTAAAGGTGAAGATGAAAAAGACAGAGATCAAGCAATTTCTACTACTGCCTATACTCTTTTGACAATCTCTAAATTAATGGCACCTTTTATGCCTTTCATTTCCGAGCAAATTTATCAAAAAACAACTAACTACAATTTCTCAAATAATGAAAAATCAGTTCACTTAAGTACTTGGCCAAAAGCAGACAAAGTAGATGAAAGTATTTTAGATAAAATGGCTGATATTAGAAAATTAGCAGAGTTGGGATTATCAGCTCGTGATGAAGTCCAAATTAAAATTAGACAAAAACTAGCAACTGCTTTTGTTTCCGGACCAATAGAAAAGTTAGATGAAACTTATCTTCCTCTTTTAGCTGACGAGTTAAATGTTTTAGAAGTCAAATTAAAAGACAAACAAAATGAGTGGTCAGTTAGTTTAGATACTAAATTAACGCCGGAGTTAAAATTAGCTGGTCTTGAGCGTGATATAATTCGTTTAGTTAATGCTTTGCGAAAAGATAAAGCTCTTAGTCTTGAAGAAAAAACCACTATTTATTTCTCCGCTGATGAGAGTTTGCTCGATAGTATGGAAAAGATTAAAGAAAATGTCTTAAAAGCGACTATAAGTGATGGCTTAGAGAGAAAAGAAAGTCTAGATTTTGATAATAAGAAGAGCTTAGAATATGAGGGTAAAAAAATAGAATTAGCTATTTAGTTAATGAATTTTGACTTATTTTAAATAAAAAATTCAAAGATGCAATAAAGTTAACAATTCTGTTAACTTTATTGATTTATTCCTATTTCTTTGATATTATTTGATTGATAATAATAAACTTATAAATTAATTAATAAAAAACCTATGGATACAACTTATTGGATAATAATTATTGCCTTAGTAGTTATTGGTCTCTGGCTAATGGCTATGTACAACGGCTTAATTAAAACTCGTAATCGAGTAAAAGAGGCCTGGAGTGATATCGACGTTCAACTCAAACGTCGCTATGATTTGGTGCCTAATTTAATTGAAACTGTTAAAGGCTATGCTAAACATGAGCAAGAAACTTTTGATAAAGTAGTTAAAGCTCGCAGTCAAGCTATGAACGTGTCAAGTGATGATTTAAATAAAAAGACTGAAGCTGAAAATCAATTATCTTCAACGCTGAAATCTATTTTTGCATTGTCAGAAAATTATCCTGATCTAAAGGCTAATCAAAACTTTTTAGAGCTACAAAGAGAGTTAACTGACACTGAAGATAAAATTATGGCTGCTCGTCGTTTCTACAATAACAACGTTCGTAGATTTAACACTAAAATTCAAGTCTTTCCTACCAATATTTTTGCTAAAAAACTTGGATTTAGTAAAAAAGATTACTTTGAATTAAAAGAAGAAGCGGCTCGTGAGCCAGTAAAGGTTCAATTTTAATAAATTTAATAAAAAAACATATGGATATGATATTTTGGATTATTGGAATTATAATTTTTCTAATTCTAATTAGTCTAAAGCAAATTAATCAGTATGAAAGAGGAGTTTTATTTATTCTTGGCCGTTATCAAAAAATATTAAACCCTGGATGGCGAATTGTTATTCCGGTTTTACAGTTCTACAGAAATGTGGATATGCGCGTAAAGGCAGTAGATGTTCCAGATCAAAAAGCAATTACCAAAGATAATGTGCCGGTAACTGTTAATGCCGTTATATATTATAAAGTTACAACAGCAGAAAAAGCGGTAATTGAGGTAGAAAGATATGAGTACGCAGTTTCTAACTTTTCTCAAACTACTATGAGAAATATTGTTGGTGAGTCAAGTTTAGATGAACTTCTAGCTGAAAGAGATAGGTTAGCTAATCGGATAAAGGAAATTGTTGATAAAGAAACTGATGCTTGGGGAATTGTGGTTAATAATGTTGAGCTAAAAGATGTTTTTTTGCCTGAGTCAATGGAGAGAATGATTGCTCGTCAAGCTGAAGCGGAAAGAGAAAAACGAGCTGTGATTATAAATGCTGAAGGTGAAGTAGCAGCAGCTGAAAATGTCTCACAAGCAGCTAAAATTTTAAATCAATCAGAAGGAGCTCTGCATCTTAGAACTTTGCAGTCAATTAATGATATGTCATCAGATAAATCAAACACTGTTGTTTATGTAACTCCAATTGAGATGATAAAAGCTATGGAAGGATTTAGCAAAGTTAATAATAAAGGAAAAGAAGTTTAAGTATGAGTAAAACCTTATATCAACACAGTAGTTCCAATAAACAAAAGACCTGGTTTCTAATGACTGGGTTTTTAGTCTTAGTTATTCTTCTAGGCTGGCTATTTTCCTATTCCATGAATTCACCAATAATTTTATATATTGCAGTAATTTTTAGTATTGTTTTTAGTTTAATTAGTTATTGGCATAGTGATAAAATTGTATTAAAAATTAGTGGCGCCAAAGAAGTGAAAAAAAAGGATGCGCCAGAACTCTATCGTTTGGTAGAAAATTTATGTATTACTGCCGGACTGCCAATTCCCAAAGTTTATGTAATAAACGATGCGGCTCCCAATGCCTTTGCTACTGGCAGAAATCCAGAAAAAGCTGTGATTGCAGTCACTACAGGACTACTTGAAAAGCTAGATAAAACAGAACTTGAAGGAGTAGTTGCTCATGAGCTGTCTCATGTTGGTAATTATGATATATTAATTAGTACCGTTGCCACTATAATGGTAGGGATTGTTGTTTTGCTAGCTGACATATTTATTCGTTGGTCAATATTTGGTGGCAGAAGAAAAGGTGGTCAAGGAGGTAATGCTGATTTAATTATTACAATTGTCGCAGTTGTATTTGCAATTTTAGCGCCTTTGTTTGCCTATTTGCTTCAATTTGCGATTTCAAGAAAACAGGAGTATAAAGCCGATGTTGATGCTTCACTTTTAACTCGCTACCCTGAAGGATTAGCTAAAGCTCTGGAAAAAATTAGTCAATATTCCCAACCCGTAAAAAAAGCTAATCGAGCTACCGCTCATTTATATATTAGCTCGCCCTTAAAAGAGAAGAAGAAAAAAAATTCATGGTGGAGTAGAGCGATGGCTACTCATCCACCAATTGAAAATCGAATTGCTCGCTTGCGGGCCAGTAATCGTTAATATTTTTTATGTTAGCTTATATTGAAGGAAAATTAATTAAAAAAACTAACAATGCTCTGATTGTTAAGTTAAATGGTTTAGGTTACAGAGTGTTTATAAAAGAAAAAGATCTTTTAAGTTTGAGATTAAATGAAGATATAAGTCTTTGTTTGTATCACCACATAAAAGAAGATGGTAGTGACTTATATGGTTTTTTAACTTGGAAAGAACAAGAAATGTTTTCTATTCTTTTATCAGTCTCAGGAGTCGGTCCAAAATCAGCCTTAGCTGTATTATCTATGGCAACAATTGATGATATCAGCCAGGCAGTAATTGCTGGTGAATCAGAGATGTTAACTAAGGTAGCGGGAATTGGTAAAAAAACTGCTGCTCGTTTAGTTTTGGAACTTAAAAATAAATTAGACAGCTTTAGCGATGGCGAAAATCTTAATTTAGAAAAACAAAGCTTTAGCAGTGATGAGCTTGATGCTTTAATGTCACTGGGCTATACATTAATTGAAGCCAGGGAAGCTCTGAGTTTAGTGGATAAAGAAATTATAGATAGTGGAGAAAAAATTAAAGCCGCTTTAAAAATTATTGGTAAGAGATAATAATATAATTATATGAAACAATCAAAATTATTTACCCAAGCTATTAAAACTTTACCAAAAGATGAAGATAGTTATAATGCGCAAATTTTAATTCAAGCTGGTTTTATTGATAAAATCGGAGCTGGTATATATAATCTACTGCCACTGGGAAAAATTGTTATTGACAAAATATCTTCCATTATCAGAGAAGAAATGAATAAAGTTGATGGCCAAGAAATTTTAATGTCAGCCCTGTCACCTAAAGATGTTTGGCTAAAAACTAATCGCTGGGAAAGCTTTGACGCTTTATTTAAATTAAAGGGCTCAGATAAAAGAGATTATGCTCTTGGAGCAAGTCATGAAGAAATAGTAGTTCCAATTTTAAAAAAATATATTAATTCCTATAAAGATTTACCCTTATCGGTTTATCAAATTCAAACTAAATTTAGAAATGAAAAACGAGCTAAGGCGGGATTAATTAGAGGTAGAGAATTTTTAATGAAAGATATGTATTCTTTTCATGAAAACAGTCAAGATTTAGATAATTATTATGATAAAGTCAAAGATGCCTATTTTCAAATATTTGACCGTCTTAATTTAAAAGCAGATACTTACCTAACTTATGCCTCTGGTGGTGATTTTTCTAAATTTTCTCATGAGTTTCAGACAGTTTGCCAAAGTGGTGAAGATTTGATTTACGTTTGCTCTAAATGTCAAGTGGCAATTAATCAAGAAATAATTGAAGAGCAAAAAGTTTGTCCAGTTTGTGAAAAATCTGAATTTAAACAAAAAAAGGCGGTTGAGGTGGCCAATATTTTCAAACTTGGCACTCGCTTTTCTGAGCCATTTAAGCTAAGCTATAGTGATAGTGAGGGTCAAATAAAGCCAGTCATAATGGGTTGCTATGGAATTGGGATTAGTCGACTAATGGCTACGATTGTAGAAAACAGTCATGATGAAAAGGGAATTATCTGGCCTGAATCTGTGGCCCCATTTAAAGTTCATTTAATTTCAATTGGTCAAAATGAAAAGGCTCAAAAGCTTTATGATCATCTCAAACAATTACAAATTGATGTTTTATATGACGACAGAGATATGTCAGCTGGCAATAAATTCAGTGAAGCCGATTTAATTGCTTGTCCATACCGCTTAGTAGTTAGTGAAAAAACTATTGAAAAAGATTTAATTGAAGTTAAAAAGAGAGCTGATAAGGAGTCAAAGTTAATTAGTCAAGAAGAAGTTTTAAAATTGTTAAAATAATATGTTTAAAAAATTATTTACTAAATTCAATCATGATATCGGTATTGATTTAGGAACTAAAAATACTTTAGTCAATGTGGTTGATAAAGGGATTGTGATAAATGAACCATCAGTGGTAGCTATTAATAAACGAACTAATGAAATACTAGAAGTTGGTACTGAGGCTAAAAAAATGGTGGGCAAAACTCCCGGTCATATTGAAGCTATAAAACCCTTAATAGAAGGAGTGATTTCTGATTTTGAAATTGCCGAGAAAATGTTAAAGTATTTCATCTCCAAAGTCTATAAAGAAAACTTTTCTCTCTTTAATCGTCCCCGAGTAGTTATTGGTGTTCCTCTAGATTTAACTGAAGTAGAAAAAAAGGCGGTTGAAGACGCCGCTCTTTCAGCCGGAGCTAGGAAGGTCTATTTAGTTGAGGAAGCTATGGCAGCAGCAGTTGGGGCTCGACTGCCTGTAACAGAAGCGACTGCTACTATGATGGTTGATATTGGTGGTGGTAGCACCGAAATAGCCGTTATTTCTCTGGGAGGAGTAGTTTCTTGGAAGTCACTGAGAATTGCTGGCAATGAATTTGATGCTAATATTGTTGACTATATTCGTGAAGAATTTAATATTTTAATTGGTGAACAATTAGCAGAAAGTATTAAGGTTAAAATTGGTTCAGCGATTGCTCTTGATGATCCAAAAGAAATGGAAATTCGTGGTCGCGATTTAATTACTGGGCTTCCTAAAGCAATTGTAGTTAGTGATAAGCAAATTCGTGAAGCCATAAAAAAGACTATTGATAAAATGGTGGAGCAAATTAAAATTATTTTAGAAACCACCCCACCTGAGCTAGTCTCTGATATATATCAAAGAGGAATTTATTTATCCGGTGGCGGTGCTTTGCTTTTTGGTTTAGACAAAGCGATTGCTAGCGAAGCAAAAATTCCTGTTAAGATAGTTGAGGATCCACTTACTTGTGTAGCTAGAGGAGCGGGGATTTTAATTAGTGAGCCAGAATTGCTCAAAAAAATCACTATGACTTCTATTGGTAGCGACAAGTAATTTTTTGTCGTTTTTATGTTTAAAAATATTATCACTCAAAAAAGAATTATTATTTCAATTTCAATTGTTTTAGTTTTTTCTTTATATTTTTTTGGATTTTTGCAACCACTGGAGCGTGGATTGCAAAATTTTTTTAATTGGAGTTCATATCAACTAGCAACTCTGAGACCAAGTGAAAATTTTTATGCTTGTAGTCAGTCTGAGGAGATAATCAATTCTATGCAAGCTCAATTAAATAAGCAAACTATTGATGAGGCGAATTTAAAAATTTTAAAACAAGAAAATGAGCAATTAAGAAATTATTTTGAATTTTACAAAGAAAAAGAGTATGAGATTGAATTAGTAAATATAATTTCCAAAGAAACTAGCTTTGGTTTAAGAGCTCACAATCATAATTTAATAATTGATAAAGGAGCAAGTGATGGTTTTAAAACTGGTTTGCTTGTAGCTAATGAAAATGGGATGGTAGTAGGAAAAATTACCGACGTTAAAGAAGCTAGTTCACAAGTTTGTTTAATTACCGCAGCTGATTGCCGTTTAGCAGCCACTATTTTAAATCAAGATCGTAGCCTTGGTTTAACAGATGGAAAATTAGGTCTAACAGTTTCTCTGGACATGATTCCACAAACTGAAGAAATTGATGTTGGAGATATTGTTATTACATCTGGGCTGAGTGAATTAATTCCGCACGGTTTAGTGATTGGACGAGTAAATAAAGTTGAAAAGAAAAGTAATGAAATTTGGCAAAAGGCAATAATTGAGCCAGAAATTTCTTTAAATAATTTAAATATATTGTCGGTAATTGTTCCTTAGTATGAATATTCGTTTTTATTTAAATATTGTTTTTTTAATTTTACTAGCTAGCTTAGTAGTTCTTTTTCAATATTCAATTATTAGTTTATGGCCCTATCCTTTTTACTTGATTAATTTAATAATTCCAAGTTTGATAATTTTATTTTTAACAAAATCAAATTCATCAGTTTGGGTATTTGCTATCTCTAGTGCCATAATCTTAGATTTTTTATACTTTAATTTTTTAGGTCTAAACCTGATTATAATTTTTGTAATTGTTTTTCTAATGCAAATGTGGCTTAGAAATTGGTTTGCTAAACTCTCCATTTATTCTTTTATTGTTTTAGCAGTATTATCGGTTTTAATAAAAAATATAATCTATTATGGATTTATAAATATTTCCTTAATTATCAATCTTAATTTTTGGCAAGATATACTCTGGGAGATTTTATGGACAGTAGTTTTAACAATAATTTTCTTTTATTTATCATTAAAAATTAACAAAAATTTAAAGCCGGCTTTTTTGGGTAGACGACCTTTGTCCTGAGTTTAAATTATGTTAATATATAAATTATGAAATACGATATTTTAACAATTGGTGGAGCTACTTCTGATATCACCTTTTTCACTAAAGATGGCTTGCTGATTAAAAATCCGCAAGATTTACTTCGCCAGAAACTACTTGCTTTTGAGCAAGGAGCCAAAATTGAAGTTGATAAATTTCATTATCTCTTTGGTGGTGGCGCTGCCAACGCAGCAGTGAATTTTTCCAAAAGCGGCTTTAAGGTGGCTTGTTTTTTAAAAGTAGGAAGAGATGAAACAGGTTTAGCAATTAGGGATAATTTAAAAGAAAAAGGAGTAATGTTGCCTTTTATTCAAAAAGATGACAAACATCCAAGTGGTTTTTCTTTTATTTTAGTTAATCGTGGAGGGGAGAGAATAATATTTTCCAATCGTAGTGCTAATGAAAAATTAAAGTTAAATAAGGCAGTTATTAGTGCTGCTAGTCGTTCCAATTGGCTTTACTTTGCTTCACTGCCTAAGAATTGGCAATCACTGGTGAGACCACTTTTTAAATTAGCAAAACCCAAAATAGCTTGGAATCCTGGATCGGCTCAATATAGTAGTGGTTTAAAATCTATTAGCTGGTTTTTAAAAAGAACCCATCTTTTTATGTTAAATCATGATGAGGCAATTGAGCTAGTTTTAAAAGATGATAAGTATAAAGGAAAAAGCCAAGCTTTCTATAATAAGCCTAAAAATTTATTAACAATTATTAGAAATTATGGTCCAGAAGTTGTTGTTATAACCAGAGGTAAAGATGGAGCTGATGCTTTTGATGGAAAAAACTTTTATCACCAAGATATTTTTAAAGAAACAAAAAAAGTTGACACCACTGGTATTGGTGACGCCTTTAATTCCTCACTAACTGCTGCCTATAATTTAACTAGTGGCGATTTAAAAAAATCTTTAAAAGCAGCCGCCCGTAATGCTTCACTTAAAATTTCCAATTTAGGAGCACAAAATGGATTGGCTGATATAAGAAAATTATTAAAATAAATATAAATCTATGATAAATGGAGTAATTATAAAAAAATTAAAAAAACATGAAGACGATCGCGGACATTTAATGGAAATATTTAGAGACGATGAAAGCGAGCTAAAGCCAAAAATGTCCTACATTAGTGTGACTAAACCACAAGTTGTGCGGGGACCCCATGAACATGTTTACCAAAGTGACTTCTTTATATTCCCAGGACCAGGTGATTTTAGGGTGTATTTATGGGATAGACGAGAAAATTCAAGCACTAGTGGTGAGTATATGACCATTGAAGCTGGTGAGAGTAATCCTTGCTCAGTGGTGGTGCCACCAGGTGTAGTTCATGGCTATAAATGCATATCAGAGCATTCAGCTCTGACAATTAATCTGCCTGATAAATTATATAAGGGAGAAAATAAAGAAGAAGAAGTTGATGAAATTCGCTGGGAAGAAGATGAAAATAGTCCTTATAAAATAAGCTAAAATATATGTGTCTATTTTGCAAAATCATCAACCAAGAAATACCCGCTAAAATAGTATCTGAAAATGAAAGCGCTATTGCTTTTTTAGATATAAAGCCAGTTAACCCCGGACACAGTTTAATTGTGCCTAAAAAACACTATTCAACAATTGAAGACATAAGCGAAGGTGAGCTATGTGCTGTGATTTTAATGCTTAAAGAAATTGGAGGAAAGATTAAAGATAAGCTTGGTTATAAAGGCTATAATGTCAGTTTAAATAATGACCCAGTAGCTGGTCAAGAAATACCTCATCTTCATTTTCACTTAATTCCCAGAACTAGTGATGATGGTCTGAAATTATGGCCACAGAGTGAATATAAAGGTAGTAAAGCTGATGAAATTTTAGCTAAATTAACTAATTAACTATGAAACTACTAGTTAGCGGTGGAGCCGGATTTATCGGCTCAAATTTTATAAGAGACTGGTTAAAAAATAATCCAGAAAGCGAGATTATTAATTTAGATCTTTTAACTTATGCCGGCAATTTAGACAATCTAAAAGACTTAGAAGAAAACTCTAATTACCAATTAGTTAAAGGCAGTATAAATGACAAAGATTTGGTTTTTTCTTTAGTAAAATCAGTTGACGCCATAGTTCACTTTGCAGCTGAGAGTCATGTTGATAGATCAATTGAAGATAGCTCACTGTTTGTTGAAACTAATGTATTGGGAACTCATGTACTTTTGGAAGCAGCTCGCTTAAATGGCAACAAAAGATTTCACCATATATCAACTGATGAAGTCTTTGGCAGTTTAAAATTAAATGATCCAAAATTTAATGAAAATAGTAGCTATGACCCTCGGTCTCCCTACAGTGCTTCAAAAGCCGGGGCTGATCATTTAGTGCGATCATATTGGCATACCTATAAACTACCAATTACAATATCTAATTGTTCCAATAATTATGGCCCGTATCAGTATCCTGAAAAACTAATCCCATTATTTATCACTAATTTAATTGATAATAAGCCGGTGCCGGTTTATGGAGAAGGGAAAAATATTCGTGACTGGATTCACGTCAGTGATCATAACAGAGGAGTGGAAAAAATTATAAAGAATGGAAAAATTGGCTCAACCTATTGTCTAGGAGGTGGAAATGAATTAAGTAATTTAGAAATCACTTATGAAATTTTAAAAACAATGGGCAAGGGTGAGGAGATGATAAAATATGTTGACGACCGACTAGGCCATGACTTTCGTTACGCCATTGATTATTCATTAATAGAAAAAGAGCTTGACTGGAAACCTGAAATTTCTTTTTCTGAGGGTTTAAAAGATACGATAAAGTGGTATATTAATAATCCCAATTGGTGGAGAAAATTAAAAAATTAAAATAATAA
>PWHG01000070.1 GCA_003554785.1 Candidatus Falkowiibacteriota bacterium
GGAAGACTAACCCCTAAAAATATGTTTAGTGACTTAAAGGTTTTAGGGCAAGTAAAAGCTGGTTTTCCTTCATCAGCTGAAGAAGAATTAATTGACACCATGAGTCTGGATGAATATTTAATTAAAAATAAAGAAGCTAGCTATATGCTTAAAGTTGATGGTGACTCTATGAAAGATGCCGGGATAATGGCCGGGGATATGGTGCTAGTTGATAGATCGTTGAGTCCAAGTGATGGTGATATTGTTATAGCTGATGTTGATGGTCAATGGACGATAAAGTATTTAAAAAAGAAAGGAAGAAATGTTTATTTAAAATCTGCCAATAAAAAATATCAAGATATTTACGCTAGCGAAGAAATAAGGGTAGCGGCTGTAGTAAAAGCAGTTATTCGTAAATATTAATATGAACACAAAATTTGCTCATACAATTTTACACATTGATGCTGATGCTTTTTTTGTCTCTTGTGAGGAGGCTAGTCGACCGGATTTAAAAGGTAAAGCTGTAGTTACCGGACTAGAGCGTGGAGTCATTTCTGCCCTTAATTACAAGGCTAAAGCTTGTGGTCTAAAGCGAGCGATGAGTGTAAGAGAAGCAAAGAGAATTTGTCCCGATCTAGTTTTTTTAGCTGGTGATTACAGGACATACAGTTTGTACTCACAGAGAATGAACAGAATAGTTCGTCGTTTTTGTGATAATTTAGAAGAGTATAGCATTGATGAATGCTTTGTTGATTTAAGTGGTTTCAATAATTCAGAGAACTTAGCTTTTGAGATTAAAAAAACTTTAGATAAGGAGTTAGGCTTTAATTTTTCTTTAGGTTTAGCTCCTACTAAAGTTTTGGCAAAAATTGCTTCCAATTGGCAAAAACCCGATGGTTTAACAATTATCAGAAAAGAAGAAGTTAGTAGTTATTTAAGAAATCTTGATCTAGAAAAAATTTGGGGAATTGGCTCTAAAACTAAAGCACGTTTAAATAGTTTAGGGATAAATACTGCTCTTGATTTAGCTCAGAAGAGCTATGATTTTATAAAACAACTAGAGAAGCCCTACAGAGAAATTTGGCACGAATTAAGAGCTGAGCCGGTTTATTTAGTTAACAAACAAAAGAAATTTAACAACTATTCTATTTCAAAAACTAAAACCTTTAAAAATAGCTGTGATTATAATTATATTTTTTCCCATTTATCTCAAAATTTAGAAAATGCTTGTGCTAAATTAAGAAGTCAAAATTTATTTTGTCAAAAGGTTTATTTTTTTCTAAAGTCTAGTGATTTAAAAATTTATGACTATAAGTTTTGCCTAAACCTTTCCACCAACAATCCTTTGGAAATTTTAAAACAAATTGATAAATATCTACCTTTAATTTTTAACTCAAAATTAATTTATCGAGCCACTGGTGTGGTTTTGTTTTCTCTTTATAAAAACACTTCTTTTCAGCCAGACTTATTTGGTCAAAGCAAAAAGGAGCAAAAAATCTCTAAATTATTTAAAGAAATGGATAAAACGTCTAAAAGATATGGTAAAGCTACGGTTTTTTTAAGTTCTAGTTTAAAAGCAAAAAAAGACTTGAAAGTAGAGGAAAAAATCTTAAATATTCCATATTTAGGGAAATGTTATTAACTACTTTTCTTTTTTTTATTTATCATGCTAGAATGGCCTAGTAATTTTTAAAAATCTTTATGAATAAAAAAAGAAAGCTTTTTTATTTAATTTCATCTATTATAATCATATCACTTAGCAGTTTTTTGTTTGTAGCACAAAAGCAGCTTTTTGGTTTTAATAATTCTATTGAAATTAAAGAAATAGAGATAAATAAAGAAATTCCACCTTTAGTTGATATAGAAAAGAGAATTGAAATAAAGTCAGGTAGCACTTTTGGTCAATTAATGACTGAAGCCGGACTGGGTGCTAGTTTGGCTAATGAAATTTATTATAGTTGCCAAGATGAATATGATCTGGCTAGAATTAGTGCTGGCAGAGAAATAGTTTTAAGCTATTGCCCTGAAACTGAAGCTTTAAAATCACTATATTATCAAATTAACAATGATGATGAGTTAATAATGGAGAGAAACTTAGAGACTGATAGCTGGAAAGCTAAAAAACAAAAAATAGATTATGATGTAAGAATAGAAAGCAAAGAAGCGGTTATAAATTCATCCATGTATAATGCGGCTTTAAGTAATAATATTGATGAGCGAGCTATTGTTTCTTTAGCTAATGCATTTCAATGGACTTTGGATTTTTCTATGGATACTCAAAAAGGAGATGAATTTAAATTTATCTATGAAGCTCGTTATTTAAATGATGAATATGTAAGACCTGGTAAAATATTGGCGGCTAAGTATATAAATGGAGAAAATGAGTATAGAATATATTATTTTGAAGAAAGTCAGGAAAATAAAGGATATTTTAATGAAGAAGGTAATTCGGTTCAAAAGATGTTTTTACGGGCACCATTGGAGTATAAATATATTTCCTCAGGCTTTACTACTGGCTCACGCTATATTCAAGCCTTCAACATCTCCACTGGCCATCGAGCAATTGATTATGCTGCTCCAATGGGAACGCCAATCAGAGCGGTTGGTGATGGCACTATAACTTATGTTGGCTGGAGAGGTAATTATGGTAATTTTATCTCTATTCGCCACAACGGCACCTATAGCACAAATTACGCACATTTGTCGCGATTTGCTGTCAGTCGTGGTCAAAGGGTTAGCCAAGGTGATGTCATAGGCTATGTGGGTTCTACTGGACTTTCAACTGGACCGCACTTGCACTATGAAATGGTTAAAAATGGAGTAAAAATTAATCCATTAACTGAAGTTCTGCCACCAGGAGAAGCAATAAAAGAAGAGAATCTAGATAGATTCTATGAAGAGATTTCTTCTTGGCAAGAAATGTTAGATTAATTTAAAATTATATTATCTAATTATTAAAAGATTTTAACTTCTAGTTAAAGTCTTTTTTATTTAAAAAAGTTTAATTTAATTAAATAATATGTTAAAATTATTATATTAATAAAATCAAATTAATATAATTAATTTTATGTCTAAAAAAATAAGCAAGGAGGAGTATTATTTAAAAATTGCCCAAACAGTTGGAATCAAAAGTAATTGTTTAATGGTTGGCCATGGTGCAATAATTGTCAAAGATGATCAAATAATTTCCACTGGCTATGTTGGCTCTCCTAGAAAAACTCTTGATTGTGCCAAACTAGGCTATTGTATTAGAAGAAAAAAGCAAGTTAAATCAGGAACCGGTTATGAAATGTGTCGCTCAGTTCACGCTGAGATGAATGCAATCATTAATTCCGCTAGAGCTGGAGTGTCTCTTTTGGGAGCGGATATGTTTTTGTCAGCTAGTAAACGTGATAAAGAAGATTTTAAATTAGTTAACGCCTATCCATGTGTTTTGTGTAAAAAGATGATAATTAACGCCGGGATTAATCGCTTTATTGGCAATGATGAAAAAGGAGAAATAAAAGTGTATCAGGTAAGTGATTGGGTAAAAGACTGGGAGACGCTAGAAGATTTAGAAAATGATAAGGACCAATATTTTATTGATTATAATAAAAAATAATTAAAAAACTATGTTAAACGCAAAAAATTTTGCTCTAGCTGGAGCAATTATGTGGTCACTTGCTTGGTTTTTGTTTGTAGTCTTTATTTTAGCCACAGGTGCTGGAGAAGGTTTTATTAATTTCATGCTTAGCTCTTTTATTGATGGCTATCAACTCAACTGGACAGGAGCTTTTCTGACTTTAGTTTTCTGCTTTATTGATGGCTTTATTTTCTTCTATCTTATGGCTGTAATTTATAATGCTTTAAGTAAAAAGACTAAAAAAACAGAAAATACTGAGAGTCAAAATATTAATCAATATTAATTTATGCTAAAAATTAAAAAACAGCCTCACCTTCTATGCAGTGCTGGTGAGATAGCTAAAAATGTAATACTCCCCGGTGATCCGGGAAGAGTTCTTCGTGTAGCTAAAATGCTAGACTCCTACAAAGAAATTTCTTTTAATCGTGAATATCGGGTAGTGACTGGGAAATATAAAAAAGTGCCAGTTACGATATGCTCAACTGGTATTGGCGGACCTTCAACAGCTATTGCTATGGAAGAATTAATTAGCTTAGGTGCTAAAAACTTCATTCGTTTGGGCTCTTGTGGGTCCAATCAAAAGACAATTAAAATTGGTGACTTAATAATCTCTGATAGTGTTATAAGGGAAGATCATACTTGTCTGGATTATGTGTCTATAAAGTATCCTGCAATTGCTGATCCTGATTTATTAGCAGTTATTAAAAATCAAGCCAAACGATTAAAATATCCTCATCATTGTGGACTAACAATTACTGTTGATGGACTATATTCACCAAGAACTAAGGAAATTAAAAATTATTGGCAAAAATTTAATACTTTAGCCCAAGACATGGAAGCGGGAACGGTTTTAACTTTAGCTAGATTAAAGCAAGTAAAAGCTGGCGTAGTGCTTTTGGTGGTAAATAGAGAAGGGGAAAAAGAAATTAGAACTAAAATTGCTGACTATTCAATTCAAGCGCAAAAAAACAAGGGTCAATTAATGAAAAATGAAGAAAAGGCCGCGCGCCTAATATTGGAATCTTTTGTATATAATCATAAAGCATAAAATGGGAGAAAAATATATTGGCACAAAATTTAAAACTATTTATTTAGATGATTTTAGGCCTAACAAAACAGAAAAAATAATTATTAAGCAATTAATAAAGATTGGTAAAGATTTAGGTAAATTAGGTTTTAAAGATAAAAATGGTGGCAATTTTAGTTTTAAAACTAAAAGAGGAATAATTATTAAAACCACTGGCTCTTATCCACATCAACTAAAGCCCGATGATTTTGTGTTGCTGACTAAAATTTCTGGTGATAAAGTTTTTGTTTATGGTAAATGTGAGCCAAGTTCAGAAGCTAGACTTCATTTTAAAATCTATAATACAAGAGAAGATGTTAAATGTGTTCTTCATAGTCATGATAATTTAGCTATAAATTTAAAAGAAAAAATAAAAGGGCCAATTTATATAAAAGAGTATCCCTATGGAAGCCTAGAGTCAGCTAGAGCGATTAAACGTGCGGCTAGTAAAGGAGATTATATCATTATGAAAAATCACGGAGTTTTTGCTTTAGGAAAAAGCATAAAAGCTACTTTTAATTTAATATATAAATACCATGAAAAGTTTAAAACAATTAAAAACAAAACTTCCAGAGACAGTAAAATTAGAAAAAAATAAAGTCTATATAATCGATCAAGTACTACTTCCTGATAAATTAAAGTTTATTGAATTAAAAAATTATCAGCAAGCTATTTTAGCTATAAAAGAATTTAATGTCAGAGGCGCTCAAGCAATTGGAGCTGTAGGTGCTGCTGGACTTTATTTAGCAAGTAAAAAATATTTTAAAAAAGATAAAAATGAATTTGTAAAATATTTAAAAAAAACTGGCAAGGAAATAATTAAAGCTCGACCAACTGCTAGCAATTTATCGTGGGCGATAAATTATTTAATAGATAATTTAGACAATAGTAGTGTTTTAAATATAAAAAAAAGTATTTTGAAAAATTATCAAGATATTTTAAAAACTGAAGTAGAAAATAATTTAAAAATAGGTAAATTTGGTGAAAAGTTAATTAAAAAGAATTATAAAATATTAACACATTGTAATGCGGGGTCATTATCAGCTATATGGTTTGGCACAGCCACTGCTCCAATTTACAGTGCTTGGCTTAAAAACAAAAAACCTTTCGTTTTAATAGATGAAACTAGACCCTGGCTTCAAGGCTCACGTCTAACTGCCTGGGAGATGAAACAAGTTGGTATTGATTATCAAATTAATATTGATAGTGCAGTTGGGTATTTAATGAGCAAAAAATTAGTGGATATAATCATCGTTGGTGCTGATAGAATTGCTAAAAATGGAGATGTGGCCAATAAAATTGGAACTTATCCTCTAGCTTTAATGGCTAAAGAGCATAAAATTCCTTTCTATGTGGCGGCAGTAAAGTCAACTATTGATTTTAAATGTTTAACAGGTGATGATATAAAAATTGAAGAAAGAGCCCCAGAGGAAATTTTAAAGCATACTTCCTATTGGGAAAATAAAAATTTAGCTAAGAAAAAAACTAAAAGCATTGATCCACTTCTTGAAATTGCCCCTAAAGGATCTCAGGCTTTTAATCCAGTCTTTGACATTACCCCCGCTAAACTAATAAGCGCTATTATAACTGAAGAAGGAATTATTGAAGCTAAAAAAATCAGAAATTTAAATAATTAACACAAAAACCCTTGTCATAATTTATTTTAAATGCTAAAGTATAGATAATTATATAAAATATGAAGAAAAAGAAAAAAAGAACAGATGACTATGGAGCCTTATTTATCCCAGCCGGTGTCTTAACTGGAATTGGATTTGGATTTTTATATGACCAATTAATAGCCGGATTATTTATTGGCCTCGGATTTGGGTTTACTCTTTTTGCCATTAGTGGTATAATTGAAAAACATAAATAGTAAATTTAATATAATTTTATAAATTTAATTAATCAAAAACGTATGAACAAAAAAAATTTATTTTTGAGTTTAGGTTTAGGTTTAACCGTTCTAGTGCTTAGTGCATGTGGCACTCCAGCAGTAGAAGAAGAACCTCAAGATCCATTTTTAGAAGAAGATCCAGTAATGGAAGAAGAAATGATTGAAGAAGAACAAGAAATGGAATTTGAAGAAGAACCTATTTTTGAAGAAGAAGAAATGATGGAAGAAGAAGAAATGATGGAAGAAGAAGAAATGATGGAAGAGGAAGAAGATATGATTGATATTCAAGTTGAGTAATACATATTAGCAACGTATTAAAACAGGCCAATTTATTGGCCTGTTTTTTGCTAAATAAAAATAAAAATGATAAAATAAACTTAAGATAATTAATAAAAAAATCTATGAAAAAAACAAAAATTATTTCATTTATTTCTGTTTTGTTTCTAGTTCTTATTCTAACTGCTTGTAGTAGTGAACAAGAGGAAGAAGAACCAGAACAACAAACAGAAGTCACTACCGCCAAAGAATTAATTGAAAGAGATGAATCTCTTTTATGCTATAGCCAACAACAAGAAGAAGATGCGATAATAAGTTCTACGCATTATTTTGACAATCAAAATGAGCGCATGAGAACTGACTCAGAAATAGAATTGCTATCTGAAGATAAAATAATTAACTCCAGCTACATCGTAGAAGATAATTGGGCATATTCCTGGGGTAATTTAAGTTTAATGGATGTTGAAGGTGTTAAATTCCAACTTGATGAGTCTCAACAACAAGAAGAGCAAGATGAGCTAGACTTAGAAGAAGAGTTAGAGTTTACTTGTCAAAGCTGGCAGGTAGATGATTCCACTTTTGATTTACCAGAAGATGTAGAATTTGTAGATATGACAGAATTTTTAAATCAAATGAAAAGTCTACAAACGCCAGAAATTGGTGAAGAACAAATTGAGTCAATGATTGAAGACCAAGGTGGTCTGGAAAATCAAGAGGATATTGAGTCAATGATTGAAGAGCAAACTGGCTTTGAAAATCAAGAGGAAGTTCAATCAAGAGTTGAAGAAGAAATGGAAGATTTTGATCTTGATTCTTTAATGCAATAGTTTATTAAATTAATTAAAATAAAATGACTAACAATAAAGAAATTATAATTTTTATTGGAGCATTTTTGGTATTTTTTGTTGCCATATTTTTCTTGTTTGAGAAAAAACAAAACGATAATCAACTTGAAAGGGAAAAACAAAGAGAGTATGCGCAGCAGTGGATAGAATATTATAATTCGTATGCAAAAAGTGAAACAGAGGAATCAGTAAAATTCTTATTTTTTGGTGATTTAATGCTTGATCGCCATGTCAGAGAAGTTATATCTCGCCAGGGAGTTGATCATATTTTTTCACTCCTAAATGAAGAATCTTTTACCAAGGATTATGATTATGTTTTTGCTAATTTAGAGGGAGCGGTTACAGATGGTGGAAAGCATTACCCACCAGAGCTCTTATATGACTTTGCCTTTGAACCTGAAACTGTTGGAGCATTAAAAGATTATAATTTCAATATTTTTAATTTAGCCAATAATCACTTATCTGATCAAGGAAATCGTGGTATTTTAGAAACCCATAAAAACCTAAATGATTTAGGATTTTATTATTTTGGTTGTAGAGATGGCTACATATCAAGCAGTGATGATCTAGAAGATAATTGTTCACTAATTATTACTGAAAAAAATGATTTTAAGATTGCCTGGTTAGGTTTTAGCATGGTTTATCAAACAATCAATAGTTCTGAAATTGTAGAAAATATAAAATTAGCAAAGGAAGAATCTGATTTTGTAATTGTTAGTCCTCATTGGGGAATTGAGTATCAGGAGTTAGCCAGTCAAACACAAAGAAATTTAGCTAGAGAAATGGTTGAGGCTGGAGCTGATTTAATAATTGGCCATCATCCACATGTAATTCAAGATTATGAAAAATATCAAGACTCCTATATTTTCTATTCCTTAGGTAACTTTATATTTGATCAATATTTTTCATCAGAAACTCAAAAAGGACTAGCAGTTTCAATTGAACTAGGAAGTGATGGTCAAATAGAAAAAGAATTATATGAAATTAAAACTGATTTAAGTAAAATTGTTGAAATTATAAAAATAGATAATTAATATGAAAACTTATATAATCTACGCCTCATTTCACCATAAAAATACTCAAAAAATTGCTAAAGTTTTAGCTAATAATTTAAATGCAGAACTAGATAAGTTTGAAAATTTTAACTATCAAAAATTTAAAGAAGCTGACATAATTGGTTTTGGTTCCGGAGTTTATTTTTCCAAATTTCATCGTGGTTTGCTTAACTTAACTAAAAGCTTAGATAAACAAGATAGCAAAAAGGCTTTTATATTCTCCACTGCCGGTATGAAAAAAAACTTTTTATTTAATAGGGCTCATGGTCATTTTAAAAAAATTCTAAAAAAACAGGGATTTAATTGTTTAGATGAGTTTTCCTGTCTTGCTTATGACACCTATGGTTTATTAAAAATTTTTGGTGGGGTTAATAAGAATCGTCCTAATCAAAAAGATTTAGATGAAACTAAGAATTTTGCATTAAAGTTAAAAAATTAATATAAATTGTTCATTAAAACTATAAGCCAATGTCTGAAAAGGAAAAGGGTATTAGAATTATTTTAAAAAAACGACCTCACTTCTTTTGCTCTTACAGAGACAAATTATATTTTTTGTCTATGTGAGCTTAGATTTTGCGAAGAATCAGCTAAACCTAATTTTAAATGCAGAAATAATAGTTTGATATTACCTAAAAAGTTAAAAAAGAGAACTTTTAATTTAAATAGAATAATAAAAACTAGAGTTTTTAAAGATAAAAATGGCAAGAAAAAGTTAATTGTTAATTTAATTTATTAAAACCGCTATTTTGGCGGTTTTTTTTATTATGTTATAATTATTATATAGATATTTAGAAACTTAATTATTAAACTTATGGGATGGGCAGATAAAAAAATAAAAGAATATTCACTGGGTCAAAAAGCTACAAGACTGGAGAAATTAATGCTAGAGCATGCTAATCCAGTAAATCTTGTTGCCAGTATTTTAGCTTGGATTGTTTTAGTTTATGGTCTGTGGACTAATGATTTAGCTTTTGTAGCTGTAGCCTTTGTTTTGGGCTTAATTGGCCATGTCTACTGCTGGTTTAGTCAATAAAAAAAGCCCGACTTTTTTCGGGCTTATGCTTTTAGACAGTAATAATTTTTTCTTTTCCAGAAACCATTTTGACCGTAATTAGAAGCTGATTATCTTTTATATTAATATTTAAAATTCTATTAATAAAGAGATCAAAATCTTCAATATGATCTTCAATGTAGAATAGCTCATTGTAGACAGTTTCTTTGCCAGCAGGAGTCATTAAAACCATGAGTGAATACTTTTTTTCATACATTCCATTACAGAAGACCTGAGTAAAGACAACCACTAAGGTGTTTTCGTCATAATAACAATAATCTTGGCGGAAAGTCCACCTATCATGACCTTTATTTGTATAGGCCATTATTTTTTTTACTTCCTGTTCAAGAACTTCATTTTTAATTTTTACCATAGTTTAAGGTTTTGATTTTTAAATGAACTAATGAAAATATTATATTTAATTATAGTTTTTGTCAATAGAAGTATGATTTATGATTAATAAAAAAAAGGGAATTAATCCCTTTTAGTTTTTTGAGGAACGAGTTTTTGTCCATTCCAGACAAAGTCAAAGTTTTGGTAGGGCAGATGTTGATAATTTTCTTGGCCTTTGAACAAATAAATACCATCATCGCATCCACGTTTAATCATATAATAACTGACATTTCTTTTGTCTCCGAGCTTAAAGTTGGCCGGATGGCAATTGGCTAGAATACGAATTTTCTCACCTTTGTTTAGTAGGTTAAGACTTAAAGCCTTGCCTTTGTTTAAGGAGCCAAGCAAAAGACTGGCAATAATAACTAAAACAAGGAAGAAAATAGAAATGATTGTTTCAGTTTTAGAGAAATAAAAATCTGAAATGTAGTGCCAGTAGATTAAACCGGCAAGAAACAAAAAAAGCACTGCTAGTAAAAACTTATACTCTTTCTTCATAGATAAATTATTTAAAGGTACAACATAAATGGATTCAATCAGCTTACAATATAATTAATACTTTGTAAAGATGAAAAAATATAGTAAAATATGGATATAGCAATTGTTTTTTGGTAAAAATTTTTATGCTATAATATTAATCCTTAATAAAAATTAATTTTTAAATTTATGGATAAAAATAAAAAAAAGAAAATAGAATTAAAATATTTATGGATATTTATTATATGTTCATTTCTAATAATTGCTAGTCTTCTTTATGTTGGCTGGTCAACTCTACAATTATCACAAAAAGAGAAAACACCGACCTTGGATGAATTAAAAGAAAAAGAGATAGTAAAGGTAGTTAGTGAAGAATCACAAATTATTGATGTCGCTCAAAATACTTCTTCAGCTGTTGTCAGTATTGTAGCTATGGCTGAGGTGCCAATTATTGAAAGACAATTTCAGGATCCCTTTGAAAGATTTTTTCCTTTTGAAGAAGAAAGAAGTGAACCAGAAACTGAAAAAAGGCAAGTTGGAGCTGGAACTGGCTTTATAGTCTCTTCTGATGGTTACATTGTCACCAATCGACATGTAGTTGAAGACAGAGATGCTCAGTATACTGTATTTTTAAATGACGATGAACATCAAGGAGAAAGGGTGGTGGCTGAAGTTTTAGCTCTTGACCCCAACAATGATTTAGCAATTTTAAAAATTGATAATCAGAATTTACCTTACTTAGAGTTTGCTGACTCTGATAATTTACAAATTGGTCAATCAGCCATTACAATTGGCTATGCTCTAGGTGAATTTGATAATACTGTCAGTAAAGGGGTGGTTTCAGGACTATCACGCTCAATTGTAGCTAGTCATGGTCATGGGTATGCAGGAGAAAGATTGTATAACCTAATTCAAACTGATGCTGCTATTAATTTTGGCAACAGTGGTGGGCCAATGTTAAATATTGAGGGCAAAGTTATTGGAGTAAACGTTGCTATGGCTCAAGCGGAAAATATAGGATTTGCTATACCTGGCAATGAAGCTAAAAGAGCTTTTAGGGAAGTAAAAGAAACTGGTGAAATCTCTGAGCAAGAAATTGCTTTTTTAGGTGTTCGCTATATTACTGTTAATCCGCAAATAAAAGAAGCTAATCGCTTACCATATGACTATGGAGCTTTAGTTATTCGCGGACAAAGACCTGAGGAATTAGCAGTTATGCCTGGCTCACCAGCTGATCAAGCCGGAATTTTAGAAAATGATATTATTTTAGAATTTGATAATACAAAAATTACTGAAAGAAAACCACTGTATGAGATTATTAGAAACTATGAACCTGGTGATGAGGTGGATATAAAATTATTTAGCAAGGGAGAAGAAAAAGAGATTTCAATTATTTTAGGTTCAAATTAGTTTATATTTTTTTTAATTTAGGTTATAATTAAAATATATGAAAACAATTAAGAAAAAAAGCGATCCTAAATTTTATCGGCCCTTTTTGTGGTTTTTAATAATCGCTGCCTTAGTTTTGTTTTTTTACTTATTTCGCCCTTTTCTTGTTGAAATAGTTATTGCTGCTATAATTGCTTCAGTTTTTTTCTCCTTTTATGAAAGAATTGCTAAGTTTCTGTGGAATAAAAAGCATTTGGCTTCAGTTTTGCTGTGTTTAATCTTATTGTTTTTTATAATTGTGCCAATTAGTGCCTTAGTAGTTTACACTGCCTCACAGGCCCCCAGAGCTTATCAGGAAGTAGTTGTCTTCATTAATGAGTCAGAGTTACTGCAGAGTGATTTTTTTCAGTCTATGGAAATTATCCCCGGAGTTGAAATTAATTTAAATGAAATACTAGTTGATGCTGGTAAAAATATTAGTGACTGGTTAGTTAGTGGTACTACTATATTTTTGCGCGGAACTACCAATTTCATTGTTTCACTTCTGATCATATTTTTGACCATGTATTTCTTCTTTGTAAATGGTCGTCAAATTGTTTCTCAATTAATATATTGGTCACCACTACCGAATAAATATGATTTGCAAATTGTAGAAAAGTTTAAAAAAATTAGCTACAATACAGTATTTTCATTATTTGTAGCCGCCATTGTTCAGGGAACATTAAGTGCTCTGGGACTACTTGTAATTGGTTGGCCCTTTGTCTTTACTTTTATAATCTCAGCTATTTTGTCAATCATTCCTTACATGCTTGGTCTCTTTTTTATTCCCATTATAATTTATCTACTTCTTGATGGACAAATTTGGCAAGCCATATTTGTTACTATCTGGAATTTAATTATTGTAGTTAATCTTGATGAGCTAGTTAGAGCCTATATTATTAAAGGCAAGTCAGAAATCAATATGGTGTTTTTGATATTTTCACTTCTTGGTGGAATTACACTGTTTGGCTTCTGGGGAATCTTCATTGGTCCAATAATTTTAGCTCTAGCAGTTTCAATTATTCAGATATATCAATTGGAATATAGATCTAGTTTAGAGAAATGAGCAATTTTTTGAATAAAAATAAGAATTTAAAAAAGGTGATAGTTAATGACAAAATGCAAAAGAACTATCACTATTTTTTATCAGAAAAACCAGGAAAAAATTTTTCACCTGATTTTAAGCCAGAATTAAGTCCTAAAGAAATGCTTGAACTGGGTGTTTTTGGAGGAAAATATATGACTGATTGTCAAGATGAGTTTCCCGCCTCCTGGTTTAAAAAGGCTAAACTATCACCTAAAAAATCAGATAAATCATTAAACTATTTTAAAGTCACAGCATCACAACCACTATCAGTGTGGAAAGCTAAGGGTTGGATATACAAACATGATCCCCGGGGTTGGTTTCAATGGTATTGTCGATATTTTATGGGAAGAAGAATTAAGGAGGAAGATAATAGGCAAATTAAAAGATGGCGACAAATGAAACGTCATATTATGCAAGTTAAGAAAAACTGTAGAAGAGGAGATATAAATTGCCGACCCAGACAAAGACAAGCTCTGCTTCACTGGGCCTATGATTCAAGGCAGTATTGACAAAAATATTTTAAATTGTTAATTTAAATAGAATTTCATTAAAAAAAGGGAAAATTATGAAAAAAGAAAGTATGATCTGGTTGTATTTAGCTTTAGTATTTTTAGTACTTAGCTTGGTGTCTGCCTATTTTTCTATTTTGTCTGTATCAATAACTTTTTTAGGTATCGCTCTTTTAAATTTAATAATTCTTTTCTTTGATTGTCAAAGAAATGAATTATGTCGTTTTCTTAGTTCAGCTTTTACTCGGGCCTTGAGTATTTTCTTCTTATTGCTATTTACTTTAGCGATAGTAGAGAGTTTCTATCCTTTCATTCCTGAAGGTATAGCAAAGACAGTAATAGTTAAATTTAGATGGGTGTGGCCAATTCTGTTTATATTATTTTTCCCGATTGCTAAATTATTTGGAAAAATAGTAAAAGCCCAAAAAACTAATTCCTATAACTCCGTTAAATAACGGAGTTTTTTTTATTTTTTTGCTATAATAAAATAAAGTCGGAATTATTTACGTATTACTAATATGGAGCAAAAAAGCGATAAAGATTTAGTAAAGCTATCTTTAAGCGATAAAGAAGCTTTTCTGCCACTTATGAGGCGCTATGAAGAGCGCTTGTTTCGCTATATTTTAAGGATTTCTAGTTTTAGCCAAGAAGAGGCTGAAGATACTTTACAAGAAGTTTTTATAGCAATTTATCGTAATTTATATAATTTTGATGAAAGACTTTCATTTTCCTCCTGGGCTTATCGTATAGCCCACAATAAAACGATTAGTCGCTATCGTTTTAAAAAAGCCAGACCACAAACAGTTAATATTGAAAATACAGATGTTAATAAATTAATTAGCCATATTAACCTAGAAGAAGAAGTTAATAATAAAATTTTATCAAAAAAAGTTCTAAGCATTTTAAATCATTTAAAAACTAGTCATAAGGAAATAATAGTCTTAAAATATTTAGAAGAAAAATCCTATCAAGAAATATCTGATATTTTAAAAAAACCAATTGGTAGTGTAGCTACAAATTTAAAAAAAGCTAAAGAATCATTTAAAAGTAATTGGTTAAAAAATAATTAATATGAAAAAAACTAGTGAAAAAGTAATTAATAAGATTAAAAAAGATGATATAAAACCAAAACCTTTTTGGTATTTTATCGCATTTAAATTACTTTTATACATTATTAGCATAATTGCAATTTTATTAGGTGGTTTAGCTCTATCGCTGGTTTCTTATTTGTTAATAAATCAAGATTGGTCTTTCGCTTCACCAAATATTTTTTATCTAATTCCTTATGCTTGGCTACTAATTTTAATAATTATTTATTTTTTAGCTTATTTTAATTTTAAAAAATTTCCTCGAACTTATAAATTTACTAAAACCCAGCTATTAACCTTTATTATTTTTGCCAGCATATTAATTGCTATGTTCTTAAATAGTGCTAATTTGCCAGAAAAACTTCATGGAAGTTTTTGTCAAAAATCAAGAGCTTATCAACAAATCTTTGACTCACAAACTAGACCTTGGCATCGTCCAGGTGAAGGTTTCATTAGTGGTGAAATTATAGCTATTTATGATGATAAACTACTATTAAGAGACTTAAATCGTAATAACTGGGAGATTATTGTAAAAAAACCATATTTCTATGAGATTGGATCTAGTTGGCGCTTTATTGGTGAAAAAATCTCTGATAATCAATTTGAGGCTCAGCAATCAAGACCTTGGCTTAGGCAAAAGAGGAGGTAAAATTATTTTTTTTCTTTTGCGTATTAATATATAGAGGCCTCAAATTATAATTAATATAAAATATTATGAAAAAAAATTTAGTTATTGCTAGTTTAGCAACAATTATATCATTAGCTGCAGTTTTTTCTGTATCAGCTTGGCAGGGAGAGAAATTAAATAGATTCAATAACCAAGAGATAAAAGAAGAGCTCAATCAAGCTATGGTGCATCAAGATTACAATACTTGGCTAGAGTTAAAAACTGATAGATCTCCTTGTGAGCATGGGAGTCAAATAACAGAAGAAAATTTTGTCCTTTTCTCTCAAGCTCATGAGCTTTTGCGAGAGGGAAATACAGAAGAAGCCCAGGCAATTTTTGAGCAGTTAGGAAAAGATATGCCCAAAAAACAAATGGGAAGAGAAGGTAAATTTAGAGCTGACGGAGAGAGACCTCGCAGAGGTCAAAGCTTACACGCTCCATTTGGAAATAATCCTAGAAATCAATAATTAAAAAATTTGATAAAAGAAAAAACCAGTGTTTTTTAAAACACTGGTTTTTGTTACCTTTTCAATTTAAAATTGTTTAATATAGTGCGCATAAAACGAGCTAAGATGGTTTCATTAAGGCGGTGAAACCTTTCCTAGCTCGTTTTTTTATTTAAATAAAAAAAAGCAAGTGTTAAACACTTGCCTTGGTTTTCATGGTCATTAAGGTAAAGAATTTTGTTGCCTCGTAAATTTCTTTTTCAATAGAGCCATTTTTTCTGGACTCCAGCTTGTCTTCCCATTTTTCCGGCTCAAGAATTTCCTCAAGCATTTGATCAATTCCTTTTGAATACTTTTCAAAATCACTAGTCAAGGCCAATTCTTTCAAGCTTTGCTTCATTTCTTCCCAGCGGTACTGGAAATTTTTTGCCTCGCAGATTTGGTCAGGCCTAAATTGTGTAGCTAGACACTCAATGGAGTTGAGAATTGCATAAGCGGCATTTTCATTGGCTTCTTTTTCAAGATAGAAGCTAATTTCTGAGAACAGTTGATTGATACGATTGTTAATCATTATACTTCCTTTTTTTGGTTAGAAATAACTGTAAATTAATTTAACTCAAAAATTATAATTTGTCAAATTTTATATTATATTTTAAAAAATTATGATAAAATTTAAGTATGTTAAATATTGAAATTGTCTATTTAGGCTCACTTAATAAAAATTGGCAAAACTTAAAAGAGCATTACAGAAAAATGCTTAGACCTTATGTGCAAATTGAGTTTAAAGAACTTAAAGCGCAAGCTTTTAGTTCTAATAATAGAAAACAGGCTATTTTAAAAGAATCTGAAAAGATTGAAAATTATTTAAAAAAACGCAATCCCTCTACCATATATTTACTAAGTGAATTAGGGGAAACTTTTGATTCTTCTTCTTTAGCAGATTTTCTAAACTCTCATGACTCTGCAAAGATAATACTGGTTATTGGAGGAGCCCTAGGTTTTAGTGATAAATTAAAGCAAAAGTATGACTTAATTTCACTTTCAGCACTGACTTTTCCACACCAAATGACTCAGGTTATATTACTTGAGCAAATTTATCGCTCAATTATGATTTTAAAAAACAAGAACTATCATTATTAATTCTAAATATATGAAAAAAACTAAAAAAGATTATCTTTTTCTAACTCTATTAATTTCAATGGCTTGTATTTTTTTAGCCTTGCTAGTATTTTTTTCTTCTAGTTTCTATCTCCACTTTACATTACTAAGCAAAGAAAGTGTTGATGATAGCTTTTCTTTAGGTAGTAAATATTTAGAAGAAAGATTGCTCTCTGACTTAGGTGATTATAAATTTGATAGCTTTGTATTTAGCAGAGATGGTCAAAATTTTGCTTTAATTGAAGAGGAAAATGAAAGTCAATGTGTTATTTTAAATGATAGAAATTTAGGTTGCTATAAAAGTGTGAAAGATTTAATCTTTAGTCCAAAAGGGAACAGTTTTGCCTATATTATAAAAGATGACAATAAAGCAAGAGCGATTGTAAATTATGAGGAAGGGGATTTATATGATTGGATTCTGCCTCCATATTTTTTTAATGAAGATGGTAGAATCTTTGTTTATCGGGCTAAAAATAGAAGTGAAGAAATGGTGGTAGTAAATGATCAAGTTAGTTATAGCTATGATAAAATTTTAGATATTTTTCCAGTAACTGATAAAGATACAATTGTTTTTTATGCTTTAAAAAATAATAAATTGTGGCGAGGGGAAATTAACTATTAAAGAAAAAAGCTCTTCTTAAAAGAAGAGCATTTTTTTTCATTGTTTGAGTTGACCAAGAGATTGGTTAATAAATTCTAGTAAATTTATAACAATTTCTTTTGTCAATTCAAGAATTTCCTTTGGCAAAGCGATTTGTAGTACTACTATGATAACAATGAGACTTAAACAGCCATTAATTGCTTTAAACATAGATTTTTAATTAATTAATTAATAATTCAGAGAACTTGGCTATTTAAAAACTCAAGCTCTCTTATGTAAATAAATTACATAAAAGAGTGCTTTGCCTGCTTGTAAATGAACTAATTTGTGGACTATAATAATACGTAATATATATTATTTTGTTACAACTATGAATTTAGTTAAATTAAAAAAAGAAGCTAGAAGTTTAGCAGATTTAGATAGAGTAGTTAATTATCAAAAATTTTTTAAAACTAAACCTAACTTTATTGGTTTAAATGTGCCTACATGTAGACAATTAGCTAAAAAATATCAGAATTTAGATTTTAAAGACTTAAAGACTTTAATCAATAGTCATTATCATGAACACAAATTAATCGCTATATTTATATTAATACTACAATACAGAAAAGCTGATGAAATAAAAAAGAAAAAAATAGTAAATTTTTATTTAAAACATATTTCACAAATTAATAATTGGGACTTAGTTGACTCATCCGCTTATCAAATCTTAGGTGATTATTTGTTAAACAATAAAAAGGAAAGAAAAATTTTATATCAATTTTCAAAATCAGAGAATCTTTGGAAAAGAAGAATAGCAATTGTTTCCACTCTAGCTTTTATTAAAAATAATCAATTAAGCGATACATTTAAATTAGCTAAAGTTTTAATGAATGACAGGGAAGTATTAGTTTGCCAAGCCTGTGGTTGGCTTTTAAGAGAGGCTGGTAAAAAAGATGAAAAGCAATTGTTGAATTTTTTAAAAAAATATTATAAGCTGTTAAATAGAAGAACCTTAAGTTATAGTCTTGAAAAATTTAAAGAAAAAGAAAGGGGGTTTTTATATAGTTCCTTAAAAAATAATTGTTAACCAAAACTGTTAAATAATGGATACTAAAAATGAAAGAAATCCAAACTTATTGGTCGTAGACACCAATGTGCTGATTTCAGATCCAGATGCCATTAAAAACCTTATGAGCGGTGGTAATACTGTCTATTTACCATACGTGGTTTTAGATGAGCTAGAGAATCTGAAAAACAGCCCAGATGTTGGTTATGTTGCGAGAAAGAACCTGAACACAATTGAGGAATTGCAAAGAAAAAAAGTCAAGAACTTTGTAATTACTCAAGAGGAAAGTTTTAGTGGCCTTAAAAAACTTGATCGAACAAAAAATGATCATCGAATAATTGCCACTTTTAACTCTTTGATTCGACATCGCCTGCAAGCCGGAAAAGAAGAGGTAAAGAGAAAAACAAATGATGATGAATTTCAATTTGAAAAATTCAAATTGATTACCAACGACACCAGCATGATTATTATCTGCAGAGACTTTCTCAAAGTCTATGGTGACTACGTTTTGGTTGAAACCTATAAGCGCAACCGGGTGAAACCAAAATTGGAACCAATTCCCAGTGTATCTTTGAAAAACGAAGGTCCAAGTGGTATGGGACCAACTACAGTTTTCTCTCTTCCCAGTGAGTTAAAAAAGATAAAAGAAAATGATGGAGTAATCGTCAGAAAAGAGGGAAAAGAGCATTTAGCTATGCGAAAGGCTGACAACCTGAAAGTTCTTGATCCAGAGATAAAATTAGTAGGTGGCATTAAAGCTAGACCACTCAATGGCAATGGTAGCAACTGGCCTCAGGTTTTAGCCATGCATCAAATGCTTGACAGAGATATCAGTTGTATTTTTCTGGAAGGCGGAGCTGGGACTGGCAAAACTCTTTTAGCCTTAGCGGCTGGAATTGCTCAAGCAAAGAGATATGATAACATTGTAGTCATGCGTCCAATGGAGCACTTGGGAGGCAAAGATAACGTTGGTTTTCTGAAAGGAAGTCTAATGCAAAAAATTGACCCTTGGCTTAAACCAATTGAGTACAATTTGAAGTTCATCTATGAGCAAATGAAAAGCAATGATGAACATTTCAGGCCCAGGCAAAAAAGAAAAAAGTCAAAAAACTCTGAAGAGGAAAATGGAGATTCTTTGCCCACCTTTTTTGAGTATTTCAACGTTCAAGTTGAAACCCTTGATTATATCCGTGGGTTAACAATGCCAAAAATATTTGCCATTATTGATGAGTCCCAAAATTTGTCAGCTATGAAAATAAAAACGATTATCTCCCGAGCTGGAGATGGAAGTAAATTTGTTTTCACTGGCGACTTAAGTCAAATTGATGTCAAATATTTAACTCAGGAAACCAGTGGCTTGGCTCATGCGATTTCAAAACTTCATGACAAAATGCCGGGCTCAGGAAGTCCTATGGTTGCAACTACAATTTTTACAGACTCTATTCGCTCACCTCTAGCTAAGCTAGCCGTTGATCGTTTAGGTCACTGATAAAAAATACAAGAGCTTGAAAAAAACAAGCTCTTTTTTAATATAAAAAAAAGACTCTTATTTAAGAGTCTTGATTGAGCAATTCATTAATTTCATTTTTACTTATTGGTTTAATAAGTATTTTGTCAAACAAAGATAGCTTTTCATTCTTTAATTGAAATTCATGAACTGCCGTTATAGCAATTAACTTGGCCTTGCCTTGATATTTTTCGGCAAATTCATAGCCATCCATAGTTGGCATTTTGATGTCAGTGAAAATATAATCAAAATCAAATGTTTGATTATCAATGACATCTAATGCATCTTTGCCATTACTGGCCATTTCAGTTCTGCAGTGTTGAATTAATTCTAAATAAATTTTAAGAACTTTTCGGCATGTAGGGTTGTCATCGATAATCAGAATTTTAACCATAGTCTACTTTTTTAAAATGAACAAATAGTTTATATATATTGTTTAACATTTTTATAAAAAAATAGCAAGCGGAAATATTTTTATAAAAATTATTATACTCAGTTAAATTTAATATCTAAAAAAGCCCTATAACTATTGTCTTTTTTTTACAGTATGATATAATACACTTATAATAAAAGGAAAAATTAACATTTGTTAATTTAATAATAAAAAGGACTAAATATTATTTTTAATTTTAAAATTTATTTAGACCTTGTAAAAAAGACTATGGCAAAAATGACCAAAGCTCAGTTAGTAACTGCTCTTGCAGAGAAAACTGACTTATCAAAAAAAGAAGTACAAAACTTCTTTGATGTCTTAACCGACATGGCTTACAGTGAAGTCAAAAAAAGTGGTGAGTTTATGGTTCCAGGATTTGGTAAATTAGTAAAAGCAAAAAGAAAAGCTCGTGAAGGAAGAAATCCTGCAACTGGCGAAACCATTAAAATTCCAGCTAAAACTGTGGTTAAGTTTCGTTTAGCAAAAGCTGCTAAAGACGCTGTACTGTAGTAGTCAAAAGTAAATACTTTAAACAAAAACCGCCTTAGGAATCCAGGCGGTTTTTTGTTTGTTTATTTTTATCATTCAATTTTTTCATTATCTTATAGTTCAAACTACTAGGCGGTTTTTGGCTTTGTTTCCATTTTTCTATATATTGACCAATACCAAACTTATATAATTTATTTTTTAACTTAGTATTTTTGTGTAAATAGGAAATAAGAGAGCTAAGATCAATTTGGTAGCGATTGTTGACAATCTTAAAATTTAGCTCGCCAGCTTGCTTTAGGGCGCGTCTAATAGTTTTATCTTGAACACCACCTAACTTAGCGGCTTCAGTAACGGAGACAAAAATTGGATTATCTATTTGTATGTCAATTTTTTTATTTTCCATTTTTTTGATTTAAGTCCAGATTATCCTAGACTTAAATAAATTAAGCATAAGTCATTGTTTTTTTAAGTCCAATATAATTTGGACTTAAGTTTAATTATTATATATCTAGTTTTTTTCTTTGTCAAGCTTTATTGACAAATTTTTTTGATTGTGTAATATTCAATTTAGTTCTTTAAACAAAATCTAAACCCTTATGAACCCTCAAGAAAAGATTGAACAACTAATTGCCCAGGAGTCTGGAAGTAAGAGATTTTTGCCCACACCTGAAAATGAGCTAGGTGATAATGAAGAAGTAATTGGCACTCTAAGCAAACGTGAGATAGCAATTTTAAGTGCTCTTAAAAAAGCTGAGTTCATGTACAAGGATCTTAAAAACAATCAAGAAGAAAATGATCTTCAGATGATAATTTTCTACGAGAAAGTTATCTCAGGTTTAAAACGGATTTTATCTGCCAATATTTTCTGCCGCTTTAAAACTAAACATATATGTTTTAAGGTCAGAAAGAATTGGCAACTAACAGTAGACGCTTCCTAAAGCGTCTTTTTTTTATTTGCGTTTTTTCAATAATATGTTAATATA
>PWHG01000059.1 GCA_003554785.1 Candidatus Falkowiibacteriota bacterium
ATGTCGTCAAGGCCAAGCACATGAATGATGTGCAGGCCGAGATTACTGCCATCCAGGTCGCGCTAGGTACCGACCCCTCGGGTGGGAGCAATACCGTCCGTGAGCGCATCGAAGACGTTGAGACCGGTTTGGCGGCTATTCCTACCGGCGCTGACCCCTATCCCCAGTACTACAACACCCCGCGCCACGAAGCCAACAACCACTCCTTCGTCGAACACAATCAACTGTCCGGACTCGCGTCGGGTGACCCACACCCTCAGTACTACAATCAGAGTCGGGGGGATGCCCGGTACGCTAAGATCGGTGACATTCCCAGTATGCCTGAAACGACAACCCCCTACGTTTACGCCTACGCAACCTGGCCTTCCTCGTCTTCTAACACCCGACGCAACCTCAATGGCACAATTCGCATCCCTACCTCGTGGAACACCGCGCATGTCACTGTTCGTGCTCACTGGGGTATGCAGGTGGAGCACACCGGAGGAACAAATGCCCAGGCTACTCTTAGGGGCTGGGCAACGTGGAACGGGAACCCTCCCTCGCACGGGATGAGTGGTAGTAGGCTGAAGAATACCCACGCCTTCATCGGCTCGCGTTGGTTCACTACCGGGACCTCGGTAGCCTCCTGGAGCATCTCTTCTACCGGGAATCAGCAGTACGGGGTGGTGCTTGAATGGCTCGGTACCTGGGACTTCCGGTGGACGATGGATGTCCATGTTGAGGCCTTTGCCACAAGAAGTCAATAGTTAGGCTCAATAGATGGCTGTTTACGGCTTTGACATCTATGGGGACTCCCCTTATGGATGGCTCGAAACGAACTTCGATGCAGAGCCGTTCTTGGCGATGCCTCAGACGTACGGCCAGTGGACTACCGTTGAGAAAACCCAGCAGTACGAGGACGGCACCGAGGTAACCTTCGAGGAGCGCCGACGCATTGGTGAACTCCTCGTCTCGTGGAATGTACCGTCGGGAGAATACGAGCGCCTGAGGCTCGTACGGAACACGAGAGGCTTTAGCGCCCACCAAGACGACGGTCTTGTCCTCTTTGATGAGTTAAAGGAATCAGCCCTTTCTTCCATCATGGACCGAGGGCTCAAGCCCGGCGCATTCATCTACTACACGCTCTGGGCCTACAATGAAGACTTCATTCCCTTCGGCGCGCTCGGGTGGAGGCGAGCCGGTGACACAATCGGCATCCCTCTCAAGGACCACGGCTACCGGAACCGTCTCTGGGAACTCCTCCCCGACATGTATGCCGAGGCTGACCGTACGATGTGGAAGTACACGTCCCAGTTTCCGAAGGACCGAGACCTCGCCTGGGAGAAGGGTGGTCCTCTTCAGCGATTCATCGGCGTAATTGGTGAGCAACTAGACCACATCCGTAGTGAGTACGAGTCCCTGTTCACTCTGAGGGACATCGATCAGATGTCGGCGGGGATGCTTCCTCTTTTGGCCCACGAACTAGGAGTCAGGGTCGAGGCCGAACTAGGATCGCAGTTGACGAGGAAGTTGCTCAAGAACTCCGTATACATCTCCCAGCACAAGGGGACTCCCATGGGCGTTAGAGCCCTCGTGTCCTCCGCTGCTGGGTGGGATTGTGATCTCCTCTATGACTCGATGGAGCGAAAACTCGATGTACTCCTCCTGCCCGACCGCTTGAATCTCATCCCCAACCCTGGATTCGCTGTCGATCTCCTCGGCTGGGAGGCTGACCCCGAAGAGACCCTGATCTCACGCTCTAGTGAGATGTCGGTGTTCCACGATCACGCTATGAAGGTCGAGCCCGCTGTCGGCAACACGGCGGGGGAACTCACCGTCTGGGCACCCGACGAGGCAGGTTACCCGATTGCGATCTACGGCCTCGTGCGCTACGGCGATGAGCGTAAGACCTACGCCGCCACACAGCCTGAGGGTGGCGTACAAGCGGAACTCCTCCCATTCCGACCCAAGCAAGTCGAATTCTGGCACCGCTACACCTTCTCCTGTTACATCAACTCTAACGTCTCACGCAAGGCTTTCCTCACGGCCTCGTTCCTCGACGAGAATAAGGAGTTCGTTGCCAGCGAACGATCTCCTGGACAGTGGACCGAGGTCCTGACCGACGTGCAGTGGAATGAAGACAGCACCCGACACGAACTCACGGTCTTCGTGCCCAAGACCGCGCGCTACGCAGGCGTGGCCGTAGAGATCTTGGGGGCAGAGGCTGGAGACGAGCACTGGATTGACGGCCTTTTGCTCGAACTGTCCTATGAGTCTAAGCCCTACTTCGATGGCTCTTTCGATCCCCACCAACATTACTTCTGGCACGGTAACGCTCACTCTTCCCCCTCTTACTTCTATTCGCGCCGACTGCTTAGAGGTCAAAGACTTTCCGCTCTCATGCACGACCACATGCCCGGAGATGTGAACTTTGAACTCGTCTTCGGTGAGGGCGCGATTGCACCTTTGGAGAATCCTGACTTCTTCTAGCCCTTGACGCACCCCCAGACGGAACGGTAGGGTGGTTGCATGGATCTACTTCTCACCTCGCTCGCCACTCTTGTCATCGTCTACGCATTCGAGTCCGTGACGGACGAGATCGTGACGACCGATGGGGCTCCGGGTGTGCCTGCCTGGATGCTCCTCATCGTCGCCATGGTCACAGCCCTCGGGCTGGCGGCCTGGACACAGGCTACAGTGGAGGGCGCGGTACTCCTCGGCCTCGCGGCTGCGGGGGGCGCAGGACTGCTCAGACTCTTGAGCGAGGTCCTGAGTGCGGCTAGGGTGTCTCTCCTGACGCCGCGACGGCGCTAAGTAGTACTCAATCGACTGGAGGATAGAGATGGCAACTATCGGCATCATTGGCTCGGGGGAGACGACCCCCGAGAACGCCACCGAACTGCTCGATATGATGATCGACCAGACGGGTGGTGACACCGACGCAGCCTTCGTGTTCGGGGTCTCGCATGAGTGGACCCCGGTCTTGCAGGAGGCCGCTGACTACTTCGAGGACTTCCCCTCCGAGGTGGTGTGGTCGCAGCGCGCGAGGAAGGATCTCGATGCCTTCCCCGATGATCTACTCGACGCGGCCACCGCTGTCCACAAGGCCGAACGGGTCGGGATCAAGGTCGCTGACGTGCTCGCCAAGCGGCGGGACGAGGGCAACGAGGTCTATCTGGCCGTGGCCTGGGACCACAACCTCGCAGAAGACGAGGAGGACGAGGGCTATCGCGCGGCAGAGGCTGCCCACGACCTCGGCATCGAGGTCCGAGACCTCACGAGTGGTCTAGAGATCATCAACTTCCTCGACGAAGAGGACGAGGAGGAAGAGCCCGAGGAGGCTGCGGAGGAAGAGACTCCCGAGGCCGATAGCGAGGGCTACACTCAGGAGTACCTCGAAGGGCTGGACCGCGCGGACCTGAAGAAGATCGGCATCGACCTCGGACTCATCGAGGAGAGCCAGCGCCCTCGTACGCCGACCCTGGTCGAGATGATCCTGAAGCACCAGGCGGCGGGGGAGGAGGGGGAGGAGCAGGAAGAGACTCCCGAGGAACCTGCTGAGAAGCCTGCTGAGGAAGAGCCTAAGGAAGAGCCTGAGGCTCAGGATGCCCCGGAAGGTTCCGAGACCACGAGCACTCCTTTCGATGACCTCAACGAGGGCATCATCCACTACAGGCTGGATCGTCTCGGTGAGCAGTTCGAGGCCATCCACGCTGAGTTGGCGCAGATGGAGGCTCGACTTACCGCCGCCATCGAGGCGAATAGCAAGCCCAAGCGGCAGCGTCACACGGACTAAGCGAGGGACAGATGAGCAAGAACCACACTTTCGTACCTCAACGTGAGGTACTTATGAACGATGAGTTGTCCACTATGGGCAAGTTCGTGCTCATCGAGATTCTGAGCAAGCCCGATCACTGGCAGTGCTGGGCCTCCGATCTCGCCCGCCGTGCCCAGGTCTCCCAGCCCACGTTGGCCCGCATCAAGGATGATCTCATCCAGGCGGGCTACGTTCGCTGGAACAGTGGGGCGTCCCAGGGCAAGAGCCGGTGGTGGGTGCGCGAGAGCAAGCATGTGGACTTCCCTTCGGGGCATGCCCGCATTGCTCGCCTCCGCACCCCCTCCGGGAGGATCGCCTACCGCAGCCACGGGGACTGGGGCCACAAGATCGACCACGGGGTCTGGAAGGATCCTAATCTCACGCCCGGCGAGAAGGTCGTGCTCCAGATCCTCCTCTCCATGCACCCCAACCAGCGCAAGCGGGTGACGATCTCTACCCTCACCCGATACATCAAGGAAGGACGTTCCTTCGCCCAGAAGACTCTCGCGTCGCTAGAGGCGAAGGGCTATGTCGTCCGGGCCTCCGTACCCGGTACACGGGGAAGACTGACCTGGAGGACCGAGGTCAAGACCCACCCCCGAGTCCGTTCAGAGGGGGCCGAGGAGATCCAGCGGAGAGCCATCCCCCGACCCGTCTTCGCCAGCCACGTCAGCCACGAGGTCCGGGAAATGGCTCTACAGAGCCAGAATCCGGCACCCAAAGAATTCTGCATGCGGTCATCTTTGGCCTTAGTAGGGAGTGACCATGCAACACAGACGTATAGTGCGGATTCTCTCCGTACTCACTACGTGAGTACTTCGAGAATGGCTGCGCCTCTAGCGACAGTACAGTCTGACTTGTTTGATCCTGAAGAGAAGCGTCGTCAGGTCTTGGACAAGAAGCGTTCACGGGCTAACGAAGAAGCAAGTAGCGATACCACCTGGTCCCGTACGGTGGCCGGTGTTGATGTTGAATCTCCTGGTCGCACGCCCCGCCGTGGGCGGAAACGACGAGGGGATCTTGATCCTGCTGACTGGGACGCGGCTCTCCTCGCGGAGGAACTACGCGAGAGAAGCCGTTCTCTTGGGTTCGCTTCCCGTGGGTTCGACGTGAGTCGGGCGCGCGGTCGCATGAAGCACTTCCTCGGGACACATGAGCCGGATCGGCTCTATCAGGCGATGGTCTCTTGGTCTGAAGACTGGTCAGGGCACTACAACGAGATCAAGGATCCGATCAACCACTTCTTCTTCATGGCCGAGAACTACTACCTCACAGGCTGTTACTCCATTCGGGCGGATCGCCCTGAGGGTCTTGAGCACTCCACGACCCATTCGGTCTACGTAGAGCCCGTGAGCGGTCCTCGCGGCCCCGCCGCGTCTCCCGCCACCGAGGACGAGGGCTCCGGTCCTGAGGAGGCTCCTGGTGAACTCTGGGAGAGCCTGAAGCACCGCTATCAGCGTGGTCCCCGCTACCTTCGTAGCGTTCGTTAGTCTGTCGGATCTGCTGAGGGGTGCGGCGGGTATCCTGGAGGCCTGCAAGGTGGTAGAACAGGGTGGTGACGCTTGGAGTGGAGTCTGTGCTTGATGTCCCGTGGAGCCTATTGCTGCAAGGTCTCGGCCCGCTCACCATCGTCGGAGTCGTGCTGGTCTTTCTTCTGCGCTTGCTGGCGATAGGACAACTTCGCACGGGTAGGGAAATTGAAGAACTGAGAC
>PWHG01000060.1 GCA_003554785.1 Candidatus Falkowiibacteriota bacterium
AAGCTTATTCGGGGTAAACATGCCCGCGATAAGTCTGCAGTCAGTTTTATATCAGTAGCAAAAATTAATGTGAGAGACTGAATGATGGTTTCTCAAAGCCTTCTATATCTAATATTAAAAGTTTCTCTTGTTAGAAATGTGTAAGCATGGGAGAGTTTAGCTATCTTTTTATTTGTGAAAAAACCCAAGCTATTGTTAAGTTGAATACTCTCACAATTATCCAGAATCAAAGTGAAGGAATAGCTAGTTCCTGTTGGTATATTATTTAACTTTGTTTTTAATACTGAAAAGCCAATTTCTTTGATAGATGATAATGGATAAGAGATGCCCTTTACTATTACGGTTTTGTTAGTATATGCAAAATTTTCGTTTATAATTATAGTATCCATATATAATATTGTTAATGAGATGTTGTTATTTAATATTCATAAGACTTGTCATTGGATTGTTTTTTTTAGAGATCACAAATTGGGAAACTACCCTATTTACACGAACAGCATATTATGCAAATTGACTAATTCTAGGGGATATTATCATCTATTTCAGAAATAAGTAATTTGCCCCTAATTAGATCAACATTATGATAAGTACCAACCCAAATATCATATTGTCCTTGTGATGGATTGTGGAAAATTACTTGGGGATTTAAAGTATTGGAATGAGCGTCATCGTTGCAATGCCAACTCCCATTAGGAGAATTTATTATTAAAGTCGTGTCATCAGATGGAATATTAGCAACAAAAGAAAATATTAGTCTTGAACTGTTTCCAGACCATTGAAGTCTAAAATCTGGGGCTTCAGCAACATATCCAATGCAATCTCTACCAAGATTTGATTCTCTTATGTTTATTGTACCACCTGCTGAGATCAAAACAGAATATGGATCTGGTAAAAAACCTGCAGAAAGGCTTTTCACGCCAAAGTGTGGTGTTAGATTCCAATCAATTGTTTGATCATCCACATCTAGGTTTTCTATAATAAGAAGTTTACCATTTATGAACTCTCCTTCATGATAGCTTCCTACCCAAATATCATATTGCCCCGTAAGTGGTGCGCTGAAAACAATTGCGGGATTTAGAGTTCCATCAAATGCATCATCGTTACAGTGCCAATTCCCATCTGGAGTATTTATAACAAGTGTTGCATCTTCACTGTCATTATCTGCAAAAAACATAAAAAATAGTTCATTTGTATCACCATGCCACTGCAATCTGAAATCTGGTTTTGTAGCTGCAAAACCGACACAGTCATACCCAATATGATCAACTCTATTTGATCCACCAGCAATTATTTCTCTTTCAAATATATTTGGGTAGAAACCCGAACTTAGTGTGACTTCACCAAATTCTGGTTCTTGACTGAAATCTAATGCAACTTGACCTGCCACAAAATTCTCCCATGAAAAGGTAATGTCACCATTGTTTATGACCTGAAATATTAGATCAAAAGACAAAATATTCCCCAACCGGCCTCCAGTTCGTGACTCTCTGCTTACATAAGTTGGTAATCCCAAAGGAACTCCATTTCCTTTAATAGCAAGCCCCCCACTATTACCTGGCGACATTTCTGCGTCTGTTCTTATCCAGACTAAAGTTCGTTGATTATTCAAGAATTCATACTTTAATGAGGAAATAATTCCAGTACTATATATTAATTCATTGTTTCCAATAACAGGATAACCTAAAAGACCAATGTTGTCTCCTCTCTTAACAATATTATCATAATCTGGAAACCCCATTTCTGTAAAACAAAAGGAATCCGAACTATTATTGCATACATAGTTAGAATAATTGAAATAACTACCATCCAAATTTGCTGTAATTTCTAAAATCGCAAAATCATATTCCGAAGAAAAACCCACTAACTCAGCTGAAAACTTAGGCTCAGCGGGTTCGTTTACGTCATGAAGCACATTAATAGTGAATTGATAACTTCCTTCAACTATGTGTCTGTTTGTGAATATGATTAGCTTGTCATCTATGGGTATTATAACTCCTGATCCAGTTCTTGAAAGTGACTCTATTTGGACAACATTTTTTGATACTGAATCAATATGACTTATTTGGCAGAGAGCTTGACTGAAGCTAATTGCTTTTATCAAAAAGATTAAAAATAAACAAAAAGTTAACTTTGATGATGACATATGTAAGCTTCCCTAAAAATTTTGAGTTGCGTTACTCCCGACTGTATTAAAATTCCCTGATCTAGTAGGTGTTAAGGTATAAGTAATAATATGTCTCCTTAGATTATCAAAACTTGGGTCCTTGGTAAAGCTTTCGTTATTAGTAAACCCTCCTCTGAGTTGAGAGCAAGTAGATGAAGACATAGGTTTATTTGGGTTCCAGCCTCTTCCTGAATAGAAAAAAGTTTGATATGTGCCATCTGGCAAATGAATTGTGAACGAGTCATTGCCTCTAATATAAGCATGCCTGACTACTCGACCGTTTCTATCCTTAACCGTCACAATCACATCTGATCCGGAGTTGATTACCCTGATTTCTGAACAATTAGGACCAGAGCAACTATTTTGGGAAGGGAAACAATTAGTATAAGGCCTTGCACCTGTATTTAAAGCGTTATTATGCCATTGTGCAGTTAATTCCTGTTGTAAAATTGAATTAAAATAGTTCACATTAAAACTTGTGGTTTCAAGGTTAAGCACTGTCGGGCTGAAGTTACCCACATCAACAACATATTCTTTTAGACTACTTTGTACCAAGTTTGAAGATTCACGTTCAATCCTGCTTCTAAACGTTGATTGGTACGAACTACGAAACTGCCCAATATTATTTCTAATTGTGTTTTGTAGTTCGTTTCTAGTTGAAGAGTTCGACAGCTCAACATCAGCAATCACAGACCTTAGTTTTATAAGGTGAGCATGGATATCATTCCAATCTGAAGGTTCATAAACTACTAGCTTGAGCTCCGGGAAAAAATGATTGCACTCAAAGTGCCTGGTTCTGTAAACAAGTTCTCTACTGTCAATAAGCCGATTATACAAGGCTTCATAATCACTGGTAAAAAGACCCAAGAGTTGCCTTTTTAGATTTTCAATACGCATTAAGTTTTGATTACTTTTCTGAACTGCTGCAATCACACTTTTAGTGCACTCAAAATAATCAGGTGCAAGGATCTCGTATTCAAAGCCAATTCCAAGAAAGTGTTTCCAAACTGTAAGCTTAGCGTTTTGTTCACGATAAATTGAATCAAAAATATCGTTTTCCGTAACGCTCAATTGGGATCTGAATGCAATTAGCTCATCCTCAAAAACCTTCGCTGCAGAAACTTTCTCTTCTTCATAAGCAACAAGAAAATGTTGGGTATATGAATAATAAACTCCCAATAGTATAGCAACGCTGATAATAATTAAAAAATAGCTGGCTTTCATGATTACCTCTATAGATTATATGTTTTTTGCACTCATAATAAAAAAATCATTTGTATTAGCTACATCATGCACCCTTAATAAGTATTGTTGAACTTGAATTTATTGAGACGTAGATGTTTCGGTGAAATTCCTGTTATGAAACATGCTTGATGACGGTCAGATTTTTTACTTAATCTATGATCTTTATGGGTATACTTATTAAGGAAATATTTATACTGAGTTTGGGTGCCAAGTTATTTAAGCAGAAGCTTTTCAAATCGACTCCTTAATATGTTCCGCTGCCTTAGATTGTTAGTTGGTCAGAAGAAAGTTCACGAGCGGCTTCTCTTGGCATCTCCCTTCAAATTCACCCGATCGGCCGATTGCTTCCGGTTAATATATTTATCCATCCATTATAACACCTTGTCCCATATCAGGCAAGGAAATAAAAGGATAATTCTGAGCAGTTGGCGCTGTCTTTGTCCCACAGTGAGCCAGGGCAAAGGCAACCAACCCCATCCACCCGAAAACTAAAACCGATGGTGCCGGTGATAGTTGGGGCCTGCATGGATCGATTGTCTTTAGCGGTCTTCGACCGGCTTTTACCGGATCACCGGGTGGCTCCTGCAAGCAATGGGCGGGTCAGGCTGAGCGTTGCGCCGAGGGTTGTGATATCGGGATCAAAACCAGGTAAGTGTGCTGCCACAATGATATTTGTCGGGGAGGTTTGAATAAGAAAGCGCCTGTCGGGAGGAAGTTGACGGTCGTGTGGAAGCCGCCTGTGGCCGGGCCGGAATAGGTTTGCCTGTCAAAGGTGGCATTGAGGGCGGAAGGCGTGGGGCTGGGCGAGGGGGCGTATCCACCCGGGACCGCATCCACCCGGAACAGATTCAAAGAGGCCATTCACATGAATACGGGAAGTTGTCGCCACTATTTGCACTTGGGTTTGTCGGTGTCTGCACGAATCGATTGACTTTTGCGGTCATCGACCGGGTTCTATGACGGTTTCTGATGGATCTGTCTCACGGTCGTGAGAGCCATATTTTATCCGCGGATGGCAAATGCATTGGCAATGCCGCCGATCCGTACCGGCTGAATATCTCGTAATCCGGCAATCCTTTCTCAATGGCCGGATGCGTAAGCAACTGCTCTGTAAGTATTAGCTTTCCTTGTTGATTCGATCTCAAGATAGGCGAGCAATGTAAGCTCATCGCCCTGATGATGTTCGGTCAGCACCGACCACCGGTCCACAGCGGGTGCCGAAGCGCTCCGCGACTTTGTCAAGCGACTGCTTGTGGTGCTTACGGAGGCGCTTGTGGGTAAGCATGAACCCGGCCGAGGCCTGCAGGCGTCGTGGAAGCGGGTACCACCCGTCGAGGTCGAGTCCGTTCCGGGAGACGATCTTCATGAACTGCCGTGCCGGGACCGCCTCCGCAATCAGGCTGAGGTTATACAACTGAAGCGGTGCCAATACGGCAGCCATCACGTACTGAGGAGCCTTGGTGCGGAGGTTCTCAAGATCCATGGCGTAGAGGGGCAAGTCGGCCAGTCTGCCGAGAAACAGCAGATGGGTAAGGAAGTACGCAGCGTTGCCGCCCGCGGGAAAGGGAATGGTCATGGAGCGGTTCTGAATCGAAAGGATCCTGCCGCCCGCCGACACATAAGGCTCGTAGGGATGCTCGCCACGCATCAGCGATCCGGTACAGTTGATAACCCAGCTGCCTGGCTCGAACGGCATCGTGGCTCCTGACCGCAGCACCACCTCCGGGTCACCATTGCGATCGGCCACGTCGGTGAGATAATCCATGATGATCTCGTTGAGCCCCGCAGAGATGGTTTCATTCTCGGACTCCGAAAGGATGGCCCCCATGAAGTTTCCAGTCTCCGGTGTCAGCCAGATCCCGTATTTGTCACGGAACCAGCCCATGACTTCATCTTCGTTGGTGCCGTCGAAGCGCCGGCCCATCTCCCGGAAGGCCGAGCTCAGGAGCTTGCCCGCGTACCA
>PWHG01000053.1 GCA_003554785.1 Candidatus Falkowiibacteriota bacterium
TAAGTTATGACTTTAAAGGTGAGACAATAAAGCCTAAAAGTTTGCTTAAGTGGGCAAAGGAAAAAAGTTTTTCTTTTTGGTATAGTTTAGAGGATATTGGAGAAACTGTAGCTAAAAGCTTAAAAGATTTCTTCAGTGACAGAAATACTGAAAATTTATTAAACAATCTAGAATTAGAGGGAGTTAAAATAAAACTAGAGAAAAAAGAAAAAGATTTAAAGTACAGTGGTAAAAGTTTTGTTTTAACTGGTAAATTAAATAGTTTGACAAGGCAAGAGGCAAAGGATAAAATTAAGCATGTTGGCGGAGAAGTAAAAAGTCAAGTTAGTCAAAATATTGATTATTTAGTGGCTGGTGAAGATCCTGGAGAAAAGTTAGAAAAAGCTAAGGACTTGAATGTAGAAATATTAAATGAAGAAGAATTTTTAAATAAAATTATATGAAAATAGATAAAGAGTTGGTAGTTAAATTAGCTGATTTAGCGCAACTAAAATTAAAAGAAAGTGAGATTAATATGTTTAGTCAACAATTAACTGAAATTGTTAGTTTTGTAGAAAAATTAAAGGAAGTAAAAGCTGAAGAAAAAGAAGAAAAGAAACTATTCAGTTTAGATGATATTAGCCGTGATGATATAGCCATAAATTCCAGAGATTATGAAAGGGAATTGTCTCTTGAAAGTGCTAAGTGTCAATCTGGCCTAATTCAGGCACCTAAAATAAGATAATATGGATTTAAATAAATTAACAATTACAAAAGCAAGAAAACTGTTAGATAGCGGACAAATTAGTGCTCAGGACTTAACTAGAAAATATCTTAAAGTGATAGAAGAAAAAGATAAAGAAATTAAAGCTTGTCTTTTGGTAGATAAAAAGGGAGCAATTAGGCAAGCCAAGGAAGCTGATAAAAGACTAAAACAAGGAGAAAAAACTCCTTTGCTTGGTATTCCTTATTTAGCCAAAGATATTTTAATGACCAAAGATCTAAAAACTACTGCTGGATCAAAGTTTTTAGAAGATTATACTGCACCATATAATGCCTTTGTTATTGAAAAATTAAATAAAGCTGGAGCAATTCTTTTGGGAAAAACTAATTTAGACGAATTTGCCCATGGCTCGTCAACGGAGAACTCAGCCTTTTTTAGCACTCACAACCCCTATGATTTAGAAAGAACTCCAGGTGGCTCCTCAGGCGGTAGTGCAGCTGCACTAGCGGCTGATATGTGTTTATTTTCTCTAGGAACTGACACTGGTGGTTCAATTAGACAACCAGCTAGTTATTGTAATGTAATTGGTCTAAAACCAAGCTATGGAAGAGTATCACGCAGTGGACTAATGGCGATGACTAGCTCAACTGATGTAATTGGGCCTTTCTCTAAAACTGCTAGAGATAGTGCTTTAGTTTTAAAAACTATTGCTGGTCATGACAAAAAAGATGCTAGTTCACTAAAAGAGTCAGTAGTTGATTATAGTAAAGATTTAGATAAAGATGTTAAAGGCTTAAAAGTGGGAGTAGTTAAAGAATATTTTCAAGGTTTAAATAAGGATATAAAAGAATTAATTGATAAAAAGATAGAAATTTTAAAAAAACAAGGAGCAGAAATTGTGCCCATTAGTTTAAAATATAGCAAATATAGTGTGCCCACCTACTACATTATTACTCCAAGTGAAATTAGCTCTAATTTAGCTCGTTTTGATGGAGTGCTATGGGGTTTAAGTGATGAGAAGATAAAAGACTTAAAAAAATATTATCAAAATTCTCGCTCAAAGGGCTTTGGTCAAGAAACTAAAAGAAGGATAATTCTAGGTACCTTTTCTTTGAGCGCTGGTTATGCTGATAAATACTATAAAAAAGCGCAAACGGTCAGAGAATTAATTAAAAAAGATTTTAAAACTGCATTTGATAAAGTTGATGTATTAATAGCACCGACTACACCTCATCCAGCTTTTAAACTAGGAGAACAAATCAATGATCCCTTAACTATGTATTTAGAAGACATCTATTTAGCTGGGGCTAGTTTAGCCGGATTAGCTGCTCTTTCTATGCCGGCTGGGTTTGTGAAAAAAGATAATAAGGAGTTGCCAGTGGGCTTGCAATTAATTGCTCCAAAACTAAAAGAAACGACTATACTAGAAACTGCCAACTTTTTAGAAAATAATTAATTTTTATGAAAAATATTAACATTAATTGGATTATTTATTCCCTAGTTTTAATTATAATTATTATTGTTGTCTTTATATTTCTACCAAAGAGCCAAAAGGAAGTAGATAATGATAATTTAAAATCATCATTTAGTAGTGAAAATGAAATAGAAAAATATGATATCTTAGAAGGTGAAAAAGATGCTAAACTATCTTTAGTGGTGTATGAAAATTATCTTGACCCTTTTAGTTATGAGCTTCAAAAGACTTTAGATATGGCCAAAGAGGAGTTTGGCAGTGATTTATTGTTTATTTACCGTCCTTTTATAAAAGATAGTTTAGATAATATAAATGCTAATTTAATGGTTATTTGTGCCAATGAGTATGACAAGGGTAGTAGTGCTAGACAATTAATATATAGCGAAGGCAAAGAAAATTTTTCGCTTAATAAAATCAATGATTATGAAAACCAGCTTTCCATAAAAAATAATCAGCTACTGACTTGTATGGATAATATGGAAAAGGAAAATATTGTTGAAAGTTTGCAAAATCAATTAGAGTCAAGAAGTATTTATGGTAGTCCAACTATAGTTATTAATAATGAAATTATAACTGGCGCTAGACCATATCAGGACTTTGTTGATTCCAATGGAGACTCAATTGATGGTTTAAGGTCATTGATTATTAGGCATTTAAATAATTAAGGAGAGTTCGCATAGTGGCCTAGTGCGCTTGCTTGGAAAGCAAGTATACCTTCACGGGTATCGAGGGTTCGAATCCCTCACTCTCCGCATTGTGTAACAATAGAGCTTAAATAAGCTCTATTTTTTATATTTTAAATATAATCTAAACATTAAAATAATAAACTAAATAATCTTTATTAAAAATTTATAGAAATTTTATCTCTCGCTTGTTATAATAATTATAGTTCTATTTAAAAAATGGTGATTATAATTACTGAGTAACTTGACAATTGTTTTATTTTTGTATATAATATTTATAGATATACATTATTTATGATTTATATATGAAAACAAAAAATACGATATTAAGTGAAAAAGATAGCAAAATAATCGAAGAGCTTATCTTAAAATTTGGTACAATTGTTAGCTCTCAGGACTTACTTAGTGTTTTTAAAAAGGAATATAGTAAAGCCTCAGCTCATAATAGAATACAAAAACTACATAAGTTTGGGTGGCTTTTAAGAATAAAAAAAGGCCTGTACTTAGTAGTAGATAGTATAAGTTCAAGATATATGAATAATAAATCCTTATTTTTAATAGCAAAAACTATAAATAAGAATTCATATATTTCACTACATTCTGCATTAAATCACTATCAAATGTTTGATCAATACAGTAAATCTGTGGCTGTTATAAATTTTAAAATTAGTAAAAGCTTTAATTTTTCTAATAACATTATTCGCTTTATTAAAATATCTAAAAAATATTATTTTGGTTTTAAGCAAATTAGATATGATGGTAAGCTCATAAACATGGCTCTAAAAGAAAAAGCTTTAAATGATTTTTTGTATTTAAATAGTAGTTTTAATTCTGCTAGTTTAGTTTATGAAAAATTAGAAAACCATAAAAATATAATTGATTTTAAACTACTTCAAACCATAGCTTCAAAATTTAATGTATCAGTTCAAAGAAAAATTGGATTTATGTTAGATCAGTTAGATATTGATTCAAATTATTTATGGAGTAAAGTAAAAAAAGAAAAAAGCTATTCTAAGCTTACAAATGATTCAAAAATTTTTAATGCCAAATGGCGATTATATTATGATGATAGAGCTTTTAAATAAAGAAGAGTTAATGGCGTATAATAAAATAATTGAAAATCAATTAAGAAAATTAAAATTTAATCATTTAAAAGCTAATATTTAATAAATTACTATTAATTTTTTTACTGAAAAAGCAAAAAATGGTATTATAAAAATATACCAATCAAAATATGAAAAAAGTTATAATTTGCTCAAAGAATCCAGTAAAAATTGAAGCGACAAAACAAGCTTTTTTGTCCGTTTTTAGAAATGACAAAGATAATTATAAATTCAGTGGTCTGTCTGTGAGCTCACAAGTCTCTGATCAACCAATGAGTCAAGAAGAAACTTATCAAGGAGCAATAAATAGGGCAAATAACGCTAAGAAAGAAATAGAAGCCGATTATTATGTTGGTATTGAAGGCGGAATTGAAATTATTAAAGAAGAGCTTGAAGCTTTTGCTTGGATCGTAATTTTGAGTAATAAGAAGTTAGGTAAAGCTAAAACCGGTAGCTTTTTTCTACCTAAAAAATTAGCTGATTTAGTAAAGCAAGGTTATGAGTTAGGTGAAGCTACTGATATAGTATTTGGATGCCATAACGCTAAACAAAAAGGTGGAGCAGTTGGCTATTTAACTAATAATGCTTTAAATAGAGAAAAGTTTTATAAAGAAACTATTTCTATGGCACTCATTCCTTTTATTAATAAAAACTTATATTAAATATATGTATATATTTTTAGACATTGGTGGCAGTTATACTAAAATCGCTAGCTCAAGTGATCTAAAAGACTTAAAAAGCTTTAGCTATTTTAAAACGCAAAAAAACTATATACAAGGAAAAAAGAAAATAGAGGAAGAAATATTAAATATTTCTGCAAATAAAAATATAAAGGCAATTGTAATCGCCATAGCTGGTATGGTGGATAATAAAAAAAATATTGTTGATTGTCCTAATTTAAAAAACTGGTCAAAGAAACCACTAGTTAAAGATTTAGAAAAAAAATTTGATTGCTCAGCATATTTATTCAATGATGCTGATTTAGCCGCCTTAGGGGAGGCTAGTTATGAAAAATCAAACAATATCGCCTATTTATCTCTTGGCACTGGAGTTGGAGGCTCAAGAATTGTTAATAAAAAA
>PWHG01000084.1 GCA_003554785.1 Candidatus Falkowiibacteriota bacterium
CACTACAACAAAGTTAGACCTCATAGTGCTTTAAACTACCAAGCCCCGGCACCTGAAAGCATCATTATTAAAAGGACTTAAAACTCTCATTCAAACTGGACCAACTAATGGGGGCAGGGCAGTTAAATTCCAAGAACTCTCGCTTTTGTTCATCAATATTTTTGAAAATAAACGCTTCATTATTGAGCGATATTCGATGAACCCAACCATTATTCATGGCACAGGCAAGCTTTTCATAAAAAATAATTCTAATTTTAACACAAAATTCATTTATACTTGCCGATAGCGGTTACAATGCAGAAAACAAGTTCATCTTACATCAGCACGCCATCATTATAAGCGATATCGTTTTTCCTTTCATTTCATTGGATATGGCAAGGACGGATTCCGTCGCAACATAAAAAAATGTTCAACCTGCATTTCCATGCGGTTGAACATTGCTAAAACTCACCGTGTTTGAAGAACCGACAAAGTTATAAGCGATGCGAATGAAAAAGGTCGGTGTCGGTTGAGTGTCAATTAGACAATTAGTTTTACTTATAACGCTAAATAGCAATCTGCTCGATTTCGGTCTTTGCGACACTGCTTTTCGTGCTTGCGAATAGCGTTTCAGCGAACGGTTCTTGTTTCTTGTCGTATTTTGCTTTTTTAACAAATCAATTTTTCGACCTTAAACTTCTGTTATATTTTTGACGTTGACGGTGGTGCGTCTTTAATGGATTTTTCTTGAAAAACAACAAAATACTTCATACCAACCTTCACTTTATTCCTATATTATAACTCTTATAAAACTTCCCCAAGCACCGAAGGCGAAGGTTGCGAAGAAAGAAAAGCCGACCGTTGAGACGATCACGCTGATCAAGGCGCCCATACCTGCGGCTTTGGCGTCCTCGGGGCGCTCATCGTTCCAGACCAGATAGAGAATCAAGCCGGCGACCGGTACAAAGAAGCCAAGAAGCCCCCAGAGGAAACTCTGTGTGCCTTGGTCTATGTTCGTCGGACGGTGTTTGGCGAGGGATTCGCCGCATTGCGGGCAGCGAACCATATTGTCGTTGACCGGACCGCCGCATTGGGGACAATAATTCAGCATAGTTTTTCTCCTTGGAAATTATTATTCACCGGTTCAAAGACTGGTGGGTGAAAATATGGCGCCGTTACCCGGCCCCTGGAACATGGCCGCGGTGGCGAGGAAGGAAAACATCACGACATAGAAGATGACACCGAGCAGTGCGCCTTTGCCCGCGGAAAGCGAGGCCGCTGGATTTTCCCGCTGCCAGACCAGAAAGAGGATAAGACCGACAAGCGGAAACAAAAATCCGATCACGGTCCAGATGAACGATCCGGTTTTGCGGGTGAGGTCGTCTTCTTTCATCGAAGAGATCCGCTTCGCGGGTTCTGACGATTTTTTGCCGGTTTTTTTGAGGTCGGCACCACAGCTTTGACAGATCTTCTCGTTGGCCTTGACGGATTGGCCGCATTCGGGACAGAATTTGCTCATGTTTTTATACCTCCTGAGTCTTCGTGGTAGCGTTTCATACGTCTTAAAAGGTGGGTGATAAGACTGTGGTAGGTCTCATTGTCCAGTCTGGAAACGAGCCGGATGCCCAGTTCATAGAAAACAATGTAGATGATGATATCGACGACCATGAAATTTCCGGGCATGATAAGCTGAAGGGTCTCGAAAAACAAAAAGGGTATCAGGATGAAACGGTAGAGCACTTCTTTTTCCGGAAAAGCAAGCCAGTGCAGCAACAGACAAAGACCGAGAAAGACCATGATCACACTGAGCGCGTCGCCGAAGGTGTGATAGAAGAGATAGGTGAGGGGATTTTCCGCTGTGAAATCACGACCGGCCCCTGGCAGGACGAGGGAAAAAAACTGGTTCAATATGACGTCTTCGGGTTTGAACAGGTAATAGAAACTGAAGTTGACCAGTGTCACAACCACAAGCATAAGAAGAATGATGAGTGTTTTACGCATCGGCCATCCGCCTTTCTTCGCCGTCTACCCTATGATAGCGCGTAGCGGCGCGAGAATCAAGCAAATGTGTGACCTTTTTGACAATCATCGCTAACGCGCGAGGGCTGTCTTACTCAGTGTGAAAAAGACGAAAAACCGTATGACGCGCCTGTGCTACGCAGACGGAATACGGTTTTTCATTTATCAAAATGCATGCGTCATCTCCATGAGCACTCCCATCCCGGAATTTCTACTTATATTGATTATAGCACGGACGGAAGCGTGGAGACCGGAATCTTTTGAACCTGAAAGACGGTTCAAAGCTCGCCTTTCTTCTTCTTTTCGACAATGGCGTTCACAAGGTCTTCCGCACTGTCGGTGACATAGATCAGTCTGACGATGTTGCCTTTTGTATCCTCTTCATATACAGCATACACTTTTTCTTCCACGGTTCATCCCTCCTCATTCATTTGTTGGTTTCAGCATAAACGATAACCACCGTTTTTCCAAAGGAACAATGTTGAATAATTTTCACGAAAAACCAACCGACTGACCTGGTGGCGTCATGAATGGGTTTTGTCCGGAAAAGAAAAGACACCGCCTTTGAGGGGGTGTCTGGATTAAAGAAGGCTTGCGGCGGCCTTGTCGAGCAGGACTGTGCAATCGGGATGTAGCTGAAGGACCGAAGCCGGTAGCGAGGGACTGACCGGACCGCGTATCATCTTGGCGACGGCGCCGGCTTTGGTGGCGCCTGAGGCGATCAAGACGATGCGTCTCGCATGCATGATGTTTTTGATGCCCATCGTGATCGCATGGGTCGGCACATCCTCGGGTGTGTCGAAGAAACGGGCGTTGTCGAGACGGGTCTGGGCATCGAGTTCGGTGATGAAGGTTTCCTGGTTGAGCGGGGTGCCGGGTTCATTGAAGCCGATATGGCCGTTTTGACCGATACCGAGGACCTGCAGGTCGATTCGTTCATTTTTTAGCGCGTCGTTATAATCTTTGACGATGGCTTCTTTACGGGTTTCATCGCTTTTGGGCAGATGGATGTTCTTTTTGGCGATGTCGACATGGTTGAAAAGATTTCGCTTCATGAAAGAAGCGTAGCTTTGCGGGTGGTCGTGGTCGATGCCCAGATATTCATCGAGATTGTAGGTTCTGACATGCCTGAACGTGATTTCATCATTACTGTAGGTGTCGATGAGCGCGCGGTAAAGACCGAGCGGCGTCGAGCCGGTCGCCAGACCCAAGACGGTGGTCGGGTTGGAAAGAATCGTCGTCTTGAAGATTTCCGCCGCCCTTTCAGAAAGGGTCTCATAGTTGTCGTGGATTTCGACTTTCATATGCTCACACCTTTTTGAGGGCTTCTCTGACGTTGCCGTTGGTGGCTTCCAAAAGCGCGGTGATGCGCGCTTGGTCCTCGATGCCTGACATGAGGGCGAAAATGGCGTACTTCACCGAATCATACCGTTCGAGGTAGGCATCGATCGTCGCTTCGTCGGCTCCGGTGACTTCTTCAACGATGCGGTGCGCCCGGGAATGCAGTTTGCCGTTGGACATCTTCACATCGACCATGAGGTTTTCATAGACTTTCCCGATTTTGACCATGCTCGCCGTGGTGATCATGTTCAAGATGAGCTTCTGTGCGGTGCCGGATTTCATGCGCGTCGAACCGGTGAGCGGTTCGGCGCCGGTGACGGTCTCGATCGGGAAATCGACGGCTTTGGCGATTTCCGAATCCTCGCTCGTGGTGATGCAGGCCGTCTTACAGCCTTTTTCCTTGGCGTATTCCACGCCGCCGATCGCATAAGGGGTCCGCCCGCTCGCCGCGATGCCGATCACAAAATCCTTCTCGGTGAGTTTGTGTTTCTTCAGATCCTTGCGGGCGTTCTTCTTGGAGTCTTCGACATTCTCAATCGCATCACGAAGCGCCTTTTCGCCGCCGGCGATGATGCCGTTGACGAGTGTTTTGTCGACGCCGAAGGTGGGCGGGCACTCGCTTGCGTCGAGGACGCCGAGGCGGCCGCTGGTGCCGGCGCCGATATAGAAAAGACGTCCGCCCTTGTTGAAGGTTTCGGTCACCTCGTCGACCACTTTCTCGATCTGGGGGATGGATTTTTCAACAGCGTAGGGCACCGTTTTGTCTTCGTTGTTGATGAGTTTCAGTATCGCCTCTGTTTCACACAGGTCGATATTCTTGGTGTTTTCATTTCTTTTCTCCGTGCTGATTTTGCTGATGTCTACCATGTCTGGTCACCTCTGGGTTAGTCTTGAAACGGCTAGGTGATAGGCACCCTTCACTGTTTCTGTGGTATTTTCGATGATGTGATAATCGTTTAGGTTCTCATCGAGTTCGTCAAGAACGCTTTTTTTCACATATGGTGCATGTTCCACAAAGCCGCCGTGAAGGGCGATTTTGAGGGTGGCTTTGTTGTCGATGGTCTTGGCGGCGCGGACGAGCTGAACTGCAAGCAGGCGACCTTCTTCTTTGAGAAGACGAATCGCGTCGGCGTCATGTTCGCCTGCGGCTTCACCGATGGTTTTCGACAGGGCCGCGATCGCATTTTTGTCATTGCCGTATAGGAATGACTTGATGTCGCGGTAGTCATCGGCACCGATGGCGGTGAGAAGCCTTTCTGACAAAAGGGAGCGTTCTTGACCGCTTTCTTCTTCACAAACGACCTTCTTCAAGGCTTCGATCACGACATGATAGGCCGAACCGGGGTCGCCGAGCAGATGGCCGAAGCCACCGCGCATCATGATGTTGGTTCCATCTTTGACCATGACGGCGCTGCCGGTACCACCGATGGCCATGAGCACGGTCTCATCCGTGCCGCCGGCGACGGCGTGAAGCGCGATGTCCGCATCGCTTACGATGTTGACCGGGGCGTTGAAACGCGCTTCGAGTTCTTTCTCATAGGCGCATGCGGTTTTGAGCTGCGAGAAACCGGCGATGCCGATCTGGATGATGACGCTTGCGTTATCATCGATGGATTCGATCAGTCGGGCGATGGTTTTTGCGATGTGGGTCCTGCTTAGATCCTGGTTGACGGCGAAATTGGAAAACCCCTGTACGGTGCGGGTGATTTCACGACCGTCACTGTCATACAGGACACCCAGTGTCTTCGTCCCGCCGCCGTCGATGGCGATCACATACTCACGCATGGCTGACGGGGGAGACGCCCTTGAGCGGGCAGGTTCCTTTCAGATATTCGACCAGGACGCCGATGGCGTTGGGGGTGTATTCATATAGACAGACATAATTCTTTATCCTGTCTGTGAAGAACAAATCGTAGGGATTGCGCATCGCGATGACGTGCACATCCTCGCAGACCTCGCTCACCGCTTCGACGAGGTCGATCTGGCCTTTGTTGATGTTGGCGTTGTAGGTCTGGATGATGATCTGCTCATGGGTTTTGGCCGCTTCTTTGATGGTTTTGATCGCATCCGCGTCCGGGTTGGTCGCGACGGTGCGGGTTGAGAGAGCGGGCAGGGCGTTTCTTATGGCCTCGATGGCGGTTTTTTCGCCGTCGGTCTCATCAGCGATGGTGGTCGCTTCCGGTGCGATGCCGATGAAAAGCGCATTGTCTTTGAGGGCGAGCTTGTCGCCTTTGACCAGGGTCGCGGCGTCTCTTACAACGTTGTAGGCGAAATCCTTCGTCGTTTTCGATTCGACTGTGGCTTTGACCATTTCATAGGTTCTTTCGAGGTCGGGTTGCGCCATATTGGCTTTGGCTTTCAGGACACGGTTCAGACGCTCATCGATCAGGCTTTCCGCAATAAGGCCTTTTTCGACGGCCTTTTTCACATGAGCCACCGCTTCGATCTGAAGATCGCGGGCATGACAGATGAAGACCATGTTCACGCCGGCTTCGATCGCCATGAGGGACGCCTCGACGGTGCCGTAGTTGTCCTGGATCGCCTTCATCTGCATGCCGTCGGTGACAATCAGTCCCTCGAAACCGAGGGTTTCTCTCAACAGGCCGGTCATGCACTTTTTGGACAGCGTGGTGGGCAGACCGTCCTCGGTGATGGCGGGGAAATCGATGTGGGCGCTCATGATGGCGCCGACACCGGCGTTGATGGCGTCTTTGAACGGACGTAGCTCGATCGTCTCGAGACGGTCCATCGGATAATCGACCTTAGGCAGGGCCAAATGGGAATCGACATGGGTGTCGCCGTGACCGGGGAAATGCTTGGCGGTCGCGAGCACACGTTCACTCATTCCCTTGATGAAGGCGTTGCCGTAGTCGGATACGGTGCCGGGATCGTCAGAGAAGCTGCGAACGCCGATGACGGGATTTTTGGGGTTGTTGTTGACATCGAGGACGGGCGCGAGGTTCATGTTGATGCCGAGGGCTTCGAGTTCCTCGCCCATGTGTCTGCCGGCGCGCAAGGCGTTGTCAATGTTGTTGCTCGCGGCCAGGGTCATCGCGCCGGGGAAGAAGGTGGCGCCCTTGTGGATGCGGGTGACCATGCCGCCTTCCTGGTCGATGGTGATGAATAGCGGGATGCCGGTCGTCTCGTGGGCGAGTTTCTGAAGGTTCTGGTTGAGTTTGAAAAGTTGTGCCGGGCTTTCGACGTTACGGGTGAAAAGGATCACGTTGCCAACTTTGTGTTTCCTGATCAGTTCGATGGCATGGTCGTCGACCTCGGTCGCGTCGAAGCCGAAAACGAACAGTTGACCGATTTTCTCTTCCAGGCTCAGGTTCATTCTGATGTCATTCATAGATATGATAGCTCACTTTCTCTGCCTTGAAACGTACGGCATCTTCTCTTATTTTCTTTCTCAGTGCTTCGATGTCGATGGTGTGCTTTCGGATACTGTCGGTTCCGGTAAGCAGATCGATCATCGGATGCATGCCTTCCTTGTAGGGCGCGTTGAACGCGAACGCATCGTTCGTCTCCCGGATCAGATAAAGCAGGATGAAGCCGGTTTCGACCGGGTTGAACAGGAATTTGTCGGTGATGTGCAGTTCGATGCCCCGGCAGAGTTCGCCTTTGTGTTTTTGGAAGGTCGGGGTGAAATACAGGGGTCTGAACATCACACCGGGCAAATCGTAGGCGTTGATTTTTTTGATGACGGTCTCATGGTCGAGCCACGGAGCACCGATGATGTGAAACGGTCTGGCAGTGCCTCTGCCTTCGGAGAGGTTGGTCCCTTCGAACACACAGGTGGCCAAAAAGGCATAGAGCGTGTCGGTGGTGGGGATGTTCGGGGAGGGCATCACCCAGGGACGTTCGAGGATATCGTAATGCATCGCCCGGATATAGCCTTCCATCTCGACAACTTCGAGGTCGCAGCCGATTTCGTATTTTTGGTTGAAGTAATTGGCCAGTTCCCCGACGGTGAGACCGTGGCGCTGCGGCAGTTCGTAATAACCGACGAAAGAGCGGAAATCAAGATCGAGGATATTGCCTTCGACCACTTCGCCGCCGACAGGATTGGGTCGGTCGAAGACGATGAAGCGTTTGCCGTTTTCCTTGGCCGCCATCATGGCATAGGCCATGGTGTAGATGTAGGTATAGAACCTCGCGCCGACATCCTGGATATCGAAACAAAGGACATCGATATCGCTCAGCATTTCGGCGGTCGGTTTTTTAGTGGCCCCGTAGAGCGAGTAGACCGGCACGCCGGTTTTCTCGTCGGTGTAGGTTTCGAGACGCTCACCGGCCTGTAGATCCCCGCGGACGCCGTGTTCAGGGGCGTATAGGGCTCTTAGGTCCGTGTGGTCGGCAAGGATGTCGATGGTCGATGTGAAATCCTTCAAGACACCGGTCGGGTTGGTGATCAGACCGACGCGTTTGCCTTCGAACAGGGATTTGACTTCCAAAAACCGTTCAATTCCGACTTTAATCATTGTTTTCACCTATCTTCTCGAGATATTCCACAGCGGGTGTGGTGATGTAGACGTTCAGCATGATGAGCAGGCTCATGCCGCTGAAGATGAAAAGGACGAGCGTGAACTGTGTCAGGAGGAGTCCGAGCGGCAAGAAGAGACTGAGGACAAGCAGGATGGTTCTGAAGAAGAATTTCCCCGCCAGCATGAATGACACCTTGAAATGAAGGCTGAGTTTCAGTCTCGGGTAGACCCGTTTCACGCAGAGACTGTAGAGCGTGACAACGCCGAGGGCGACGAGTAAGATGAGTGAGATGTAGTAGCCGATTAGGTTGAACAGGGTTTCATCGGCTTCCAGACGCCCCATGTAGTAACGGGTGTTCGTAATGCCGAGGATCGCCAGAAAAATGAGGAAGAGGCTCAGTTTCAGTTTCTTGAGGAAATGTTTGCGCAGATAACCGAAATAGCCCTTGAAGATGGGCGGATCCTCGTAATCGAAATAATCTCTGAACATGTTGTAGCCTGCGGAAAGCGCCGGAATGATTGTAATGATGGGAATCATCATGATGATCATCATGATGTTGATCAGGATGATTCTCAGAATCCAGTCTGCGATGGTGTTGAGAATGGTGATGAGACGGTTGTCGTCTTTCATTCCGGACACTCCTTTCTTCTAACCGACGATGCCGGTCCGTTCGATGGATTCGACGAATTGTTTCTGGACGAATAGATACATGATCAGTAGCGGCAGCATCATGAGCAGGGCCGCGACATTGGAGATGAGCGCGAGGAAGACCGGGTTCTCCCAGACATCCTGACCGATCAGACTCAGTCCGCCCGTATAGAACAAGGCGGCATACATGCCCTCGGCGGCATTGATCAGCCGCATGGTCAGAAGCGGGAACTCTTCGGTGCTCACCTCGAATATTTTGACGTAGTAGGCATCGTTCCATTGCCAGACGAAGGCGAACAGTCCTACGGTGATCAACGCGCCGCGGGCGTTCGGCAGCATGACGCTCCAGAAGGTCCTGAAGACACCGGCGCCGTCAATCTGCGCGGATTCCTCGAGTTCCTTGGGCAGTCCTTTGAAGAAACTGCGGAAGATATAGATGAAGATGCCCGAACGGATGCCCATGCCGAGACCGCTCATCAGATAGATGGTCGTTTCACGGCCGATCAGGCCCAGATCCCTGAAGTAGAGGTATTGCGCGAGGGATAGCGCCTGCGGCGGCATGACGATGGTGATGATGACGAGGACAAAAAGCAGGTTGGACCCTTTGAAGCGAAGGCGGCTGAACGCATAACCTGCCAGAGCGGTCGAGGCGAGCTGAAGTCCCATCGAGATCGAGGAGACCTTGAAGGTATTGAACAGGGCGCTGCGGTAATCAAGGACCAGTGAAGCGATCCTGAGGTTCATCAAAGACCAGTTCTCCGGAATCCAGACGACCGCGGGATTGTTGACGTCTTCGGGGGCGCGCAGCGCCATGAGGATCTGCTGGATGGTCGGAAAGAGGATGACAAAGGAAAGACCGACCAGGAGCACGGCTCTGACCGTGATCAGGATGATCGATTTCGCCTTACGCTGACGGGCGATGTTCTTCGTGGGATCGGTGAGATTCTCGACCGTCGGATTGATGGCTTTTTTGACTGCTTTCAGCAATCTGTACAGTTTATCGAGGATTTTAGCCTTCATAATGGCTCTCTCCTATCTTGAAGCCTTTCGCGATCAGGGCGATACAGACGAGCATGAAGATGACCGTACCGACATAGATCCAGGCCATGGCGCTGGAAAGACCCCAGTTCTGGCGGTTGAGCTCATCGGTGATGATGGTGCTCACCGGAGAGGTCAGGAAGGTATTGACAAGGGCGAAGACAGTGACGGTGATGATATGCGGCGTGACATTCGGCAAGGTGATGAGCCAGAACATCTCATAGGCGGTCGCGCCTTCGATTTTCGCGGCTTCATAGAGGTGGCGGGGAATCGATTGGATACTGGCCAAAAACAATAGAATCGGTACGCCGGCGAGGGCGAGGATCGCATAGATGCGGTCGATCAGACCGACGATGAAGGTGACCAGGAAAGCCGGGACATCGGCTTGCAAGAGATAGAACTCGAGATCGAAAATCTGGTCGATGCCCTGTTGGGCGAGAATCTCGTTCATGGCTTCGCCGCCGCCCATGGCGGTGGCGACCGCGGCCGAATTCAGGATGACCGGGACGAAGAAAATCGCGCGGACGATGGCACGGCCTTTGAACTCCATGTTCAAAAGCACCGCGATGAACAGACTGAAGATCAGCAGGACGGGGAGGTTGATGAGGACATCAGTGGTGGTCTCGATCAGTTCGATTCTGAAGCTCGAAGCCGAGGTGACATGGGTGTTCCAGGCGTAAAGATAGTTCCCGATGCCGCTGAATTCGGTGATGATCTCTCCGGCGCGCGGGGTGAGATCATAGAAACTGTAGCGCAGGGTGTTGACCATTGGAATCATGAACAGAAACAAAAATCCCGTGATCCAAGGTGCAAGAAAGATGAAGGCCCAGATCAGTTTCTGGGTGCTGTAGGAGAGTTCGAACTTCTTCTTGCGGGGGAAGTTTTTCCCGTTATTCTCATCAGGCATCTCAGTTCCCCTCCCAGACGACGTAATCGAGGCCGGCGATGGTCACGCCATCATGCGTGGCCGCGGACAGGCTGTAGTTGATCACGAGCGAGAGACCATGCGAGTAGGTGACCTTGTAGAGGTTGCGGCTGAGACGTTCGTGGTCCACAAGCCGGCCCTCGTGAAGGCTGAGGGCGTCAATCTCGCTCGTCTGTTCGGCGATGGTGTCAAGCCAGTTCTCGTATTGTGTCGACATATAGTGGTTGTAGTCGGTGTTGAGCAATTTGCGTGAGTCGTCATGGCTCAGAGTGTATTTCAGGTTCGAGCCGGTTTCTAAGTGTTTCAGGAACTGATAGCGAGCGCTTCGTTCGCTGGGGAGGTTGATGCTTTCGGCGGTATAGTCGACGAGTCCGGAAAGCACGAGCTGCATGAGCGGAATCTCATAATCGACGATCGCATAGAGCGTGGTGACCGTGGGCAGATCGGTGATGGTGCCGGCATGAGGCAGGGCGAAACCGAGCGGACCCGAAAGCATCATGTTGAACTCGGAAGCCGAAAGCACGCTTTCTTGGAAACGAAGCGCGTCCTGTCTGTAGATCAGGTTATTGCGGTCATAGTGTCCGGCGAGGCTTCCACCGAGATCAACGATCATGATGTTGTCATAATCGAAGTTGCCGCTGAAACGATCGAAAAGGGACGCGTAAAATGCGGGATTGATCACGAAGTCATCACCACGGTGGAAATAGGAAGTCTCCGAATAGGGCAGTCCCGTCGGGCGGTGATAGTTGAACACCATCGCGTGGTTACCGCGGATCCGGCTTGCGGTGTAACGGTTCTTATCGAATGGTTTGTTGTAGGATGAGGCCGACATGAAGTTGGTGCCCGCATAAAGTTCCATGCCGTTTTCACGCAGATAATCCTGGAAATCGTCGAAACCGGATTGTCCGCCCAGGACCCGTTCGATGGACACATTGGAAAGAAGCTGATTTTCAAGGCCGCCGTTGAGGGCGCCGGTGAAAACAACGTTGGCGTTGGTGACGCCGTTTTCCATCAGGGCATCCATGATGGTCTGGGCCTCTTTGAAGGTGGTCATGGTGTCAAGCGAATAGTAAGGGACGCCCAGAAAGAAATTGCGACGATCGTAAGCGCCGATGAACTCGACGGTGAGGACGGTCTCGCGGGTGTTGTCTTTCTCAGTCATGTTCCTTTCCTCGATCAGATGATCCCTGTAGGCGTTCGCGATACCGACATAGCTCGCATCATCGCCGGAAAGAAGCCGGTAATCGACGGTGAAGTCGGTGCGGACGATGTCTCTGGTCCAAAGATCGACACCGTAGGTATTGAAGCCGCTGCCGATCACAACCCGCTCTCTTTCGCGAAGATGGAACGTCGTGTAGGCCTTGTTGAAGGAATCGGTACGGCCGGAGACTTCGGCGTTGATCGCCGCCATGGCGTCACCTTCTGTGATGATGGCCGCGTAGGCGGCGTCATCTTTCACCATGCCGTAAAGCGGAATATGAATCTTCTGGCGCTGTTCGGGCATCCTGTAGGGAAGGAGGCTCTGATCCAAGCCATAAAGTCGCTGGCGATAGGAATTCTGCAAAACTTTACCGTTGTTGAATTCGATGACGGCACCGCTGCCGTCGGGGACAATGATTTTTCCTTCGGTGGCCTCACCGTCAATCTCGGAGACGGCGGTGCCGAAAAGGGGATAGAGGGTGATGCGCCCGAGGCGGATATCCTCGGTCTCGGTGAGCGATTCGTTGATCACGGAGGTCTTCACGCCTTTGTCGGTCAATAGAACCTGAACCCCGATACGGAAGGAAAACTGTTCATACTGTTCGAAATAGCCGAAACTTTCGTTTTCACTGATCGCACGCTCACGCGTATAATCCATCTTTTCGTAGAAGACATCGAAAAGACGGGCGCGCACCAGTCTCGACATGTTTTCGTAGTTGACGATCTCGTAGGCATTCAGTTCCTCGTTGAAACCGGTGTAGGCGATCTGTGAAAGCAGGCCGTAATCTTCCATCGCCTCGAAGGTCTCTTTCTCGATGTATTTTGGAAAATGCAGATAGTCGATTTCGAGGTCGACGATCTCATAGAGGACCTGGAAGCCGTTTTCGACGTATTTGATCTGGAAGGTCTTCTGCCCGGCCGGGGACAGGATGGTCTGTGGGTGGTGGATGGAACGGTTGTAGTTGTTGACGCTTGTCATCGAACCGGCCTGGTTGTAGTAGGAGATCTCGAGGGTGGATTTCTGACGGTCCAGAGCCGAGTTGGTGATGGGTTTGGTGATGTCGGTCTCCCACGGATCGGGAATGGACGGATTCGACTCCCAGACATGGCCGTTGCGTGTGTCGATCACCTTGAAATAGGAGGTGGTTTCGTCGAGATAGAGTTCGAAATGATCGTTGCTGACGACCAGTTTGTTCGTGTTGTTTAGTGTATCCGCATCGACGAAACCTTCGGTGGAGAACTCGATCAGTTCGGTGGCGGACACACTGCTGGCACGCATGTTGAAAAGGGCGATGTAGAGAAAGCCGATCAACAGCAGACATGCGATGATGATGGTTTTTTTCAATGTCATGTGTATCCTCCTTAGTACCTCAGGCTTAATTCCTGATAGATTGCGGAAACAAAAGCGATGAATTGTTGGATGAGATCGAAGAAAAGCAGGCCGAAGAACATCATGACGCTCATCGCCACGAACGTTGCGAGAAAGGCGATCAGGGTTTTACCGAGACCGTATTCATGGATGTTTAAAATACCCATGAACAGCATCCAGGCCGCTAGAAAATAGCTGATACCCATCGTCAGGTTGTAAAACCCCATCTCCTCAAGAGTCAGGAAATTGGAGACGAAAACGGCCGGATAGCCGATGATGATGATTGGAAAAAGCGCGTAGCCGGTGATCATCAGAATTTCTTTGAACGTGCCCTTGCCCTCCATGAGGGTGGTCACCGACCAGTTCCCGACCGCGAACAGCATAATCAGAAGGCCGGCGGAAAATATCTCTTGCAGACTGTTGAGCATCTGCGGATTGTTCGGGTTGATGGCGAAACTCTCATACTGAAACTGATAGATCCTGAAAAACATGAACAATGCGATGAAGACGACGGCGACGGAAAGACGCCCCACGTTGTGGTGTTTGAACTCGTAAAAACCGTCGAAGGGACGCACCAGAAGATATTTCGGAAAGCTCAGGTAGTTCTGTTTGAAACGGATCAATCTAGTCTTCATAGAGAATCGAGCCCCCCGACTTGTGGATTTTTCTCACCTTGAGTGCGATCAGGCCGACCGAAACAAAGACGAGCCCGCCCATGATGGCGCTGAAATTGGCCTTGATGTATTCGTTTCTATAGTTCTGATAGGCTTTCGAGTAATAGAAGGTGTCGTGGCCGAGGCGGAAATAGTCGACGGCCTTTTCATACTCGCCGGCGCGAAGATAATATTTCCCGATGCCGTTATAGGCGATTTCATAGTTGGTGTTGAGTCTGAGCACTTCGCGCCAGATCTCAGCCGCCTTGTCAAAATCCCCTTCGTCTTCATACATCGTGGCGCGGTTGATCGCCACACCGATTTCGGTGAGCTGATAGACGATGACGGTGCGGGTTCTTCTGTCGAGCACCAGCAGGTCGTCGCCGAGATAGTCGATGGCGACACCTTCTCTGAACTTGTCGCTTTGATCACCGGAATCACCGTTGATATAGAGGAGATTGCCGGATCTGTCATAGGTGAAGAGTCGGGAACGGCGCTGGTCCAAAACCGTGTAGATGCCGTTGTGGGTGTAGGCGATATCCATCAGCAGGGAAGGGCCGGTGGTGACGTGGTTGTTCGTGCCTTCGATGAAATGGACATCACCCATCGGCGGATGGTAGCCGTTGCGTCTTAAAACATCGACACCCTTGGGGTTGATCAGCTGGATGGTGTTTTCCGCGCTGCCTTCGGAAGCGCGGCTGGTCGCATAGATGAAGCCGCGTTCGTTGATGGTGACATTGGTGTATTCCGTGGGAAGATAACGCTGCAGCTGCGCGAGCTGGGCATCGGTCATGAGGGAGCGTCTGAAGACCTCGAGCGGGTTGAGCTGGATGGGGTTGACACCGGTGAAGCGGTTGAATGTTCCGTCGCTGTCGAGTTCGATGATGCCCTCATAGACATTGCGTGCGACGACATACATCCGTTCGGCCATGTCGACAGTCAGCTTGCGGGGTTCGAAGTTCATCTCTTCGAAAGTGAGGTCCTCGACATGGTCGAAAATGCCGATCACTTCGTAGTCATGGTTCAGCTTGATAATCCGGAAGTTGCCGGTATCGGCGATGTAGATGCCGCTGCGGTGCACATCGATTCCAAGGGGACTATCGAGGGTGATGGGACCATCGACAGGATTCCCTTCCTCATCAGTGGGTGGTGTTGTATCGGGATGGAGGGGAAAACTATCTTTCTGGTCGATCAGGGTGAAGGTCTTGTCGACGATGGTGAGCGTATCACGGCCCGAGTCGACCATGTAGATGGTGTCTTGATAGACGGTGAGGTCTTCTGGCGAGACGAGCGGTACGCCGAGCGTGGTCGCGTTGAAATAGGCGGCGTAGGTCATGCCCGGAGAGGCATGGAGCACTTCGCCGTAATGTGAATAGTTGTACTGGGTGGCGCCCATCAGCAAAGGCAGCAGCAATCCCATACAGAGTACGTATAATTTTTTCATTCCATTCACCTCTTACTTCATGCCCGACGTACTGAACGTCTCGACGATGCGCGATTGTGAGAAAATGAAGAAGACAACCGGCACGATCATCATGATAAAGGATACCGCCGCGATGGTACCGGCACGTTCGATGGTGCCCTGGGCGATCTGTCTGAGCGAATAGGATAGGGGTTTGAGTTCCTCGCTGTAGATGAAGACACCCCCGTCTTCGATCCAGAGCCTTTGGAACAAAAGGATGATCAATGTCAGCCAGGCCGGCTTGACAAGGGGCATCACAATCTGGAAGAAGATCCGGTATTCACTCGCGCCGTCGATCTTTGCTGATTCGATGAGATCGTCAGGCACCTGTTGCATGAATTGTTTCATGAGATAAAGTCCGAGGCTCGAGGCGAGCGCCGGGAAGATGATCGCGGCGTGGGAATCGACGAGCCCGATTCTGGAGATGATGATGTAGTTCGGCGTCGCGGTGACTTGCGGTGCGAACATCAGGGAATAGACCACGAGGGTGAAAATCAGGGTCTTGCCCGGGAAATTGTATTTTGCGAGCGGGTAGGCGCACATCGAAGCGATGAGCACGTGTCCGGCCGTTCCCACGGCCGTGATGATGATGGTGTTGAAGAAATATCGGGAGAAAGGAATCCATGAGTTTCCGATCAGTTCGGAGAGATCCCTGAAGTTGTCGAATGTGATGTTGCGCGGGAACAGTCTCGGTGGAAAAAGGAAAAGCTCATCAAGCGGTTTGAAGGCGTTCGATACGGTCATGATCAGCGGATAGGCGCTGAAGGAACCGAAGAAAAGGAGCACGAGAAACAGACCCATGCTGCCCCAGAAAGAGCGGTTCAGCTTCTTTTTCTTCTTGATCTTGTAATGAAGACGGATTTTCTTGTAGAGTTTCATCATGTCAGCTTCCCACCTTTCTGAGCATTGAACGGACGACGAGGTTGGTCGTCATCATGATGAGGAAAAGGATGGTCGCGATCGCGGACGCGTAGCCGAGTTCGAAACGGAGCGTCCCGTAGTCGACGAGGTGGGTGACGATCGTATGACCGGCGTATTGCACCGAGGGGAACCCGAGCAGGTGCATCGAGACCTCGGCGATGGCGAGACTGGTGGTGATCTGCATGACGGCACCGAAAAGAAGCTGCGGTTTCATCGAAGGCAGAGTGATGAACCAAAGTTCCTGCCAGCGGTTGCGGATACCGTCGATGGCGCCGGCCTCATAAAGCGTCTTGTCGACACCCTGAAGTCCCGCGATGAATGCGAGGAAACTGACCCCGAGACTGAGCCACAGCTGGACAAGTATCAGCACCGGAAGCATGTAGGTGGGGTTTCTGAGCCAGATGATGGGGTTGTCGATGAGACCGAGCCGCATGAGATAGGAATTCGCGAACCCGTGCATGTCGCCCGAGAAAATCAGAAGCCAGATCAAAAAGGCGTTTCCGGAGATCGATGGCGCATAGAAGATCAAGGTCATCAGCGCCCGCAGTTTCGGTCCGAGCTCGTTGATGAGCCAGGCGAAGACAAACGCGAGCATATAGCTGACGGGGCCGGTGACCACGGCGAGGATCAGCGTATTCTTGAGCGAGATGATGAAGATTTCGTCTTCAAGAAAAAGGGTACGGTAGTTGTCAAGACCGATGAAGTGCGGTCTTTCAAGCAGGTTGAAGTAGGTGAAGCTGATGCCTAAGGACATGAAGACCGGGACGATGGTGAACGTCATGAACAGAAGGACGAACGGTGACATGAGGATATAGTTGTGTTTGTTTTTCTTCAAGTTTTTCTTGAAACGTTCTTTTCTTGTGAGTGCGTAGGTATCCGATTTGATCGCCACAATTTATCCTCCTATTCCAATCCGAATTCCCGGCGTTTCTTCGCCAGTTCTTCGTTGATGACCTGCACGAAATCGTAGATGGTCTCCCGGGGATTCGTACTGTCTTCGAGCACCATTCTCAAGGCATTGTCGAGATGGCGGCCGGTCATGTAGCCTCCCGGTACTTCGGGGATGCCTCTGACCTGGTTCCATTGTTCTTCGAGTTTCATGTATTCGGCGACGGTCCAGGGCAGCTGCTGCATGGCCTCGACGTTCGCGGTCGGATAACGGGCGGCGGCACCGAGGATGCCTTCCATCTCGCGTCCGAAACGGACCTGTGTTTCCGTGCTGGTCCACCATTTCAGATATTCCCAGGCCGCATCCTTGTTCTCGGCGTTCTCGAGAATCATCGCGGAGGTTCCTGTCGAGACGGTGTCACGGCGGATGACTTGGTTGCCGTTCTCGTCGGTCGAGAGGGTTCCCGGAATCGGCATGAAGTCCCAGCGGCCGCGGATTTCCGGAGCGAAGACGCTCAGGACGTTGTACATGTTGTAATAATCGATGCCGATCGGCATCTGTCCGCTTCTGAAACGGTTGACGAAGTTCGCTTCCACCGGGAAGCTGTAATCGGTATAAAACTGCGTCCATGTCTCGAATATCTGTGGGGCGACGCCTTCGTTGAAGCCGCTTTCGCGGTTGTTGTCGATGTAGAACTCACCGTCATTCTGATAGAACATGGAGGAATAGACGGGGTTCGGCGGGAGGCTGATCACCTGTCCTTGCTGCTGGATGGGAATCGGCAGGAAGAACTCCAGGTTGTGTTTCTGAAGATCCGGAATCATCGTGATCATGTCGTCCCAAGTCTCAGGCGGGGTCATGCCGAGTTCCTCGAAGATATCCTTACGGTAGAACATCATCAGGAAAATCTGTTGTTCGGGCAGGGCGTAATAACCGTCTTCATGGTTGAAGGGGACGATGGCGCTTTCCTTGAAACGGCTGCTGACGATCTCTTCGAAATCGTCGAACTGGCTCAAATCGTAGACGGCGTTACGCATCGCGTAGTTCACGGGGATGTCGTTTTGCACCATCATGGCGACTTCCGGTCCCTCGCCCGCGAGTGTGGCCGGCAACAGGACCGGTCCGCTGACGAGTTTCAAATCGATGTGGATGCCGGTCTCGGGCGTGAAGGTCTCGTCGATCAGTTTCCTGAGCACGTTGGCCTGGTCGCGGCCGATACTCAGCCAGACTTCGATGGAGACATCCTCGTCGGTGGGTTCGGTCGTCCGGCCGATGGTGTCGTAGTCGGTGGTATAGGTGGCGATGAAGGAACGGACCGCGAACAGGGTGCGGGCAAAGAAGTTGTCACGGTTGCGCGGCAAATCGCTTTCGGGGTTGTGGAAAGCGAAATAGTCGATTTCGAGCGGTTGTTGGCTCAAAAGGATGATCAGCGTTCCGAGTGAAGCGATATTCTGGTTGTAGACATTGAGGTTGCGGTGGATTTCACGGGGGGAGCGGGTGAAATCACGGAGCTGGATCAAGATGGTGTCGAGGATACCGGTCTTCTCACTCTTCGTCCCGGATATCTCGATGATCTGGTCACGGATTTCCTGGAGGATTTCGCGTTCGGTCTGAAGGCGGGCGACCAAGTCGGTCACACGGTCTTCAAGCTGATAGTCCCGGAACGGATCGGGCTCGGGGCCCGTGTAGATCAGAATTTCACGGTAAAGGGCGTTCAGACGGTCGATGGAGGCCTGGAGTTCAGCGATCAGGGCACCGTAGGAACCGAGGGAGACTTCCATGGAAAGCTCATAGGTTCGTCCCGCCTCGAAATAGAACAAGAAAGCCTCATCCTGGGTGCCGAGCGTCTGGATACGCCAATCCGGCGAATGCGGGAACTGATAGTCCTTGAGTTCCTCGAAAGGAATCTCCCCGTCGATATAGATGTTTCTACTGACGTTCATGCCGGTGGCGAGCTTCTGCTTGACGCGCATGCTGATGGCATAAAGACCACTCTCTTCGACTTCGAAGTCCCAGGCGATGCGGTCGTTGGCGATCCGCCAGTTGTTGCCGCCGATGGTGTTGAGCAGGTCCTTTGTGGGACTGCTCGGTGTGGTGGCGGAGCTCGTACTGTCGACGAGCGGATAGAGGGTGGGGCTTGTCGTATAGGCGGCGATCTGTGCTTGTCTGAGCATCAGTTCGCTACCGGTTTCACTGTAGCCGTTAGCCATATAGGTCGCATGGACATCTTCGTAGGATGGAAGGTCGCTTACCGAAAGAATCTCGATACTGTCGATGACGACCGGTTCGCGGGTCGCTTCGAGGGTGATGGTGTTTTCACCTTTTTCCAAGTAGAACTGATAGGGCTCGTTCACATAACCGATCGAATCGCGGAAAAACCCTTGTGTCCAAAAGGGTGTTTCGATCTGGGAAGGTCTGATGTCGTTGCCGTGAATGTCTTGCACCACATCGTTCGCGTTGCCCCAGATTCTCTGGAAAGTCAGATTGCGAGCGCCGTCGAAGGGGACTTCGCCGTTGATATGGAGGATACGCTCGATCATGGAGCTTTTCCCTTCGATCGGGAAGTAGTTGAGCCGCATGTTGTAAAAGCCGGCTTCATCGACATCGAAAGTCCAGGTCACACTGCCGGTCTCATCGGTAAAAAGGACATCGTCGAGGCCTTCGAAGGTTCCAAGGACTTCGGCGGTGTCCGACGCTTCAGTGTAGTCGTGACCCGGAATGACAATCCGTGCGTCTTGCGGAAAGTGCGCAGTATTTTTAGTCAAATAATCATAATAATCGGTGGACGCTGCAAAATCCAGATCCGCGTGTCTGGTGACATTGTATTTGTCCCTGTTGTAGTAAAGCGGACCGCGGTTGTCCTCGATGATTCCGTTGATGGCGAGCGCGATGAGCACCACAAGCGCAAGCGACGCCGTTATTATAAGTTTTTTCACTAAAAACACTCCTCATTGTCCTTTTGTGATATACAATCCCCCTTTTATGCAAAGGGGGATTGTACATAAAATGTGTTAGTCTTTGAAATATTCTTCCACGGCTGCGTCGTAGATCGGTTTGATCTGGTCGACGGTCGTACGGGCGGTGCCTTCGCGGATGGCTTCGTTGATGTTGGCGCGCCAGCCGTTTTCGCCGTATGGGCTGATGCCCACGGCGTTGATGAGTTCGAGGTAGATTTTGTTGTAGACATCGATGTAGGCCTCGACATACAGTTCATCATCGAAACGAGTGAGCAGGGTCATCTCGAACTCGTTGCGCATTTCTTCTTCTGTTTTCCAAAGCTGCAGTTCGTTCCACACCTGGAAGACGAGTTCTTCACGTTCGGGGGTCATGCCGCTTGCGATATGGTAAAGGGCGACACCGGAGACGGGAGAGACGTATTCGCCTTCATAGTCGTCGGCGGCGGGATAGGGGACGAACCCGATCTCAAAGGCGATATTGCCCCAGCGGTTGTCCGCATTGATGAACCAGAAGTTTCCTGGGTGCATGGCGACTTTGCCCGCCATCCAGTCCGGGCTGCCCGCATCATAGGCGGGATTTTCTTCGAAGAGTCCCTGGGTGTAGAGATTGTTGAGGAAGGTGTAGGTCTCAAGGGCGGGGTTCTGATGGAACGCCACACGGCCGGCCTGGGCGTTGATGAGGCTTCCGCCGTTCAGAGGAATCATGTTCTCGGCGTAGAAGGCGAGCACACCGCCGAGTGCGAACATGTCATCGCCCTGGGTGGAAAGGGCGGTCTGAGTGTCAGAGGCCCATTGTTCGAAACGGCTCCAGTTCCATTCGCCGTCCAAGTAGAGCTCTGTCGGGTTGGCGACACCGAGGCTTCTGACCAGATCGGCGTTATAGTAAAGGCCGTTCGAGATGGTCAGGTTGCCCGGGTTGAACCCATAGACCTTGCCACCGAAAGAACCGATGGTATGAAAGTCGGCGTGGATGTTTTCGCCGTGAGTGAAAAGATACTGGTCGATCGGTGCGATCGCATCGCCGTTGGCGAGTTGCTGGATCCAGTCGCTGGTGGACCAGTAGATATCCGCGAGGGGGTCTCCTGAAACGGAAGCCTGGATGATCGCGGTGACACGGCTCGGTCCCCATGCCGCGCTTGCGGGATAGTTCACATAACGCACTTCGACATTGAGGCGTTGTTCAACTTCACGTTGACGTTCTTGACGTTGGATCTGTTCGGTGCCGCTGAAATTCTCATGGAACGGGTCGACCTCATGGGGCGCGCCATGCATGATGCGGATGACTTCCGGGGCAATATCCACGCAGTCTCCGTTTTTCAGCTCCTGATTCGGTGCACAACCGTCTTCCGTCAGGACAATGACCGTACGGGTCCTTGTGACCGCTTCGTTGTTGCTGCCGGTCACGGTGTAGGTCAGGGTGTAGGTTCCGGGTGTGTCGGTATCGACGGTACCGCTCACATTGACGCGGTCGGTGATGTCACCGTCTTCGCTATCGATGGCTTCGACAGCGGCCATCGGGTCATAGTCTTCGCCGATGCCGATCTGCAATTCTGTCAGACCGGAGAAAGTGACGGTGCCGTTGTCACCGTTTTCCTCGTTCGGTTCTTCGCCGTTGCCGCACGCGGTGAGTGTGACGACGGTTAGTGCGAGTAGGAAAAAGCTCAATATTTTTTTCATATTCATACCCTCTCTTTTTTCTATAAAAGCGATTTCATTTGCTATTATACTACCTTTGTCCATAAGAAAATACCCTTGAAGCGTTATTTTCAGTTTTGTTTATTTTTTTTCAGTGCCGTCGGATTTTCGGCCTTAAATGGCATAAAAAGTACCCGCGAAAACGGGTACTTTCTATGACAGGTGCGTGACTTCTAGAAAGGTTTCTTGATCATGAGGCCAACGGCGCCGGTGAGGGCGACAAGGGCACTGACGGCGCCGGTGATGACAACGGCACCCATTGATGCGCCGGTTTCGTCTTCCGGTAGGTTGTCAATTGCTTCTTGAACCGCGCTGTCGATCATCGCCTGGATGGTTTCCTCTGTGAGGAGACGGGCATCCAGCATGTCTTCGACATCTTGAGTGTTGGCTTTGTTGTTCATATCGTCTTCAGTGAATAAAGGCGCGACGACGTTGACGTCGAAGCTTGCGGTCGCCATGTTACCCGCACGGTCCTCGACAGTCACTTCGACTGTGTAGGTACCTTCTTCTTGCAGGTTCAATCCACCGTTGTTTGAAACATAGATGGCGAGTTGGTCAGGCGTGTCGAAATTATCGACCGCGACCACGTTGGAAAGAATCGCATTGTTGATGTTGGTGAATTGGCCGCTTTCGATGGTGTAATCGCTGTTGACGATCAGTGGTGTCGGTGGGGTGACATCATCGATGGTCAGGACGTAAGAGGTTTCGGTGAGGATGTCGTAACTGAAGTCCTCAGTACCGATTTCCACAGCGACAGGATCGCCATAATCGAGGTTGGCCGCACGCAGTGGTGGTGTTTCAACACTACCGTGAGCTCCGATGATGAAGCCGCCTTCATCGAGTTCGACAGTCGCTTGCCAATTGGCGAAATGATCTGCGTCGCCGACAATGGTGCCGTTTTCATCAGTGTATTCCCAGTTGTAGCGGTCATAACGCTCGCTCATGTTGCCATCGCCGTCGACGACGATCATGACAGAGCCCCAGGCACTTCCGATGTCGCGGAATAATTCAGCGTCATCCCATACCTGTTTTTTCGCATAGACATTGATGTCTAGGTCTGTGTTGAACGCATCAGGTCCTTCCCAGGCTTGCTCCTCACCATTGATGGTGAGTGTCCAAGGGTCGCCGGGGAAGAAAACGTTGTGGATGAAAGAAAGATCGATGGTGTAGCTGCCTGGTTCTGGTGAATATCTGTTGAAGCCCGCAGGCAGGACGACTTCGATGGATGAAGTCAGATCATTGCCGTAACCGTCGTCGGCAGTGATGCCTTCAAGCGGGTCGACAGGCGTCTTCTCGTTGACAAAGCGTGGGTCGACGCCTACGAAAGTCGGAGGCATGACACCGATGACGATGTCGATCGGATATTCGGTGATATCACCGAGCGGGGTTTCAGCGACGAAAGTCGCGGTGTAGCCGCTACCGAACTCAGAAGCGTCGATGACGTTCACGGACTCGCTGGCGGTATAGGTTGCTGTTCCCTCATCATAGGTGAAATCGATGGTCTGCAGGATATCGCCGTCTTGCTCGATGACGATCTGGTAGTCGAGGAATTCCGTTTGATTGATGATGTTGCCCTCTTCATCGAACATGTTGAGCCAAGAGGCATTGACGAGACTCGGGTCGAAATCGAAGGTGCCGTTGTATTCGACAACCGCGGTGACGCCAGGGGTGTTGGCATCGTCATCCAATAAAGCGATGCCGAAGAAGGTGGCGGGTTGGTCCTCATAGCTCATGGTGAATGGTTCGACACTGTCATCAAGAATCGCGTCAGCGAGGGTCGGGATGAATTCGGTGGTGGCTTTATTGCTGTTGTCCCGGTCGAGTGTACCGAAGGTTACAACCGTCCAACCGGCGTGGATGTGGACATATTCAGGGTCACCGTCCATGATGAGCGACCATTCTTCGACAGGGTCTTCATTGATGTCGATGCCGGGGGCTCTCCAAGAAAGCCAACCGATTGGTTCGACCTCATAGCCTTGTGCATTGTCCGAAACGGCGATACGGATAGGCGAGGTGATGGTGTTCGGCGTGTCTGTCTCAGGTTCATCGGATGCGTCATACGCATCGATCTCGCCTTCGGTGGCCATGCGCCATTCGGGGTTCTCGGCGTCACCATCGTTGTGGATATAATACATGTTCAGGTGGTCTTCGAACATGGCGAGTTGGCCGTTTTCATCGAAGTAGGCGTACATTCTGTCGACAACACCACCGGTGAGGTCGGTACGGGCGTTTTCGGTTTTCAGGATCACGCCTTCGTCGGTATCATTGATGAAAGCACTACCGAATGATGGCCAGGAAATCGCAGGCATCTCGGTGGCGTCGATGTAGCCATCGGCGTTTTCATCTTCGAAGTCGACGACATAACGCACGGAGCTACTCACGTAATGATAGCGGTGCCCGAAGTATTCAAACGTCCAGTTGGCCGCTCCGACACGGGTTCTTGTACATGGTTCGCTCACGGTCATACAACCGGGCTGGTCGTAAGGGTAGAGATCGACGATTCCATCATTCTCATCCGCGCTCAGATTGATGGCCGCAGCGGTGAAAAACAGAAGCGTCAGGCTGAAGATTAAAGCTAATTTTTTCAATTTTGGTTCCTCCCTAAATTTTTATTGTTTTGGATTTTGGAAAGCCTTTCATGAAACATTCTACCTAGAGGTGAAAACGCTGTCAATGTGAAGTTGTGTTTATTCAATCAATCAGGCGGTTTTTCCGTCTTTTGGATAAAATTTTCAAGTTTCTGTAACTTTATGATCAGTGGATCGTGCCGGGCAGATAGACATTGAACGTCCGGCTTCTTTCAACGCCGTTTTGGACGACGGTGACGGTGTAGCTCGCGGTCATCGCGCGATCCGGCATGGCGACCACACGGCCGTGTTGATCGATATAATCAGGATTGTGAGACTCGAAAGAGATGCTTGCATCCTGGAAATTATGACGGATGAAGTATTCGATCTCGACCATCTCTTCGAAAACAGGAATCAAACCGGCTCTGATCAGGGTCTGCGGACAGATCTTGCCGCTGAAATCGATGTGATAGGTCAGATGATCCAGGGGAAGATTGTAGCGGTAGAGAATATCCGCGGAAAGCTGGGCGGTCCGCTGCCAGGTGCGATACATGTCGCCGTCTTGGTTGGGGGACATCTCGATGCCGATGCCGTTGCGGTTACCGCCGCCTAGATAACTGTCGCTTCTTTGATGGGGAAGCGACGAGCCGTCGCCGGCGTGGAAGCCTCTTTCATTCTCGGGAAGATGCTGATAGATCAGGGTGTCGTCGATGGTATAGTGCCAGGATACCCACAACTCATGCCCGTTGACGGCGGCGTTATAGAGATAGTTCGCGTGAGAAAGCGCGCCGGCGCCCGGAGCGGTGTTGGCGGTATCGTGGATGACCACCCAGTAGACATTGTCATCGTTATATGCCTCGACGCCTTCCGGATGCGGTGTCATCGGTTCACCGGGACGGACGCCATGGCTGACGGGCACGATTTTTTGGTTGATTTCAAGCGGGTCCGAGAAATAGAAGCGGGAGACGCTCTCATAACGGAAATCCTGGTAATTGAAGCTGAAGCCGTAGGCGGTCCAGCGGTGCGGGGTCGAATAACTGACCGAATACTTGGTCAGCAGGTCGAGCAGGTCGTTCTCATCGAGTGACTCGTGAATCTCGATGGTGAACTCCTGAGTGACATCGGGATTATTCTCAAGGCGGGCTGTGAAAGTGACGATACCGGGTGCGTATGCTTCAACATGGCCGTCTTCGGCGATGGTCGCAAGGGCGGGATCGCTGCTTTCAAACAGAACATTCGCATCGCGGATATCATAAGGGAACGGCTTGGCTTCGAGAATGAAGTAGTCATCAGGAGTGATGGTGTTCATCACGTGACTCGGCGTGAGCTCGATGCCGGGTGTCGTGGTGACGTCGATCGCAATGCGTGCGTTGACCGTCAAGTCGAGACGCGAGCGGATGGTGATGGTGACAGGGCCGCTTCCCACAGGGGTAAGTACGCCGCTTTGGGTGGTCATCAGGACATCGGGGTTCGAGGTAATGAATTGGATCCGGTCGGTATGGAAATCAAGTGGCAGGAACTCATATTCGAGCGTATGGCTGTCGCCGATGATGAGCTCCTCGACCGGGTTGGTGATGATGATCTGCGCCGGAATGTCGGGGTTGTAGTCGGCTTCGTTGGGAATATCCGATACTGAAAGATAATAGCCGCGAAGATAATAATCCGTCACGTTGTCGAACTTGTCGGATGCCGGTGTGTCGCCGTTCCAGTAGTTCAAAGTGAAATCGATGCTGTTTTGTTCGGCGACGGTGACAAACTTGTCCACTTCATGGAAATCATTGAAACGGACGTAGGCGGACATCGCCTGTTCGTCCAGGTCGATATAAAGCGCAAGTGTGGTCTCATCGATGGTGTTTCGCTCGATCTGGAGCGCGTTCATGACGTCAGTTTGGGGTTTGATTGTCACATGGACACCGCGGTCGAGATCCGTCATGGTGTTTTTTTCGATTCGGATCAGCCCTTCTGCGTCCGTGATGGTGATTCCGGTTGCGGTCCGGTTGGTGCCGGTGAAGCTGTTACCTGATATCAGAATGTCTTTGGAACCGGAAACAACCAGGAAATCCCGGTTGTCCAATGTGACGGTGTTACCGGTGAAAGCGAAACCGGTGATTGGGCCTTCATTGGTGATGGTGGCGCCGTCTTGCCAGATGAAACCTTCAATGGTGACATCATTGGCGGAAACAGTGACATCGCCACTGATGAAGACGCCTTCTAAAGCACTGAGGGTCGCACCGTCGACATTGACGGTGAAGCCGTTGGTGAAGGTGCCTTCGAGAATGTGGATATGGACACCGTCAGCCGAATTTTCAAGCGCATCTTCGATGCAGTCGAACAGTGTCGAACCGTGCGCGAAGACGAAGTCGCCGACTTCACGGGTGTCGCCGTCGCTGCTGGTCGTATCGACAGCGAGATGGTGGACGATTTCGACTGTCTTGGAGGCTTCGACAGGCTTGTCGTTGCCGGTGAACTGCGATGTCGCCGTGATGGTGACGGTTCCGGTCGAAAGGGGAGTCAGCACACCGTTGTCGTCGATAACGGCGACCGAGTCGTCGGAAGTGGTGAAGGTGACAACCGGATAGCCTTCCTCGGGTGCGACCTCGATCGCATAAAAGCCTTCGGTGCCGAGATTGACGGTCTCATCACCGGTGATGAAAATCAACTCGGTACCGAGATAGACACCGACGGTGATTTCATGGGTGATGGCCGCGTTGTGATGGGCGGTGATGGTGATGATCGCCTCTCCGGTGGCGAGACCGGTCAGGGTCCCATCCTGGGTGACTCTCACGACATCCGTGTCGGAAGAGACGTAAGTGAGCGTGTCGTTGGTAACGATATCAAGCGCAAGCGTCCCGTCGACCCAGAGTTTCGCCGAATCGGGGCCTTCAAGAATGATCAGACGCGCGACACGCACGGTGATGGTTTCCTGGACATCGGGATCGTCTTTTGCGGTAATCGTCAATGTTGCGGTCCCTTCGCCGATCGCACTGACAGCACCGGTCTCATCCACGGTGAATACCGATTCGTCCGAAGATGTGAAAACGACATGCGTGTTGGCAGTGTAATCGATGACCGCTGTCTCGCCTTCGGTCAAATCGATCGTGTCCGCATTGACATCGAGATTGATGACTTTGAGGACGGTGATGGTGATTTCGACCGGATCGAAATCAGTGTCGGTGGCGATGATCACGACACCGGCTTCACCCGGTGAGACGGCGGTGATCAGACCGTTGCTGTCGACGGTGAGCACCGAGGTGTCCGATGATTCGAAATGCAGTTCAGTGTTGCTGAAGGTGACGTCGAGTTCATGGGACTCACCCTCGTTCATGGTCAGATCGGACTCATTCACTTCAAACACCGTTTCGTTTCCTTCGCCGTTGCAAGCAGCGACGACGAAGCCAAGCACAAACAACAATACAATTAACCCTGCTTTTTTCATCTGTTTCCTCCTGGTTTGCTATAGATTACATCGGCGACAAGTCGCCGGTAGGGATTCATCCCGTTTTTCTCGCGGTCAGGATGCACACCGTTGCTCAGTATGACGATACCGGTACCGGCCTTGCGGTCGATAACGATGCTGCAACCGGTAAAACCGGTATGAAGAATGGTGTCGTTCACACTGACATGATCGCCACCGATGCCGCCCGGGGTCGGCTTGTCCCAGCCGAGCGAACGTCTCAACATCCTGCCCTGACGGTCAGGCAGGGCGACTGTTTCTTGAAACAGCGTATCGACTGTGCGTTTTTCAAGTACTGTGTCATTTCTCAATATCGACAGGACGAACCGTCCGAGATCCGAGGCGGTGGAAAAAAGGCCGGCGTGGCCGGAAAGACCGTCCATTGCGAAACTTTTCTCATCGTGGACCTTCCCCTTGAGCAGTCCTTGGTGGGTCTCGTCATTCCTGATTTCCGTGGGGGCGGTCCGTGAGACATCGGGGTGATACCCCGTGTCGTTCATGCCAAGCGGTGTGAAGATGGTCTCACGGGCGAAAACGTCGAGGCTTTTTCCGGTGATTTTTTCGATGATCTCGCCCAAGAGGATGAACCCGACATCGGAGTAGACGATACGGGTTTCGGGCTCATAGATGAGATCCATCGCGTAGATACGGCCGAGCACATCCTCTTTGGTCTTGAGCGTCCTCGGCGAGGGGATATCCGCGGGAAGACCGGAAGTGTGCGTGAGCAGCTCGGCGATGGTGGTGTTCTTGTGCCCATAACGCGGAAGGACGGTGCAGACGCGGGTATCTAGTCCGGCTTTTCCGGTATCGAAAAGACGCATGATCATGGTCGTTGTCGCGACGACCTTGGTCAGGGACGCGACATCGTAGATGGTCTTTTCCGTGTTCTTCTCCTTCTTTGGGACAAGGGACTTATGACCGGTCGCACCCACTTCGGTGCGTCCGTCGTGGTGGACGAGACAGAAGGTCGCGCCGGGAAACGCGCCTTCTTCCACCCCTTTTTCCAGAATCGCTTTCACTTGCTCGGTCATGTTTTGAGGATATGCTTTCTGATGACGAACACGAGACCGAACGTCCAGACGCCGATGACGCCGGCGATGATACCGACAAGCGCGCCGCTCACACCGTCGTTGTCCGGTGCTTCATCGTCATCGCCGCCATTGTCACCGTTGCCGCCGTTGTCGCCGTTGTCGTTGCCGCCGCTGCCATCGATGGGGACGCATTCACCATTTTCTTCGTAATAACCTTCGTCGCAATCGAGCCGGTCTTGAGGTTCGACGGTGCTCTCCCACGGGAATCCGACATAATCGGTCCAGTAGTGGGTGAGCAGCCTGTCGATGGACCCGGTGACATTGGTGTGTTGGCTCAGAAGGGTGTTATAGGTGAAAAACGCGCTGCCGACGATGCTGTCGAACTGGTTGTTGTAGCGCAGTTGTTCGAGGAGTTCGCTCGGGTCGCTCCAAGAGCCGTCGGCGTAGCGATAGAAGCCGTGGCCGATAATCAGGTCGACACCGTGTTCCTCGGTCAGTTGCGCCCACCAAAGTGCGAGGTCGGCGTAGGGGGCCACGCTGTGGTCGAACTCCCAGTAGAGCTGCGGGTTGATATAGTGGAGCCAGCCTTCTTCCACCCATTTCTTGGTGTCAGCGTATTGGGCGCGGTAGGATGAGAGTGCGCCGGGGGAAGTGTTCGAGCCGCCGTCTTCCTGCTGGTTGCTCGCCCAGATGCCGAAGGGGCTGATGCCGAACTTGACATGGGCGCCGGTGGTGGTGTTGTGGTCCTCAATCTGATAGAAAAGGTCCCGGACCAATATATCCACATTCTCACGGCGCCAGTCATGAAGATCGAGATTGTTGTGGTTTTCGCGGCTGTAGGCGCCGGAATCCTGTGCATTGGACATGCCGCCGTAACTATAGAAATAGTCGTCGAAATGGATGCCGTCGATATCGTAGTTGTCCATCAGTTCCTGGACGATGTTGTAGATATGTTCGCGGACTTCGGGTTCGCCTGGATTGAGGATGAGTCTGTCGTTATGATCCTGAATGACCAGGTGGGGATTCAGTTTCGCGAAGTTGTCATCATGAAGCGCGGAAAGCTGGCTTGCCTTGGAACCGGTTCCCGAGGAGACACGATAAGGGTTCAACCAGGCATGGAGCTCGATGCCTCGAAGATGGGCCTGTTCGATGATGAAGGCAAGGACATCCCAGCCCGGATCTTCGCCCTCGGTACCGGTCAGATACCTTGAGAAGGGGGCGTACTCGGAATCATAGAACGCATCGTTCATCGGTCTGACCTGGAAGAAGATGGTGTTGAAATTGTGGGCGGCGATCCGATCGAGCATGGTGATGATCTCTTCTTTGTAGCCCGCTTCGTCCTGATGCAGGCCGATATCGATATTGAAGACGGTCGCGACCCAGATGGCGCGGATCTCCGCATCGCGTTCGGCATAGGTCGGCAAGGCGATTGGAACATCGGAATTGTAGTAGGTGACCTGTTCGCCGTTGCGGATGACCCAGGGGATATCCTCGGAGACCGGAAGGTTCATCCGAATCCGTTCGGTGTAGACTTCTGTCTCGTTGCCGGCCTTATCGGCGGCGTAATATTCCAGGGTGAAGGTGACGCTGGTCGCTAGGAATATCGGTTCGTCGTAGACGGCCCACGAACTCCAGGTGCGACCGTTGTGCAACCGGTAATAAACGGTGTCGTCGCTTTCGATTTCCAGATCGAACGCCTCGGTATAATACCAGCCGTCAAAATCGGCGTCGGTGATGATCAGGGGTTGTTCGGGCGGGGTCTGGTCGATGGTGATGGTCTCACTCACGGTATTCTCACAGCCGGTGGCGTTTCTCACGGTGATGGTATGGGTGCCCTCCTGGTCGAAGACGAGCGGGGATGTATAGCTCACCCAGGCGCCATCGTCGATACGGAACTCGACAGCGGGGGCCTCATGGTCGATGCTGAGTGTGAGCGACTTGTAGTAAGGATGGGTGCCGTCGCCGTCGAAGAGGAAAGTGGCCGGCGCATAACACTCCTCGACGATTTTGAACCCGTAGGTCACGGTTTCACTCTCGACACCCTCGTCGTCGATGGTCTTCGCACGGATGAAATAGCTGCCGAGTGAATCAAGGACGATCGGTCCGGTGTAAGGTTGGAACTCGCCGATTGAGCCATGGTTGATGGCGACAAGGATGGTGTCGATGTCGGCGCTCAAAGTCAGCGAGGAGCCGATGACATAATCGTCGCCGACACTGTTGCCGACGACTTCGATATGGGGGACGGCCGTGTTTTGTTTGTCGATGTCGATGGTGGCGCTTCGGATGAGACTTTGTTCGCCCTCGCTGTCGGTCGCCCGCACATAAAGAACGTAACTGCCGTTTTCGGTGATTTCGAACGGCTCGTCATAAAGGTGCCAGTCGCCCGAACCGAGACGGTAGTGGATGGTGTGTTCGGAATGGAGGGTCACGGTCACGTTGCTGTGATAGCTGCCATTGACAAGGTCCCCGTCCAGGCTGACTGTCGGCGCTTCGACCGAACTTTCCTGCCACACGCTCAAGGGACGCTCCGTCCAGTAGGAACCTGAGACGGTGTTCATGTTGGTGCCGTTCAGGAAAGACGCCGAGTACATGATTGACCCGGTGATTTCAGGATATTTCTGGTTGTAAAGAAGCTGTGTGGCGATTTCATCGTCGAGCCAGTTGTGCGCATTGGCGATCGAATGCCCGATGATCAGGTCGACATCGGTGCCCCGGGTGATATCGGCCCACCAGTCGACCACGTCCGCATAGGGTGCGAGACTGTGGTTCATCGGCCAATAGACCTGTGGATTGATGTAGTGGACCCATTCTTCTTCCACCCAGCGCTTGGAATCCGCATACTGCGAAAGCAGACTCGACAAGGCGAACTGCGAGGTGTTCGACCCGCCGTCCACTTGACTATCGCTGGCCCAAAGACCGAAGGGACTGATGCCGAAACGCACCATCACATCATGAAGGTTGTTATGGGCATCAACCGCTTCTTTGACGCCTCTGACGACGTCGTTAACCTGCTCGACACGGAATTCGGCGAGCGTCTGTCCGTCTTCTTTGTAGGTATCATAGGTATCGTGGTCGGAATCGATGCCCGAGTACGGATAGAAGTAATCATCGAAATGGATGCCGTCGACCGAGTACTTATCCATCAGTTCCTCGACCACATCAACGATGTATTGTTTGACCGCCGGTTCGCCAGGGTTCAGGATATAGGAATAGATGCCGTCATTGTTCGGTTTGCTCGGAACGACGAGGTCGGGATTCTGCACGGCGAAATTGTCATTGTGAAGGGTGTTGAGGTAATCGTTTTTGTTCATGGATGAGTTGCCGACACGGTAGGGATTCATCCAGGCATGGAACTCGATGCCGTTTTGATGGGCGGTCTCGATCATGTATTCCATCACGTCCCATCCGGGATCCTGGCCTTCGGTACCGGTCAGCCAGCGGCTCCAGGTCGCATAGTCCGATTCGTAGAATGCGTCGTTTTGCGGACGCACCTGGAACAAGATCGCGTTCATGTTGTTGGCGAGCATGTCGGCGATCACCTGGTCATAGGCGTCTTTGTATTGTACCTCGGAGGTGTGTTGCGGCATGTTGATGTTCCAGACGGTCGCGACCCATACGCCGCGCATCTCGGAATCCTGTTCCTCATAGGCCTTTGGAATCATCACCGGGTCGCTGCTATTAAAGTGATAGATGTTTTGATCGTTTCTGACAAGTGGTTCGAGGGTGCTGCCCGCATCCAGGTTCGCCGCGCCGACGATGAGGGTGGCGATGAAGATGAGCAGGGCGGCGATCATGATTGTATATTTCTTCATTTTATTTCACCTTTTGTAAGCAGTTTTTTGATGTTGGAAAGGCCGGGTTTGGGTGCGCCTTCATCGACGAAGGTCTTGAAGGTGAAAAACACGTTGCCTTTCACGGTGTCGTGCGCGTTGGTGAATTTGAGCTGGTTGACGACCTCGCGCGGATTTTCGAACTCACCTTCTTGGCCCTGTCGGTAGGCCGCATGGCCGATATAAAGATCGACGGGACTGTCTTCACAGACGTCCACCCAGAATTTGAGGATGTCGGCGAAGGGCGCGATCGGGTGACCGAATTCCCAGTAGATCTGCGGCACGATATAGTCGACCATGCCCGCTTTCACCCACCGGTAGGAATCGGCATACTGATTGTCATAGCTCTCCGAACACTTCGGATCGGTATTCGACCCTTTCTCATCATTCACGCGGTTGCGCCAGATACCGAAGGGGCTGACACCGAAACGCAGGTTCTTGTCGACATTCTTGATGGCCTTGTGGACACGGTCGATGACGTCAGTGACGTGCATGCGTCTGAAATCCCCGAGGGTTTGCGTCTCGTCATCGCGGGCTGCGTAATCCGCGCTGTCATCGGCGGCGGGGTCGAGGCCGGCGTAAGGATAGAAGTAATCATCCCAGTGGATGGCATCGATGTCATAGTTCTCGGCGATTTCGACCATGGAATCAACGATGAACTGCTTGACGGCTTCACGCGCCGGATTCATGATGATCTGGCCCTTGGTGTCGAGCAGGAGGTGTTCTGGATGACGCTTGGCGAAATTCAGGTCGTCACAGGCTTTCAGATAGTCTTCCATGTCCAGTTGGCTTTGCATCGATACACGGTAGGGATTGCACCAGGCATGGAACTCGAGATTACGGCGGCGCGCTTCGCTGATGACGAAGTTCATCGCGTCGAAGGGCGGCTCTTTACCCTCTTCGCCCGTGAGGTAACGACTGTAAGGATTCAGTTTTGATGCGTAGAATGCGTCATTGGTGGTCCGCACATGGAAAATCACGGCATTCAGGTTGAACTCGACGCAGGTATCAAGCATTCTGATGACGGCGGCCTTGTATTTTTCGGGGTCCTCGGTCGTGGGCATATCGATGTTGACGACATTCGAGACCCACATGGCCCGGAAGGGTTTTTCACTGTATTTCCCGGGAATTTCGACTTGTTTGCCGGTACCGTAGTAGACGACCGGTTCGGTTTCGTTTTTGTACTTGTAAAGTTTCATGATCGCATGCACTCCTTATTCGTAGTAGTAGGATAGGTAAGGTTTATGGGCGTCTTTCAGTTTTTCGAAAACGGTTTTCGCGGTTTCGATGGATCTTGTCAGGGGATGGATTTGCAAGGCGAGCAGGGCTTTGTCGAGATCGCGTTCATGGATCGCATCACAAAGCAGTTCCTCGAAATCCTTCATCGAGCGCACAAGGCCACGGATGGAAGGTGGAAGGCCGCCGATATGGACCGGAAGCGGCCCGTGTCTGGTGATGCGGGCGGTGACTTCGATGGCGCATCCGTTGGGAAGGTCGGTGATATGGCCGTTGTTGATGGTGTTGATCACCTGATAATCCCGCTTGTCGTTATGGATGGAATCGATGATGTTGCATGCGGCGTCACTATAATAGGCGCCGCCCCGTTGTTCGAGTTCTTTCGGTTTCGTATCGAGGGTCAGATCCTTGTATTTCTCGAAAAGACTCTTTTCAAGCCGCATGACGGTCTCGGCGCGGGTCTCGCCTTTGCCGTAGTGCGCCATCGCTTTTTCGAACATCTCGTCATAGCGGTAGAAATACTTGTGATAGGGACTCGGATAGACAGACAGCGCGGTGAGGAACTCGTGTGACCAGGCGAGCGGATCGATGTTGTTCATCGTCATCTGTTTGTCTTTCACGTTGTCGATGAGCTTTTTCAGCTGATCCTTGCTGCGCTTATAGACATGGAAAACGTAGGAAAGGTGGTTCAGTCCGCCGAAATAAGGAATCAGCTGGTGCGGTTTCGTGTTCAGCACTTCGGCGAAATGGGTGGTCATGTTGATGGGCACGTTGCATACGCCGATGTAGCGTTCGAAATCGGTGTGGCGGAACACCGCTTCGCTGACGATGCCGGCGGGGTTGGTGAAATTGATCAGCCACGCCTGGGGACAAAGGGTCTTCATCTGTTCGATGATTTCATAGATGACCGGCACGGTTCTAAGCGCTTTGAAGACGCCGCCGGCGCCATTGGTTTCCTGACCGAGCATGCCGTGTTCGAAGGGGATGCGTTCATCATGGACACGCGCGGCAAGCTGGCCGACCCGAAACTGGGTGGTCACGAAGTCCGCATCTTCGAGGGCTTTTCGCCTGTTTAAAGTCATATGGACCTCGATCGGGACCCCCGCTTTTTCGACCATGCGCTTCGCGAGATTGCCGACGATGTCCAGTTTTTCCTTGCCTTCTTCGATGTCGACAAGCCAGATTTCGCTGACAGGAAGTTCCTTATGACGCTTGATGAATCCTTCGATCAGTTCGGGCGTATAGCTCGAACCGCCACCGATTGTCGCAATTTTCAATCCTTTTTTCATAAACCACAACCACTTTCCATTAGGTTTTTTTCTATTGTCTTATCCTGCTTGATGCCGAGTTCGTCAAGGCCGCTCAGATAGGCACCGGTCATCGGGTTGAATTTCGGTCTCACCACATGGGCGGCGGGACATTCTTCCTTGAGTATTTTTCTGAAGGTGTTCATCAGGGGTGTCTTTTCATCACCGAAGACCCTTCCGCCGACGACGACGGGGGCGTTTTCGGTATCGATGCCGACTTGACGCATCACACCTGCGGTCTGTCTGGCGATGAAGGTCGCGATCCGTGTCAGAATCTCCACCGAAACCGGATCGCCTTTCGCCGCCGCCTCATACACTAGGCCAGTGATGCTTCCGTAGGTCTTTTTGTCTATCTTCTGCTTCGGATAAAGCAGGTCGACGACCGCTTCCATCGATGATACCCCGAGCAATGCGGGGATGGTTGTTTTGAGCACGGTGTCCCGGTAGGTCAGTTCATCGGCCCTGAAGGCGTAATGGAGGCCTTCTCTGGCGATGTCGAGGCCGCCGCCGTAGATGCCGAGGGTGTAGCCCAAAGAACGTAGGATGGCGCGTTTTCCTTCTTTGTTGATGGCGGCGGCGTTGGTGCCGGTACCGCTGATCGCCACCGCGCCATAGGGTTTTGAAAGCCCGCTTCTTAGAACCAGCCAGGCATCGTTGACCACCCTGAAGGGGATGGTGCCGAACATAGTCTCACAAGCGGCTTCAAGCTTGATGAAGTCCGATTCGAGATCGGCCCCCGAAAGCCCCAGGAAGACATAGTCGATATCCCCGGCGACGAGTCCGAGTGTCTCAAGTGCGTCATCGAACAATCCTTTCAGCACACGATCGAAATGTCTGCCGTCCGAAGAAGCGTGATTGCTTCCTTTTCCGAGCGTCTCATAAAGCAGGCGGCCCCGGTCGTCGAACACGCCGAGGTGGGTCTTGGTACCGCCGCCGTCTATCGCGATAATTCTTTTCATAATGTCTCCTTTTCATCAAAGTAGTGATGGATTGTGCCGAGAATCACTGCCTGTTTCGCGCCGGTCGCACGCGTCACATTGCTCGGCAGGCCCGAAAGAGTCTCATTGGCGAGGATGATGAAGGCGGCCGCTTCCTTGTTGTCTTTGTCGATACCGTTTTTATCGAATGTCTTCACGCGGACCGAAGGCATCATCGTTTTCAGCGTCTCCATCAGGAAGCGGTTGGATGCGCCGCCGCCGGAGAAGAGGATTTCTTTGATGTCATAATATGGGAAAACGTATTGTTCATAAGCGTCGCGGATGCTGCACGCGGTGAACATGGTGAGCGTCCTGATGATGTCATCGGGATAATGGTTTTCGAGGTAGGGGGTGATGATCCTGCGGGTTGCGTCATCGCCGAAAAGCTCGCGCCCGGTGGATTTCGGGGGTTTTTGGAGGAGGTAGGGATGATGCATCAGTGCCCCCATGAGCGTATCGATCATCATACCTTTTGCAGCGTGGGCACCGTCATTGTCATAAGGTTTCCCATAAAGCATCCCCATGGCCTGATCGATCATCATGTTCGCGGGACCGGTGTCGAAGGCCAGCACATCGTCTAAGCGATTCGAGCCGGGGACGACGGTCAGATTGGAGATTCCGCCGAGATTGTGAAGGGCGATGTCCCTGCCCTCGTGGGCGAAAAGGACGAAATCGGCATAGGGAACAAGCGGTGCGCCCTGCCCGCCCTGAGCGACGTCGGCCGCTCTGAAGTTCGCGACCACGGTCTTTTTCAGCCGGTTGGCGATGACGGCGCTTTCTCCGATTTGCAGTGTCGAAGGTACGCCTTCCTTTTCGTCGCCGATGTGATAGAGCGTCTGACCGTGAGAGGCGACGAAGTCAACCGAATCAAGTGCGATGCCGGCGATTTCGCACAATCGTACGCAGGCGGCGGCGAACGCTTCACCGAGTTCCACGTTTATTGAACAGATTTCATTCAGGGCCGCGGTCTTTTTTTCAATCATCGAGCGCAGCCGTTTTTCAAGATTTTTTTCAAAAGGAACGGTCGTCGAGCAGAGGATTTCCATTGACGTACCGGTGAAGTTGCCCTCGATATCGGCCATCACAACGTCGATTCCATCAAGTGATGTGCCACTCATGATTCCAATACCGCGTCGTTTCATAGGTCGCCTCCTTCTTGCAATTCTTTCCCATTATATATGATAAAATCATAAAATTGACAGAATGTAAGCGTTTAGGTTGTTTTTTTCAGTTTCAAAAAAAAGCGGCGCTTTCACGTCGCTTTTTCGTTTATTTCTTGTATTTCTTGAAATTCCTGAAAGTGGTTTCGAGTTTCTTGATCGACCGGTCGATGTCCGTGTAGGCGCATTTGGCGAATAGAGCGTCGACCATCGCGAGCTGGGAGATCCGGCTGGTCATGGCGGCGCTTCTGAATTCACCCTCGAGTGAGGATGTGTAGAGCACGACATCGGAAATGTCCGCGAGCAGCGAGGTGCCAAGCTTGACGATGCTGATGATCTTGGCGTTGTTTTCTTTCGCAAGCAGGGCGGCGCTGATGATTTCTTTCGTCTTGCCCGAGTTCGAGATGAAGACGATGACATCCTTGTGGTTGATGAACGACGCATCGATGAGCTGATCGTGTGACTCGCCCTGGGCGATACAGAATTTGTTGATGCGACGCAGTTTCATCTGCAAATCATTACAGACGAGGAATGAGGAACCTTTGCCGAAAATGAGGACTTTGCGGGCACGCATGATGATTTCAGCGGCTTCCTGGATCTTTTCCTCATCGAGCAGTTTCATTGTGTCTTCAAGGACACGGATATTGTTTTCAATGACCGATTTTCCGGAATCGAGGGCTTTGTTCAAAATCACATCGTGATATTCCTGGCTTTCGGGGATATCGACCTTGGCATTGGCGAGGATGAAATCGATCTTGAAGTCCTTGAAACCCTTATATCCGAGTTTCTTGCACATACGTACGACCGAAGCCGGCGAGGTATAGGCCGCTTTGGCGATTTTTTCAACACTGAAATCGCTGATGATGGATTTATTCTCGATAAGATAATCGAGGACAACGCGCTCAGCCATGCTCAGGTCTTCTTTGTGCTTGAGCATGTTCAACATAACGCTGATAGGAATCACCTCATAATTTCTAAATAGGAATTGTAACCGTTTTACGTCAACATATTATAGCACTTAAGCAAAACGTTTACAATACCCCCGTTTTTCAAAAGGTCGCTCAGATGATTTTATCAGGATTCAAAATGTTGTTAGGGTCGAATGTCGCCTTGATACCGCGCATGAGCGTCATCTGTGCTTCGCCGAGTTGTCGGGCCATATACCGTCTTTTCGCGTACCCGATACCATGTTCGCCGGTCACCAGTCCGCCGTGGGCGGCCGCCTTGTCATAAAGAAGTCCAAAGGCTTCATCACGTCGTTTCAACCATGTCTTCTCATCGAGGTCGTCCTTGCAGAGATAGATATGCAGATTGCCATCCCCGACATGTCCGAAATACGGAATTCGCATACTGAGTTTCTCTGCGAGGTCGCGTGTGTATTCCAAAAAGGCGCCGATTTCTTTTCTCGGAAGGACGACATCACACTCGTCGATGGCGCTCGAGGAGGCCTTGATGGCTTCTAAGAAGCCGCCTCTGACCGTCCAGACACTGCTTTTTCTTTCCTCCGTGTCAATCAGATAGGCGTCGATGGCGCCGTATTGTTCGACGCAAAGCGCGCTCGCCGCATCGATGTCATTGTCGACTTCCGCCTTGCTGTTGCCGTCGTAGGTGACAAGCAGATAGGATTCATGGTTGTTGTGGGGGAGTTTCTTGCCGAGAAAGGACTCACTGTGCCGCAATGCTTCTTTTTCAAGGTATTCCACCGCGGTCGGAATCACGTGGTCCATGATCAGCCGCGGTGCGGCGTCGATCGCGGCCGCTCTTGTTTCAAAGGGCACCAGCAGACTGACGGTATATTTGGGTTTCGGCATCAGTTTAAGGGTCGCCTCGGTGATGATCGCCAGTGTTCCCTCGCTGCCGATGATCAGATCCTTGAGGGCGTAACCGGTCGAGTTCTTGACGACTTTTCCGCCGAACGTCGCGGTCTCACCGTTTGGAAGCACCACTTCGAGGCCGCGGACCCAGTCTCTTGTCACCCCGTACTTGACAGCCCGCATGCCGCCGGCGTTCGTGGAGATGTTGCCGCCGATGGTGGCGGTCTTCTCTCCGGGGTCCGGGGCATAGAAAAGACCTTCTTTTTCAACATGTTCATAGATATCGAGTAAAAGCACGCCTGGTTCAACGCGAAGGGTGAGATTGGTCTTGTCGAGCTCGATGATGCGGTTCATTTTGGACATATCGAGCAGGATACCGCCTTTGACGGCGACACAGGCGCCGACGAGCCCGGTGCCCGCGCCGCGGACGGTCACGGGAATCTTTCTATCGTTCGCATAGCGCATGATCTTTGCGACCATGGCTTTTTCAGTGACGGTAAGATGGACCTCAGGGCTGTTGGCGACGGTGCCGAGTTCATCATGGAAAAGATCGGGCTCGATCGTGTCGCCGGTTTTCAGATTGGCTTCGCCCACGATCGCTCTCAGTGCGTCATGGTCCTGTTCTGTCATTGTGCGCTTCATTTCAATTCCTCCAATAATGCGTCGACCAGGGTGTTCAGTTCCGGTAGAATCTCATAGATATCGCCGACGATCGAGTAGTGGCTGATGTCGAAGAGTTTGTTGTTTTCGTCTTTGTTGATGGAGATGATCAGTTCGGAGTCCTTCATGCCTTCAATGAACTGCACCGCACCGCTCACACCGAGATTGATGATGAGTTTCGGTTTCACCGTGCGTCCGGAGAGTCCGATCTGTTTTCTGGGGTCGAACCATCCGTTTTCAATCAGCGGTCTCGTGCAGGCGATTTGCGCGTTCAGTTTCTTACGAAGCGGTTCGATCAACTCGAGGTCGGCCTGCTTCTTGAAGGCGCGCCCGACCGCGATGATGATATCCGCGTCGCTGATGTCGTTCACTTTCGGCTGATGGATGGTTTCCATGAGCCGGATGGTGCTTTCTTTCGCGATATCGGCTGTGTTCTCGCGGATGACTTCGCCCTTTTTCTCACCTTGAGGCGGCTTGTCGAACATCTTATAGCGGATGGTCGCGAGTTGAGGACGGTGGTTCGGGGGGTGGATCTTGGCCATGATGTTGCCGCCGAAAGCGGGTCTGATCTGCAAAAGGTCGCCATCCTTTGTGATATCGAGCATGGTGCAGTCGGCGGTGAGTCCGGTCTTGAGGCGGGCGGCCACTTTCGGAGCGAAGCTTCTTCCTTGAGTCGTGCCGCCCATCAGGATGATGTTGTTGCTGTATTTTTTATAGAAGGCTTCGATTGCGTTGGTGTAGCGTTCGACATTGAAATCACGGTACCATTCGTCCTCATAGACGAAGACCTTATCGACACCGTAGGAAAGGGCCTCATCGACGATATCACCTGTATCGTCTCCGATGACGAGCGCATAGACTTCCTCACCGGTTGTTTTTGCCAGCTCGCGAGCCTTGCCAATCAGTTCCCAGGCGACCGGATGGGCGATGTTGTCTCTTTGTTCGACATAGACGGCGATGCCTTGGTAAGCGGTCTTGTCGATCTTCGGTCGGTCGTCCTCGATGAATTCGCAGACACCTTCCGGTCCTTTGGTGACACAGAGCTTGCAGACCTTGCAGGCGGCGTTGATGGACAGATAGGCATCGTTATAGTCGAAGGCGTCGAATGGACAGACCCGCTTCAGTTTTTCAGCGATTTCATCGTTGACTTTGTCTTGGTTCACTTTGATGTATGCCATATTATCACCTACAGAAAACGACTTTCTTTGAGAATGTCCACAAGTTTCTTGCCTGATTCTTCTGGCGTGGTGCTGATGCGTACGGTTTCACTTGTCGAGCTCGGCGGGAAAATCTCCTCGACCTGCGTCGGCGATCCGTTCAGACCGTAGTTGTCCGGGTTCTTATCATTGAAATCTTTCAGGCTCACCACGGGAATCTTGTAATCTTTGAAGGAAAGGCGTCGCCGGTAGGAAGGCAGACGCGGGACGAAGGCGCCTTTGTCCACGGTGATCAGGACGGGAAAGGAAACCTCGACAATCTCATCGCAGGAATCATAAGCGCTTCTTAAGATGATGCTTCCGTCCTTGACTTCCATGAATTCCTTCACATAAGGCACATGCGGAATGCCTAAGAACTCGGCGATCTCGGGACCGACCTGCGCCGTGTCACCATCGGTGGTCTGCTTGCCGCAGACGATCACATCATAGCCGCCGATGTGACGGATCATCTGTGATAAAGTGTAGGCGGTCGCGAGGACGTCCGCGCCGGCAAAGCGGCGGTCACTGACCAAAGACGCCTCGTCAGAACCCATCTGAAGCGCTTCAACAAGCACATCGCTCGCGCTCGGCGGACCCATGGTGATTGAATGGACGCTGACGTCTTTTCTCTGTTCTTTCATATGATAGGCCGCTTCTAGCGCGTAAAGGTCATAAGGGTTCATCTTCACGTTGTTGCCATCGCGGATAAGTACGCCCGTCTCGGGGTCGACCTCGACGTCCGATGAAGCCGGAACCTGTTTGATACATGTGATTATTTTCATCATTTCACCTCGTACAATAGAGATAATTTGCCATTCTAAAGATACCATAGTTTATGCGCCATAAAAAGGTTTTCATGGGCTTTTTCAGGAATGGGAAATTCCATTCAATAAAAGAAACACCGCATGAGGCGGTGTTTCTTTTGAAGGAGATAACGCTTATCCGTTAAAGGTCTTAATCTGTCAGTCACTTACAGACTCAAGACGTTTCAAAATCACTCATATGGTCTTAATACCTTCTCATCCTACATCCAAAAGAGTTATAATTCAACCGCTTTCATGACATTTCCCGCTTTTTACGGATTTTAAAAATTTTATTCAGCAACGCGCTTTTTAAACGGGTTTTATTTTTTCCGTTTTTGGAAATAGCATTCTTTTTCTCACCGTGACATAATGTGATATACGTCTCAACAAAGCCTTAGTTCATCCGTTTTAATCTTATTTTTCATAATTGTAAATAATAGCGTTTTCATATACAGTATTCATGAAAAGCAAGGCATCAAACCCAACTAGGAGGCAACCGATGAAAAAATTCCTGTTACTTTCGTTATTCGTCCCATTGCTCATCATCACCGCTTGCGACCGTGACCCCGTTCCTGAAGACGACTTGCTCTGTGAAGACGGTCAGATTCCGGTCGACGGCGAATGCATCGCCTTGAACCATATTGAGCAACGTCTTCATGGTGCGCTTGAAAACACGGCCGCCCTTGATCATTACGCCATCACGGTGGTCGCCAGCGACCACGAAGTGATTTATGATTTCACCATGCGCTTCGATGAAGGCAAATCGATGTTCCAAGACGCCAACACAACAACCTTTTATACCAGAGATGACGATGTCTGCACCCTTATCGATATCACCCTTGACACTAAAACCCATGAGCTGATCGACTGTCCCGACCAGGAGGCCGGTTATCAGTTCTACCGGGCCTTCGATTACAGCTGGTTCACGGTCGAACAGGACCGCTATGTGCTTGATGACGAACACCTCGCCCATGTCGGCAGTCTGTTCGAAACCGTTGAAAGCGGCATCAGCCTCGACAGGCTTTCTCTCGATGTCGCACTGGACCATATCCACACCATTGATATGATATTCGTCGACGGTGATACGACCATCGACATCACCATGACATTCACGGAAGTCGGCAGTGCCACCATCACACTGCCCGAAGAATAGGAGGCGCTCATGAAAAAAATCATCCTTTTGATTCTATTGTTTGTGACGACAATCACCATTCCGTCGACCAGTGCCGGAACGATTTTCAGATTCGATTACGACCAGCGAGTGACCGAATACTACCACAACGCACTAAGACATACCCACATCATCGGCGAAATCAACTATAACGGCACCGTCACCTCCCAGAAAGTCAACTACCTTTCGGGCAATCCGACCACGTCCGACAACCTCCACGTCATTGTCGGCGACAATTACCTCGACCATGGTTGGGGAAGAGGCACACTCGAGACTCAGAAAGACAATATCCATGAGCGTTACCAGGACTATGAGGTTCTAGGCGGGGTGAACGGTGATTTCTACGGCACCAACGGCATCCCCATTGAAGCCTATGTCCGCGATTTCGAGGTGCTCTCGATGGGCCTTGGCGTCAACCGGACCGTCGTCGGTTTCAAAGACAACGGCGAGGTGGTCTTCGGCCGCCCCGGTTTCGAAGGCTATGAGACCATCGTCTTCGATGAGGACGGCAACATCAAACACCGTATGCCGATCGAAGGCATCAACACCATGCCCGCGACCGAAGGCGGCCTCACCGTCTTTTTTGAAAATCATGAACAGACCATTCCCGAAGGTCCGAACAAAGTTGTTATCGGTGCGACAAATTCCAAGTTCGACGATTATGACCGTACCTTCTTCAGCAAGGGACACATGGTCGATGAGACGAGTGATGCCATCGATGTGAACCTCCAACGATTCATCCTCGTCGGTGATTCCCTCAATGCGGACGGACTGTTCACCGCAACCGACACCGTCATCGTACAACAGCGCATGAGCGGCGATTTCGAAGATGTGCGTTTCGCCGTGGGCGCCTGGGAACAGCTCGTCAAAGACGGCGTCACCACCGAATACCACAGCGAGGGCGCCGGACCGAACTTCCGTCATCCGAGAACCGCGATCGGCGTCAAGGAAGACGGCACCGTCTTCTTCCTGACTGTCGACGGTCGTGATTTTTCCAACGGTTTCCATGGGGTGACCGCCTATGAACTTTCCGAGATCATGGCCCACTTCGGCGCCGTCGACGCCTACAACCTCGATGGCGGCGGCAGTACCGCGATGCTGCTCATGGACCATGATGGTGATTATCACTACAAAAACACACCGTCAGACGGTCAACCCCGTGCGGTGACCAACGGTCTTTTCTTCGTGAGGGGCGCCCATGACCCCGCCCCTGCTGAACTCCCCTACCCCGATACCAGACAAACGTTGCCTACCCCGGAAAACGTCCGTATCACAGAAGATGAAGCGATTGTCTTCGACGCGGTCGACAATGCTTCGGGCTACGAAATTGAAATCAATGGCATACGTTACTTCAACGAGCAAAACAGCGTCAGCCTCCCACTCAGCCCCGGTGAGAACCAGATTCGCATTCGCGCCAGCGGCGACACCGTAGATTACAAAAACTCGGATTTCACCCAAACCATCTCCTACACGTTCTACAATGAACCCATGCGCGATATCCTCGAAGCCTTCAGACGCTTTACCAAAAACAGACTTGATTGACCGATATGGTCATTAAATGAAAAAATCATGCCGACTTATGTGGGCATGATTTTTTCATTTCAGTCTATGATCTTCTTCCAGTGTTCGACAAGGTCTTCGAGCCTGTACTGCGCATTCGCAGGCGAAGTCGATGGCAAGGTTGCGGCCATTGCGTTCAAAGCGGGGTTGTATTTTTTGAAAAGCGACGCGGCCTTCTTTCCGTTCAAAGCGATAAACCGGATCTTCGTCCCGGCGATGAGCGTTTCGATATCGGCGGGTTTCACATTGGTGATCGACGAATCTTTCGATCCGGTGATGTCACAGCTTTCAATCACATCATAGAGTGCGATGCGATGTTTTTTCAGGGCCCGCTTCTTTTCTGTAATGCAGTCAGCTTCGAATGCCCCGTCATCGAAGATTCTGGCAAGAACCGCCCAAAAGCGGTTCTGCGGATGCATATAGAAAAAGTCCTGTTCCCGGGATTTCACCGAAGGGAAGCTACCGAGGATCAGAATCTCGCTATCTCCATTGATGAAGGGCGGAAAGCCGTGGTCGGGTATGTGGGTCTTCTTCTCGGTCATGAGCGTCTCCTTTCATGATCACGTTGGTGATGAAAGCAAAATTGCCGGGATAAGAGTTAGGCTAGGACGACTGGTTGTCATGATAGTCTTTTCTGAGCAGACCATAATATCTGAGGTCGTGATGGATGCCATCCCGCTGCACGTGTTCCCGCAAGGTCCCTTCGTATTTGAGACCGATTTTCTCCATGAGGCGCCATGAACCGGGGTTCTGTTCGAAGGCGGCCGCATAGATGCGGTTGAGACCGAGCGTCCCAAAACCGTACCTGATGAGGGCTTTCGCGGCTTCGGAACCGTAGCCCTTGTTCCAGTAGGGCTTACCGATCCAATAGCCGAGTTCCCCGCGGTCGAAATCCTTTTTCAGATTGAAGCTCACCGAACCGATCAGGACGTTTTCATCCTTTTCGATGATGGCGAAACTGAGCATCTTGCCTTGTTTCTCCATGTCGAGGGCGAACGTGACGAAATCCTTCGCGGAATTCTCGGGATAGGGATGCGGGATGTTGAGTGTGCTCTTGGCGATGTCTTTCTCACTGACCAGTTTTTCGATGCGCGGGGCATCGTCAATCCGGTAGGGTCTCAGAATCAGTCGTTTGGTTGTGATCGTTTTCATTTCAGCGCCTCCTTCAGGCTCGGTTCAATCGGCGAACATGCTCGTTTCAAGCATGCACCACCCATTACCCTATGTCAATCACGGAATCAGTGACGGCGTTTAGTGAACGATGTGCGGGGTTTGGTCCGTTTCATCGTTATCGGGCCTTTGACCGTTATCACGTGTGTTTGTTTTCCGGTTCATTTCATTGGGCGAGCGCTTTTTCGATCAGTGCGATCTTGTCGGCATCCTTGTTGTTATGTTTTTCGCGCCGGTAGCCATCCTCATGTGAGGCCTTGTAGACACTGAGATACTGCCTGAGATCAAGCAGGCGGTAAGCGCCGTCGTTTTCATACACGTTCGGGATGGCGTCGCCGGGGACGCCTGCGAAAGGCGTCAGGCTCTCAACCAAGGCAAAAGCCAGCACATCACCGTCTTTTTCGAACGCGTGTTCCGCCGCAACGACCAAAGTGAACCCAGAGTCTTCCATCAACCTTTTCAGCGCGTGCCAACGGCTTTCAATGTGGACCGCCGGGACCAGCATATCGATATCATCCGGATCGAGTGGGACACCGAGTCTTCTTTCCAGTCCGAGCGAACCGAAAAGCACCGGCCTGATTCCCAGGTCGCGGTTCATTTTTGTCGCCATGGTTCTGAACAGATCGATCTTCTTCATGGTAATCACACCTCGTCGGCAGCGTGAAGACGCCGGAAATCTATTGTGAATGACCGGTCAAATAACCAGATTTCCAAGAATTAACCAGAAAAAGATATTGTAGACGAGCGTACAGATCCCGACGACTAAAGAGGCGGTCGCGATGCCTTCTTTCGTGAGATTCTCATCATTCTTCGCCTGTGATCCGAGCACGATGCCGGCCACGGACATCGCCATATCCAAAAAAGGAACCGGCATGAAAAATGAGACGACCGCCAGGATGAACCCGGTAATCGCCTTGTTGTCGGCGGCGCTACTTCCCTGTTTTGAAGAGGGGGTTGCGGATTGGTCCCATTCAGTCTCATACGCATCATAGGCACCCGATTCCGTCCCGGTTTTCTCTTTGCTCTGTGAAGCGCCGCAGTGCGGACAGAAGCGTACATCTTTGGAAACGTCGGCGCCACATTCTTTACATTGTCTGATTGCCATGGAGTTCTCCTTCTCATCTTGGGTCGATGTACAAAATGATGCCGGCCGCATTCGGATGCGCGCCGGAGGTTTCATACATCTAAGATTATACCCCGAACCGGCCATCAAGGCAATAGCCGCCCTTGGTTTCTTGTACGATGGTATTTTGGCGCCCAAGCAGGTTTTTACGGGTCCGGTTCCCATCAACCCTTTATTTGTGGGGGTGATTGCGATATAATGGATGTGACGCACTGTTTGAGCTGGAGGTTCTTATGAAGTCATGCGAAAATGCCAGATGCGAACTGGATTACTGGGAGAAGGTCTACCCGATCCGCACCGGCTGGACCGATGATGAGAAATACAAGGTATGCGATGCGGACGGCCGCACCTTTTTTCTACGTAAAGCCGTTCTCGGACGCTACGCCGATCTGAAGGGTGAAGCGCAGCTCATAAGGATGCTGAGGAAAAAGGGGATGCCCGTTGCGAAGGTCGAGGAAGTCGACACTTGTCCGGAGGCGGACAAGTGTTATCTTCTTTTGGAATGGATCGACGGCATCACGCTGGATAACGCCTTACCCCTGATGACCGAACAGGACCAGTATGAATCAGGTATCAAGGCCGGAAGACAGCTTCGCGAGCTGCACCGGATTCCACCTGAGATCGAAGCTTTCCCGCACCGCAACCTGAAAAAGAAAAAAATGAACGAACTGAACGCCTATCTCGATTCTTCTGTTCGCATCGAGGGCGATGAAACCATTGTGAAACACATCAAGGACAATATCGATATCATCGGCAACGGCCCGGCGGTGATCGAACACAGCGACTACCATCCGGGAAACATGATTCTGAGACCTGATATGAGTCTGGCCATCATCGATTTCAACGGTTCCCATCTTGGCGATGCGTACGAGGAATTCTATAAACTCGAACTCTTCGTGATCCGCTTGAGCCGCCCTTATTGTCTCGGACAGATCCACGGTTATTTCAACGGTGATCCCCCGAAGGATTTCTGGCACGCCCACAGCGTCTATACCGCGCATGCGGCCCTTTATGGTTTCAAGTGGGCCGAGGACCACGGTAAGAAGGGCGCATGGGAGGAAGAAAGACGTAGATTGCGGCGAATCCTCAAAGACTACGACCATTTCCGCAGAATCATACCGGCCTGGTACATCCTCTTCGAGGACTACCGTAAACCAAATGATGAATGACAAAGCGGAATCTCAGTCCAACAAAAACGCAGTTCGACGAACTGCGTTTTTGTTTACTGCAAGGGCTTGGTGTGCTCCGCGAAACGGGAAAGAACTTCGAATCCATGGCGCCGGTAGAGTCTTAGGGCCCGCTCGTTGTCCGCTTCGACGCGCAGAAAGATCGTGTCATGGGTCTTGAAAAGGGCGGTTTTCGCTTCACTAAGGACCGAATCGCCAAAACCGAAGCCCTGATGCGACGGGTCGACGATCATATCGTGGATATAGGCGTCTTTCAGCAGATAGGCCGCGACAAGCCGGCCGGCCTTGGTGAAAAGACCTAGTTCGCCGGCATCCGAGGCTTTCCGGAAAAAAAGCGCATAGGCATCCTTGTTTGTGGAATAATGTTTTGTCCGGTAGGCGGCATCGAAAAGGGCGATAAGTCCTGCAAGGTTCTTTTCCTCATAGTCTTTGCGGGAAAGGATGGACCGCTTTTTATTGTGACGCTCCTTTTTCATCGTGAGAATGTAGCCTGTCATATCCGAGATAAACCCGTGGTCGGCCACGAGAGCGATGATTTCTTTGTTTTCACCGTACACATTGAAACAGATGGTCTCAGCGCTTGCATCAGAGTTTTCAAGCACACGCACGACTTGTTTGACGTCGGTGGGTCTTGTCTCGTTTGAATAGTAGAAGTGAATCGTGGTCCGCCCTTGTACGGCGGTGAGGAAGGTGGTGATGGAATCATCGATGATGACATCGACCATCCCATCCTCATAAGCACCGCGAACGAAGTCTTTCGCTCCCGGTGATATTTTCATCATTCTTTTTAGAATGTCCGTATCTTTCATCTCGCACCTCATCGGGACTGTGTCGGTTTTCGCATCCGGGGAGCGCTGATCATTTCAGGGCGCAGAGCGCTATCGGGAGCAGGAAGTCCACTACCTGTCTATCTTATCAAAGATTCGTCTTAAAAACCACTGAATTGTCGCACGTAAAAGGATGAGACGTAGACCCGGCTCATGTCACACCGGTGATCAAGCGCAAAGTGGCGATCTGATCAACATGGACCCCGTTTCGCCGTTGTCTTTTTATAACACTTCAATAAGATTGACTTATGAAGCGTTATCCTGTACACTTACGCTATGCATCCATGTCATAAAACCGAGGGTTCCCATGCAAAAAGTTTTGACGATTCCCAACAGTCTGAGTCTTTCACGGCTTGTGTTTCTTCCGCTGCTTTATTTTTTCCTGTGGCGCGAACAGTTTTTGCTTTTTTTCGCTTCGTTCTCGGTTCTCGGATCCACCGATTTCCTGGATGGCTATCTCGCGCGAAAATGGAACCAGGTCAGCCGGGTCGGAAAAGCGCTTGATACCGTGGCCGATATGTTTTTCTATATATCCATCGCCTATTTCATCCATTATCTTCACCCCCAGGCGATTGTCTGGAACCGTTTCTTTCTGATGGCGGCTTTCGGCGCTTACGCACTCAGTTTCCTGATTCCGATCATCCTGTTCAAAAGACCCTACACCCTACACACCCGCATCCTTAGAAGCAATGCGGTCATGGTCTACTTCATGATGTTGTTTTCTTTCCTCATCAATCCCACCGCCTTGTTGAGTATTGTGCTGATCGTCTTTGTCATCGGCTTCATCGAAGAAATTTTCATCTTCCTTCGTTTCGGGGCGGTCGATCAGGACACAAGTTCATATTTCGTTTTGAGTCTCGAACGCAAACTCGAGCATTGGTTCATCGACAGACCGGTTTTCGGACGGATGAATGCGAAACGGAAGTAACAGGTTCGTTCTTTCAAGATACACATCCATCTGATGACTGATTCCCCTTAAGATGTGCGGATAAGTTTTTTCGGCATCTTCAAGGGGATTTTCTTATGAAGACAGTGCACAATCGAAAAAAAACGGGCGACTTTGCGGAGTTCCTGTTTCCTTTGTCTTTTGGGTGAATGAAAAAAACAACTTCCCGCGGGAAGTTGTTTTCAGTTTCGATAAAGACGATGAAGAAATACGGTTATTGTAACGAGGCGGGCACAGACGTCATTCTACATCGGACACCGAAGATAAACCACTCAAAGATCCGGACAGAATGCTTGAAAAGCCGGGTCCACCGCCTTGTTTGTAATCAACGGGGCGTCTTTCATGATCTCATCCAGTGTGCGCGCTTATTGGGTGATAGGGATTATATAGGTCCATGGCTGCGTACGGCTGGTCAGTCCTCGTCGAGGATGAAATTCACCATGTGTGCTTTTATCAAGGCATGTTGTTCATGGACACGGATGGTGGCTTCCTTATCACCGCGTTGGCTGCCATAGTAACCGAACTGCGCGTGGTTGCCGCCTTCAATGACACGGTGCAGGGCCGTAGACGGAAGCTGCGTCTTTCTTTCCTCAAAAGCCTGCCGGTCGATGACGCCATCACGGCTGGCGGTGATGGTCAGCACGGGAAGCGACGTTTCCGAAAGATCGACACCGGCTGGGACGTAAGCCGCAAGCAAGATGAGACCGCTCAGTTCACCGGGGTGATTTTCTGCCACATAGGCGGCGCTCGCGCCGCCGAGTGAGTGACCGGCCAGATACCAGGGAAGCCCGTCTTCCTTCTCGTATTCCAAAAAGGCATGGCGGTTTAAAATCGCCAGATTGAAAGGCATCCTTTGGATATGGACATTCACACCGTGTCTTGCGATGCGATCGGCGAGATAAAGATAGCTCTCAGCCTCCACAAGCGCACCGGGGTAGATGACAAGATTGGCCTTCGGGTCATCCGCGGCGACAAGTAGATAGCCGTCTTCTTCACGCACGTCCATGGTGAGAAGGTCCTTCATGTTATCTTCTGGGCCTCTTGCAAGAAGACGGAGGGTAATCGGAACGAGCAACAGAAGCAAACCGAGCAAAACCCCGGCGATGATCAACACTCTTTTTACCGCGACACCCTTTTCTTTGTTCGAGGGCCGGGCGGAATCCATAGGCACCTCACCTTTTTTCTGTGACATAAAGCAGATGATGGCTCGCACCGAGGAATTCCGGTTTTTCCCGCAGATAGCGGTGGAAATTGAACCATGCATCGAACTTTTCAGGCGTGAGGCCGTCTATTTCCGTGCGCAGGAGTTCGGCGAAACCGTCGGTGGCCACATGCCTTATCGCCTCGAGACCGAGCGATGTGAACATTGCCGTCACGTGGTCGGTACTCATGACGGTGAAGGGCTCATCGACGACTTTGAAGCTTTCCTTGTCATAAAACCTTTTCTCATCACCGAGAAGAAACGCCGGGGTGTATTTCAGCGCTTCGGTGATGAAGACCATGTCGTTGTTGATATAGGCGAAAAAGGCATGACCGCCTTTTTTGAGGACACGCATGCTTTCTTTGATCGCTTTGATGCGGTCCTTCTCATCGGGCAGATGATAAAGCGGACCCAGATTCAATACGAGATCGAAGCGGTTGTCTTCGAACATCGAAAGGTCGAGCGCGTTCCCTAAAACAGGCGTGAGTGTCATCTTGTCCGTCATTTTTGATTCGAGGGTCCGCAGATTCTTCTTCACAAGCTCCACCGCGGTCACCTTGTGACCGAGTTCGGCCAGCGCCAGAGAATAGATTCCGGTTCCCGCACCGACTTCGAGAATCTCCGAGGAATCATGCAGATAATCGCCGATCACTTCCATCGTGCTCAGAAATTCGACCTTGCTCGAATGGGAATGATTGAGTCTTCTGTACTCATCGAATACGTCTGTGTAGAGTTTCTTGATATCCATATCACACACTCCATCCTTTTTATCATAAGACCCATCATATCACAGGCGGGTGTGGATTCTACCTTGTGAAAGAAATCATGAACCCTCGATCAGACGCTTTGTCGCGTAACGGAATCACTTTGTGATAAAGGCTTTCGAGCTGGTCCTATGAAGATTGTGTTTTTGATCCTATGCGTTTAAAATCCTGTCGATCGCATCCAGTTCGTCTTTTGAAAACGACAGGTTCTCAAGCGCCTCGAGATTGTTTTCAAGCTGTGAAAGTTTCGAAACACCGATCAGGACCGAGGTGATTCCTTTTTGGACGCAGGTCCAGGCGATGGCCATCTGCGCAAGGGATTGACCCCGTTTTTCCGCGATGGTCTGAAGTTTCTTCAGTTTGTCGCGAAGATCCTCGGTGATGTTGTCTTCGCTCAAAAACCAGACATCGGGATCGGCGACACGGGAGTCCTCAGGAATTTTGTCGATGTATTTACCGGTCAAAAGACCTTGCGAGAGGATGCTGAAAGGGATGATGCCAACGCCCTCATCAATCATCGCATCCGCGAGTCCTTCGGTCTGGACCCAGCGGTCGAGCATGCTGAAATGCGGCTGGGTAATGAGCATCTTTACACCGTGACCGCGCAGGATTTTGATGGCCCTTCTCGCGCGTTCGGCGGGATAGTTGCTGATGCCGACATAAAGGGCTTTGCCTTGTTTCACGATGTCGGCGAGCGCCTTCATGGTCTCTTCAAGCGGGGTGTCGTAATCGGGACGGTGATGATAGAAGATATCCACATAATCAAGGTTTAGTCGCTCAAGGGACTGATCGATCGAAGCCATGAGGTGCTTGCGGCTCCCGAGATCGCCGTAGGGGCCTTCCCACATGCCGAAGCCCGCTTTGGTCGAGATGATCAGCTCATCTCGGTAAGGCGCGAGGTCCTCGCGCATGATTCTACCGAAATTGCGCTCCGCGCTGCCGGCGGGGCGGCCATAGTTGTTCGCGAGGTCGAAATGGGTGATGCCGTTGTCGAACGCTTTCAGGATGATTTTTCTGACTTCCTCATACGGTTTTTCCTCACCGAAGTTCTGCCACAGACCCAGTGACAGCTGCGGGAGTTTGAGGCCGCTTCTGCCCACGCGGTTGTAGGGCATTTTTTCATAACGGTCTTTTGCGGGTTTATCCATTGAAATCCTCCTTCAATTTGCTGATGATGGCTTGCATATCCTCTTCACTGATGGCCTTGTGACGCTTGTAGCGATCAAGGATCCGCCAGATGGGTTCTTCCGTCTCGTGCCAGCGTAGCGGTCTATAATTTTTTTCGATATACTCGTGCCACTGCGGGAGATATAGTTCCAGAAACTTGACGGGGTAATCAAGCGTGATCGGCGGACGGTAGGTGTCTTGTTTCGTGATGGAAACCGTCTTCGTGCCGTGGATTTCCCGGCTGTGGCGCGCGACGCTTATCTCGTAGTCGCCGTTATAGACCACGAAGTCGTGCCTGGTTTCGTCATAGGTCTCAAACGCTTCAAGCGGCAAGGTGATCCGGACTTTCTCGGTCTTTTTCGCGGCCACCAGAACCTTCTCGAACGCTCTTAGTTCCTTGAGCGGTTTGACCAATGTCTCGATGCGGGTTGTGACATAGACCTGGACGGTCTCGTAGGCATCGATATCGCTTTTGTTTTCCAAGACGACCTCGATGCGTACGAACGCTTGAGCATCCGGTTCGTTGATTTTCCAGTCGATGGTCTTATAGGCGATATCGGCATAGCTCAGACCGTAGCCGAAGGGATAGAGCACTTCGTAATCATGGGTGTCGTAGTGACGGTAGCCGTTCATGATTAAATCCTTGTGATAATCGACGCTGATGAGCGGCGGGAAGGTGGCGTAGTGCGGCGTGTTTTTCAGTTTCAAAGGGAAGGTTTCCTGCAGGCGGCCGCTCGGACTTGTTTTGCCGGTGATGATATCCAAAACCGCGTTGGCGGCCGCCCCGCCCAAGAACCATGTCTCGAGCATCGCCCGGCTGTGCGCTCTTAGTTCGCGCAGATCGAGCGCACTGCCGTTGCTTAAGATGACCACGATGTTCCTGTTGGCTTTTCTGATCGCATCGAAGACCTCGAGATGCCCTTGCGGCAACATCATGTGGTCGCGGTCCTTGCCTTCGGTCTCGATCGTTTCGGTGGTGCCGGTGAAGAAAAAGACGGTGTCGCTCTCGCGTGCCACATCGACCGCTTCGTCAATGAGCGTTTCGGATGTGTCATTTTCGTGATAGCCGTCCGCATACGCATGATTTTCAAAGATTTTCGAGAATTCGATCAGCGGCACTTCCTGTTTGTAGGGTTGCACGGTGGAACTGCCGCCGCCGTTGATTCTCGGTTCCTTGGCGAATTTGCCGATGATGCCGATTTTCTGTTCCTTATCCTTCACAGGGAGGATGCCGTCGTTTTCAAGCAGGACGATGGCCTCGCTTGCGACTTGGCGGGCAAACGCATGGTGTTCGTCCAGGTCGATCGTCTTCAACCGCTTGATCGGCTTCACTTTCTCGTGCAGAGCGAACAGGGGTTCCAAACTCTTGTCGAGGGCTTCTTCTGTCAGCGTGCCTTCCTGCAAAGCGTCTTTCACCTGGTCTTCAAAGTGCGACGGCCCGGGCATTTCGATGTTCATGCCGTTTTTGATCGATTTGACCTTGTCCTGGACCGCGCCCCAGTCCGACACCACGACGCCGCGATAGCCCCACCGCTCGCGCAGCACATCCTGAAGCAGATAGGCCGATTCCGAGGCGTAATCGCCGTTTAGTTTATTATAGCTGCTCATCACCATCCAGGGGTTTTCCTTTTTGATGACATGATAAAACGGATAGAGATACATCTCATGCATCGTCCGTTCATCGATTCTGACGTCCACGAAACGGCGCATGGTCTCTTGTTCATTCAGACCGTAATGCTTGATGCAGGCACCGACGTTCTCACTTTGTACGCCTCTGACGAAGGCCTGTCCCATTTCGCTGGTCAGGAAAGGGTCTTCACTGTAGTATTCGAAATTACGACCGCCTAGCGGGCTTCGTTTCAGGTTCATCCCCGGCGCGAGCAGGACATCGACCTGATGATGGCGGCATTCCTTTCCGATGGTGCGCCCGACATTTTCAATCAGGCGCCGGTTCCAAGTCGAGCCCATGGCCGAGGCGCAGGGGAAAAGGGTCGCCGGTTCCAAGTAGCGCTTGCTCAGAAAATCGCCATCCTTCACAGGCTTCGCATAGACACGCACACCATGTGGGCCGTCCGCCACATTGATGCGCCGCCCTTCCACATGCTCACTTTCAAAAAAATGCCAGTTGCCCTGACCACTCGTCAGTTTTACTTTTTCTTCCAACGGTATCTTCTTCATCATTACCTCACCTTTCGAGTTACTAAAACGATTTCGTTCTTATTATATCACAGAAATGTTTAATAAATAATCCCCACATTGGCTTTTGTCGGGTTTCTTTCTGTTGATATACAATACATGTAAAACCTCCTCTCAATACCTTTATATAACAAAAGTAGAGCTATGCAAATACATAACTCTACTCTTTTTTATTATACTGTCCGTTTTAATCAAATACTTTCTTTAATCAGCCCTTTTATTTTTAATCTTCAATATAATCAAAGACGTTCCCAAAACCTTCTGAATCAAAAATTCTCCCGCTATTAGAACCAACAAGGGATCCTTTAGAGGTAGTGCCATACACATTTCCTCTCGCCTCGCTATCACGGACAATCGCACTGATACTGTAGGATGTCCCATGATTTAAAGCAACAAGTCCTCCGGCGGTGTTACTTGAAGCGTAGACATCAACATCGGCAAAGACTTTATCTAATTCTCCCGGTAAGATGCCACCACGATTTTGAGCGACAAAGCCACCGATATAGTGGTTTCCTTCAACGACACCGATTGCTGAACTATCGTAAATGTAGCCCCCACCAATATTTTCAGAGACAAAGCCACCGATATTACCGACTCGATAGGCACCCAACATGCGTATTTCAACATTAACACCACTTGAATAGATGCCGGCTTGAACTTGATCATCGTGTGTCGATGTTCCACTATTTGAAAAAGCAAAACCACCAATATCCAACCCGGAATCTCCGCTTACCGAATCAAGATCGATTTGAATTAAAACAGTAGCGTTTACGTTTGATATATGACCATCGCTTATTTCTCCAAAAATGTGAGATTGCGTTGTATTAGAACCGACGACACCAGCGATACGACCAATATTTTGCTTCGTGATTAAGGTGGATATCGTTACGGTACTGTTTGTTAAAGTGCCATGATTAATGTATGCTATTCCGGCATTGGCGTTTTTCATTGTCATATCAACAATGACATTATCGATGAGTCCTGCATTTTGTCCAACCAAACCATTGCCTTTACCTTCACGGTAGCCTGTTACGGTCACGTTGCGAATTGTACCACCGTTAAAACGCGTAACAATACCATCGTATGAACTATTACTTTCGATTATATGATAAACATCTTCAAAAATGATGTTTTCAATCGTACCATAACTACGATCGATAAAACTTGAATAGTTAAAGCCCGTGGGTTGATCGTTTACAACACGATACCCGATGATTTTATGCCCTTGTCCATTGAAGGAGCCACTGAACGGTTTATATGGATTTGGCGTACTCATCGGTTCAAAGTCAAAATCTTCTGGGATGATAATATCATTTCCTAAGATAAAATGTCGATTGCCATCCAGATAATACTTCATGTTTTGAAGTTCTTCATGGTTTGTAATCACAAAAGGATTGCTTATTGTTCCGGTACCACTACTGTAAATATCACCAAACTCTGGGCGTTCCAATTTTGTAGCTCGTACAATAATCTCTAGAGGTGTTGTACTTGTAGTGCTTCGGTTAAACTGGTGCGTTGGTAGATCTGCGGTAACTTGATACCCTGTTTGATAATACTCTAAAGCATCAATGCGGTAATCTTCATTGACATCAAATGTAACGTAAATATGTCTTGTATGCTCAACCACTTCTTCTTCGATTGTCCACGTAATCGCATCAGGATACTGAGTTTGGATATGAATATCGCCATAAGGTTCTTCAACCCAATAATCTTCATCACGCTCTAAAATCGTTACGGTTACTTCTATTGGTACTGCGTCTAAAATATGATACCCTTCTGGTGCTTCAGTGACCATACCGCTAAAGACCAATACCGTTTCATCGAACGTTTCAGGGTCGAACGTACCACTTACCAAGGTCCATTCTGCCTCAATGCTTGCCCAGTTCCAACCGCCGTTTAAGCTTACCCAGAGCATACTGGGTAAATGGTCATCTATGATCGCTTCAAGACCATCAACTTCTCCATATTCAAACTCGATATCATTCTCATCATAAATGAAATCGATGGGGCTAAAGGAATCTCGAACACTGCGTATTTCAATGGTAATCTCTGGCACTAAAAACTTCGCATTGATCACTTCTTCTGGTATGTCTAGTATCAGTTCAAATACCATTAGTTGTGTTTCGATGGTATCTTCATCAAAGGCACTCATTAAGTTATAGCCTTCCACAGTAACAATGAACGAATCACCATCAAGTGTTGTGATGGTAATTTCAGTTGGCAAGTTGTTTTCCAACGTTTCCAATGTTGCGCCATAGGGTAACGCATCTAATGAGGGCAGCATAATTGAATCCATGATTGGTTTATCAAAAATCGGTAAAAAGTCCCCTTCTAAAGCTCCCGGAAGACCATCCATAGAAACGGTTTCACTCATGATGATTGCTTGCTGAATGTATTGAGCTCCGATAATTGTTACATCCGTAAGGTTACTTGACGTTTCAACCATACTTACTGGCGCATTTAGTACTAAGCTAATGTTGGATGCTTTTATAAAGACTTTAGTCGCTTCATTATTAATTTCAATAAGACTCATGTCCGCAAAGACAATGATTGTATTGCCTGTTGCTTCCTCATAAAAACTTTGCGTTGCTACAGCGTTAATGAAGATATCTCCAGAAACAGTTAAATAATTAGTGAAGGTGATATTTTCACCATCAACAACCAAATCACCATCAAGATACCCGTTCTCAAACACAACCGTCCCTTTTTCTTGGGTAGCGATTTCAAGATCTCCATTATGGGTGAACCCGCCTAGATCAAGATTGATGGCACCATGAAGAGTAATGTTGCCGGAAAGATCGTTTGTATATACAATCGTTCCGGTCGATATTTCATCAAGCGCCGCTTCCAGTTCATTCACTGTAGCGACCGAGACGGTTTGTGAACGATCGTCAAAAAGATCTTCTTCGTCATCCGTAGTATCATCATCCGTAGCGTCATCATCTATAAAATCGTCATCTATAGGGTCTTCATCGATAGAATCATCGTCTATAGGATCGTCATCCGCAGGGTCTTCATCAATGTTATCACCGGCGTCATCAGTGTCGGTTTCCGTGAGACCTTCATCCACTGTTGACCAGATAACCGTTATATGTACTGTCTCTAAGTCTTTTCCAACATTGAAAACAGCTGGATCAAACGTTGCCACGCTGTGTAAAAGACTTATCTCCTGGTTTACTGCTAAGCCACTTATACGAACCTCTGTATCACTTAACCATGTTTCTTCGAGTTGTAAATCGCTTTCTAATACCACATCTTGCACTGGCTCGTTAAATACGAGAGTCACCTCAACTAAACTAGTATTGCTCCCACAGGCATAGGTAGTCAATAACAATAAAAACAAAATACCAATTCCAGTAATCTTATTCATTTACTCATTCCCTTTCTTAATGGATCCTCTTTAGTTTATATTTAAGAATAGTTTATAGATAAACATAGTACTTTTCCAAACTTATGCATTTTTTTGTTTGAATTTCAAAGTTTTTAGAATCCATTACACTTGGACACAATAAAAAAGACGACCAAATCGTCTTGTTTCAGTTCATAGATTGTTATTCCCGACACTGAGACACCAATATATTATCCAACTCAAAATTCAGACATACCAAAACACTATAATCCTACTATTAGCAAACAGCCGTTAACAGCGATGATAAAAACTCTAATAGCCAAAGCGATTAGAATAGATAGGCCTCCTTTATAACCGGTCATTCACTTGCTGCGGCTAAATGGTAATATAACGGTGGGTAATACTCTGGTTTCATAGTATAATACAATTAGAGACAAATTAGATAAGGAGAGATTGGATGGGACTATTACAATGGTTGTTTGGCAAAAAAGACAAGCCGAAAAGTGCAGACACAGCCGCACCGACAGATACAGACAAAAAACCGCAAAAGCAAAAAGTTCAAAAGTACCACATTTCTTTAAACAATGATAAGGAAAGTGAACATTATAAAATGTGGCGCGTGCGCAAAGAGAACTCATCAAAAACGATTAAGTTCTTCAAAACCCAACAAGAAGCCGTGGATTACGCCGAAGGTCTTGCTGAAGCAAGTGGTTCATCTGTCGTCATACATAAAGTGGACGGATCGATTAGAAAACAAAATTACCGTGATTAATAAAACAACCGTAATCAATGTTGATTGCGGTTGTTTTTATTGTCGACTATACATGTTAATCCTGAAATGCAACAGTTCATTTTCAGAACGGATTGTTTTGTTGATTTAGTTTTATGACCATCACAAAGAACATGAAGCCGATTTTATTCAATCCGATATTTTAAATCAAGTGCACGATGAACCGGCCATCTTCCTCAAATGACATCGATGCAAAGCTATTTGTTTTCAACTTTTCGATATAAGAAATCATCGAGTAATTTAAGCGAACGGATGGCACCGGACATATCGCCTGAGGCGCCGTGGCCTTCATCCCCATACTCAACATATTCAAAACCTTGTCCTTCTTTGAACCCGTATTGTTTCAGTTTATCAACAACGATGTGTGATTGCGATACCGGACAACGTGGATCGTTCTTTCCATGTACCAATAATAGCGGTGCTTGCATGTTTTGAATATGCGTGAGTGGTGAGCGTTCTATCCATAAAGCTTTGTCTTTGACCGGATCGCCCATTTGTTGGCGAAGGAAAAACTTGAAATGTTCCATGCTTAGTTCATACATGGAATGTAAATCACTGACTGGTACCCAGGCAACACCGGCCGCCCATAGGTCCGGGGAGTTCCCCATCGCCCATAAGGTCGCATAGCCGCCATAAGACCCACCATAAATAACAACCTTTTCTGGATCAACGGCTGCGTTCTCGATTAACCATTCTCTACCGGCAATCCAATCTTCATGGTCTTTTCCACCCCAATCTTTGATGCATGCATCACGGAATTCAGAACCGTATCCGGTAGACCCACGGACATTTGGATGGAGAATCACATAACCAAGATCTGTGAAATATTGGACACTCGGTGTAAAGTATAAGAAGTACTGTGCCGTCGGTCCGCCATGAGGCATGATGATTGCAGGTTTTTTTTGTTTGGATCAAAGTCTCTTGGTTTGTAGACGATGCCTGGAATTTCTGTGCCATCTAAAGACGGATAGAAGATATGTTCCCCATCAACGAATAACGACTTGTCAATCGTCCCCATATCTGTTTCTAGTAGGATTTCACTTTCTTGTGTGTTCAGATTAAAACGCATCAATGTCGATGGTGATAGTGGACGATTAATCGTCATAATGATTTCATCATCATTGATCAGTTCTGAGCCAATCGAAATGCCCGGTGGAAACTCAAGTGTCGTCTTCTCGCCCGTTTTCACGTCGTAAAGGATCGGGGATAAGGAGGCGTTTTTATTGGAATCGCCAGAATTTTATCGTTTCCGATGACTTTGGATGCGCTTTCTGCTTGCGATCCATCGCCATACAGTTTGATTGCATCGGTTTCTAGATGATATATGGCCACTTGGTTGTTTCCGTTGACATCTGTTGTAAAAGCAAAGAAACTGCCATCTTCAGACCAATCAGCGAAACTATCTTGTGATCCCACTTCAAGTTGTACAACACGCCTTTGTTCACTTCCATCTGGTTTAATAAGATAGATGTCTGCGTTTACCAGGTTTTCTTCTTCATTGGTTCCGTAGGCAAGCATCGATCCATCTTTAGAATACATGCCACCCATGGCCGGGTTTGCATGATCGGTCAGTTGTTTGACTGCTTTTGTTTCGAGATTCATCCGAAACAGATTCATTTGCCTGTGATTCCGGTTCGCGTTAAAGATCATCCATTTACCATCCAGTGATACATCAATAGGCATATCCTGCGCTTCTTTTGTTTTCGTCAGTTGCGTGACTGCTTTAGTATGAATGTCAATGCTGTAAATATCGTGTTTTTCATCACCATCATTGTCTTTTGTGAAAAAGATGGTTCTGTCGTCTTTACCCCATAAGTACCCTGCACGGATGCCTTTAGGTAATTCTCCATCAGAGATCTGCGTAATTTCTTTGGTATTGTGTTTCATCGTATAGAGTCAAAACGACCGGTTTTGTTCCAGTAGAATGCAAGTGTGTCTTTTGCATAGTTCAACGTTGCCATGGCAAACGCCGGTATTGAGGCAAGTTCCTCAATTTTGAAATTCCCTCTTTTTTCTTATCTTTTAGTCCCATGTTTTCCTCCTTATTTTAGATAAAAAATTCATCAAAGAATCTGGCATTCACTGATGAAATAGTGTGTTTACTCAACTGAATTATAACATGGTTTTATCGTCTATTGGGTCATTGTTCATGATTTGTATTTCTGATTTCCGAGAATTGTATTTTTGAATTGCCAAGAAAAAAAAACATCGCTGAAACCGTTAAACACATTGAAGTTAACGAAGCAATCTGCTATAAATGACGCTGTGAGCATGCAATTTTAAAAATTCTTAACTCAGGAAAGTTCTAAGTCAGACAAGACAATCTGAAATGAACCGTTGTCTAGAAAACTCCAAGGTAATGTTCACATCCGTAAACGCTTATTCCATTACAAATAGTCTTCAAATAATCTAATCGTGTTGGATAATGAGAATGTATTTCCCTTTTTTCAAATGTGTCTCTACCCAAAGAATAACATCCTTCAGAAACTGTTGAATATCATGTTTATGCTCAAACATGAGCTCTTTTTCTGACAATAGGTGGTTTGGCGTATAAAGTATCTTTGTTAAGTGATTCGAATCTTCGCAAGATTCTAACGCACCCACCGCATCCTTAAGTCCTTTTAAACAACGCACCCAGTCCTCATTGCTTATTTGATTAATCTTCTTTTGATGACTGAATTCGCGATGTTTGTTCCAAATGATACCGCGAATGCAATCAAACGCAGTACTTTCGACATAAATTGATGGCTGGTTCTTCTTTCCTTTCCCCACTTGTAACTGGACCGATGCTTTTTCCGGATCGGGCAATGGGTTTTCATACAGTTTAAAATTTAAACCGTTCATGGTTAGCCTCTTCTCTTTAAACTTATCACACAGGATATATACTCCATTATACTACACCTAAACATTCAAACACATTTTTAGTATCAATATCTTTTTATTATAGCCTTTTTCTCTTGATTGAGACAATCGCCATGACAATAGTTGCTATTTATCATATAGCTTGTAAACCATTTCTCATTTGTGAGTTTCAGTGAATCCAAGGCATAAAACGGCTATATAATCGACGCATATATTTCTTTGAATCATGACTTTCATGAAATTGCAGATGAACGGTAGAATTTCACGGTATAATGATTGAAAAAAACAAAAAGGCTTTGATAGAGGGTTTATATGAAGATTTGTGTTTAAAAATCACATAATGAAAACTCCTAAAAAATTAGGAGTTA
>PWHG01000006.1 GCA_003554785.1 Candidatus Falkowiibacteriota bacterium
AAAACAACATTTAGTCTGTTTGGTAGTGGACCAGGGAAGGTTTTGAAAGTATTTTTACCCATTAAAATTACTCCGTGTTTTTTTGACTCAGAAACAAAGAGTTTTTTGTCTTCCTTGCTAGTCCAGTTGGCAAAATGGTCTTTGTCTTTGGCAATTTTTCCATCAACTGTTTGTGCCATCATTAATACTATTTTTATCATATAAATTATTAATTAAATAGAAATTGGCGCTTTAATTGCTGGCTGAGGATCGTAGTTTTCTAAATTGAAATCTTCAAATTTGAAAGAAAAGATATCTTTTACTTCATTATTTAATTTCATTTGTGGTAGTTGACTAGGCTTTCGACTCAATTGTTCTTTGACTTGCTCCATGTGGTTGTTGTAGATATGTAAATCTCCAAAGGTATGAACAAAGTCACCTAATTTCTTGTTAGTGACTTGAGCTATCATCATAGTCAAAAGAGCATAGGAGGCGATGTTAAAGGGCACGCCTAGGAATATATCAGCACTACGTTGATATAGCTGACATGATAATTTGTCGTCTGGGTCAACATAAAATTGAAATAGAGTGTGACACGGTGGTGGAGCAGTTTTTTGTCCGCTAATTAGGTTTCTCAAGTCAGCGACATTCCAACCACTGACAATTATCCGCCTGGAGTTTGGGTTGTTTTTTATCATCTCCACCGCTTCTTTAATTTGATTTATTTTCTCACCATCATTTCCTTCCCAAGCAGTCCATTGTTTGCCATAAATTGGTCCTAGTTCACCATTTTCATCTGCCCACTCGTCCCATATTTTTACCTTATTTTCATTTAAATATTTAATATTTGTATCACCACTGAGAAACCATAGTAGTTCATGGATGATTGATCTCAGATGAACCTTTTTAGTGGTTAAAAGCGGGAAACCTTCATTTAAATCCATTCTAATTTGTCGGCCAAAAACTGAGATAGTGCCAGTGCCGGTTCGGTCGCCTTTGCTTTTACCGTTTTCTAAAACGTCTTGTAGCAAATTTAGATATTGTTTCATATATTTAGAGTTAATTGTAAACTACTTTTATTGTAGTATAGATTGAGAAAATAATAAATATTGACATTAAGCTTTAATTATTTTAATTGCTTTTTATGGTGATAATGGTTAAAATATAATTATGTTACTTTAATAAAATAATTCAAAAAAGTACTATCTTTAGTATTTATTGGAAATAATATGAAAAGAAAATTTTCTTTAATCATTTTTTTGACTTGCTTGCTTTTTTTGCTTTTTCCTAAAGAAAGTCTAGCTTTAGCTAACAGACTTTCTGGTCGAATACTGCTATCAGTTGAAGAAAATGGAGAAGCTTGGTATGTCTATCCAGAAGATAAAAGACGCTATTTCCTTGGTCGTCCCGCTGACGCCTTCTCAGTTATGAGAGAGTTAGGGCTGGGAATTAGTCAGCATGATTGGCAACAAATTGCTCAAGCTGGTATGGAAGTTGATGGTAACTTAGAGCTAGCTAGAAGACTGTCTGGAAAAATTGTACTGCAAATAGAAAGAAATGGTGAAGCCTGGTATATTAATCCGGTTGATTTAAAGAAATATTATCTTGGTCGCCCTGATGATGCTTTCAGGATTATGAGAGAACTTGGATTGGGAATTAGTCAAGAGAATTTAGCTATGATTTATAAGCCAGGGCTTTTTGAGTCAATTAATGACTATAGTTTCTATGAACATCGAAAAATTAATGTCAATGAGAAAAATTATAGTTTAGATATTGTTGAAATTGATCTAAAAAATCCCAACTTAGAGATATTGACTCTAAAAGCAGATCAATATCAAGCTAAGTCATTGGCTGAATATGTTTTTGCAAATAATGCTTTTGCTGGATTGGTAGGAAGTTATTTTTGTACCGCTTCTAGCTGTGGAGGATTAAATTATTATTTTTTCCCAGTTTATGACACTTTAAAACAGGAATTTATAAATGAAGATCAGCTAAAATATTGGACAACTGGGCCCTTAATTGCTTTTGATAGAGATAATCGTTTTTATTATTTTAAAGATTCAAGGGAATTTAAAAACCAAGCTGACTTTGAAGATAAATACAAGGTAGAACTTCAAGCATTAATTGGTAATCGGCCAAGAATTCTAGAAAATGGTTTCAATGTTTTAATTGACTGGGATATTGACTTTACTCAAATCGATAGTCGACATAGAAGAAATGCGATTGGCTACAGAGAAGACAAAGATAATCCCGGCAAAGGAAAACTATATTTAATCTCTCTAGCTCCGGCTAGTTTAGATGAATTATCTAAAGTCATGCAAAGCCTAGAGTTTGATTTTGCCCTAAATATTGATGGTGGTCATTCCTCAGCCATGATTTACAATGGTGAGTATATGGTAAGACCAGGAAGAAATATTCCCAACGCCATAGTTTTTAGACAATAATATGGAAATTTTAAATAATTTAAAAAAGCAGTTAGAGAAAAATTTAAGTATTGATTTTAATTTAAAAGTAATTGCTAATTCTTCATCTCTAAGCTTGGAAAAAATGGATGATATTTTAAAGCTAAAAATTAGACAAGTTCCAGAAAAAGGTAAAGCTAACCAAGAAATTATTGCTTTTTTTAAAAAGAATTTAAAACCATTAAAAGTAGAAGTGGAAATTAAAAGCGGACAAGTTTCTAATTTTAAAAAGATTAAAATTAATTTATTAAAATAATGGATCTATCAATTATCATTGTCTCCTGGCAAGCAAAAGAAAAACTAAAAAAGAATTTAGAGTCAATTTATGGAAATAAACATAATTTTTCCTATGAAGTGTTTGTAGTTGACAATAACTCAAGTGATGGTAGCAGGGAAATGATTGAAAATGAATTTCCTCAGGTTAAACTAATTGCTAATGAAGAAAATTTAGGATTTTCAAAAGCTTGCAATCAAGCGATCAAAGAGTCTATGGGTGATAATATTTTGCTTTTAAACCCAGACATGTATTTATTAAAAGACACTCTAGAGAAAAGCTTACAAATTGCTCAAAAAAATCCAGAGATAACAGTTTTTGGTATAAAACTTGTAGATGAAAAGGGTAAGGTAGTACTACAAGCCAGACGTTTTCCCAAGCTTTTTGATCAATTAATGATTGTTTTAAAGATTCACCATATATTTCCTAAAATTTTAAATAATTATTTAAATAAAAATTTTAATTATAATAGACAAGCTATAGTTGACTCAATTCGCGGTTCATATTTTTTTATCAATAAAAATTCCTGGCAAAAGATTAGTCAGAAAGACTTGCCACTACTTGATGAGAGATACTTTCTTTGGTTTGAAGAGGTTGACTTTTGTCGTCAAGTTTATGAAAATAATGGCAAAGTTGGCTATTTTCCTGATGTCAAAGCTGTTGATAGTGTTGGCTTTAGTTTTTCTCAAGTTAATACTAGAAAAAAACAAGAGTATTTTAGAGATTCAATGCTAACTTATTTTAAAAAATGGCATAGTGGTTTTAGTTATTATGTGTTAAAAATTGCCTGGTTTTTTGTAATCTCATTTTTTATATTTAAAAAAAAGTAATTATATCTACAAATTGATTTTTTAATATATTAATGTTAAATTAGAAACAATAAACATAAAATTTATGAGTATTTTATACCACTAAATTTATACTTTTGATTTAATATTTTATGTAAAATTAATAATATGGCAAAACATTTAATTATTGCTTCTTATGATGGGGTTAGTAGTTTTTATTGTGGTCCTGGAACCACCATGCAAGATACTATTTATGCTTTAAATGATATAACTAAAACTGAGAAAATTAAAATTAGTTTAGCTTATATATCTATTAATCCAAAAGGTGAGGTGTTTAATTATGATTTTTTACAAACTAGCACTAGATTAGTAAAAAAAACTGGTGGTCATCTCATTCCTCTTTGTAATGGCACAGCTGGATTTTCTGAAAATGATATGTGGCAAAGTTTTACTCAATGGGAATATTTATGTGCATCTTTATCGACTGCCTTAAATTTAATTTTAAAAAAAGAAGATGATAATATTTTAATGTTACATGATACTCCCTTTTTACCTTTTTATAAATTTAAACAGCAAATTTTCAATAAAAAATTAAGATGTTTTTATATGCCTCGTAGTAGTGGTTTAAATCATAAATTTGGAAATGAAAATTGGCGAAAAAAGAGAGTAGTTCTAGAGAAAGAAGCTTTTAATTATATTCAGAAAGATCCTAAATCTTCTGTACTTGCTATAGGTAAAAATTTTGCACAACATTTAATTGATAATTATAATATTTCTTTCAGTAAAAAAGATTATTTTCTCAATGGTCTTTATTTTGATCGTTATAAAAAATTTTTAAATAAAAAATTTAATATTTTAGATCTTAAAAAATTTGGTATTAACATTAATCCGAATTCAAAAATTATTTTTAGTTGGGGAAGAGCTTCAATTGCCAAAGGACAAAAGGAGATGTTGTTAGCATGGGAAAAAGTTAACAAGTTGCTGCCTAATCATTATATGATATTGCAAGCTCCAAATAATTCAGGGGAAAATGATTATTTTAATTTTTTAAAAAAATATGAAAAAAAATTACCAAGACTAATTATAATAGATGATTTTAATCCGGAAATATGGCAGACTTTTTTACGAAATATAAACACTGACATTGTATGTATTCCGTCAATAATGGACCCAAACCCACATACACCCATAGAAGCTAAACTGTTTTTATCAGGAATGAATTATGTAATTATTAGTAGTAATGTAGACGGCGTTAAAGATACTTTTACAAATAATGAATGTTTATGGGTTAATCCATTTAATCAAAATGATTTTGCAAAAAAAATATTAGAAGCAATAAAGTTAAATAAAAAAGAAATAAATAATATGAGTAAAGCAAATAATAAAAATCTTTTGAAGTATAACTATTTAAAAACTATTAATGATTTTCTTAAAGTAAACAAATTTATATGATTTTTAGATGGTCAATTTGGGGAAAGAGTTTATCAAAAAATCTTGAGTTATTACGATATAGTGTCTTTTCTTTTAAAAAACAATTTGGTCATAGTCATCATTATATAATTTTTACAGATAATCAAAAATTAGTTTCAAAACAATTTAAAAAAGATGTATGTATTAGAAAATTTCCTAATAATAAAAATATAAATTTTTGCTTTAAATCTAAAGCAACTTGGCAGAAATGGTGTCCTTCGCCTAGATTAGATATTAATCAAGATGAATTTTTTATAGATGCTGATGTATTTTTAATAAAATATCCAAAAGAAGTTGATTATTTTTTTAGTAAGTCAAAATTAAAGTTTGCAATATTGGATGAGTTTTTTGGTCAACCATATCAGCATGGTGCAATGAGTAAAAAAACATCTAAAAAAACTCCTTATGTTAACGCAGGATTTTTTGTACAAAAAGCAGGTAATGATATTTCTATTAATTTACTTAAAGAATATGAATGGTGGAAAAAAAACATAAAACATAATAAACAAACACATCATGATGAACAGGGAGCATTAGCTATAGCTCTTACTAAATATAAAAATAATAATGAACTTTATATATTTCCAAAGAAAAAATATGTAATAATTAGTGAAAGCTCAAATAGAAATATTGATAATCTAGATAAAATTACTTTATTTCATGCAACTTATTCTAATCATCCGGCTTTTTATAAGTTTAAACATGTTTTAGATAAAGTTTTATTTAATAGATAAATTATATTTATGAATAAAAAATATATTGTAGCAATTATTATGTCTGTGCGAAATGAAGAATCAATAATTGATTTAAATATTTCATACCATCTTGATCTTGGTTTTGATTATATTTTTATTATTAACCATTGTTCAACTGATAAAACAAATAAAATATTAAAATCATATAAAAACGACTCGAGAGTTATTATTTGTCAAGAAAATAATCCAGTGTTTGATCATGCAAAAATAAGTAATAAATTACTTAATTTTGCAAATAAAAATTATAAAATTAATTGGTTTGTTTTTTTGGATGCAGATGAATTTTTTTCTATAAAAGATAATTCAATTCATGATTTTGTAAATCGCCTAGAAAGTAATAAGATTCCTTATGCGAGTATTGGTTGGGCAAATGCTCTTTTTGATCATACATTATCAGACTATACCTGTACTCCTTTTTATTCTATAGATACAACAAAATATTTTTATCCATGGCCAGAGAAAAAATGGCAAGAATATGGTCATTTTAGAAAAGCCATTGTAAAAAATCATAAAAATATTGAAGTTGTCGCAGGTGGCCATTATGTTAAAACAGAAAATAATTCAACTTTTTTTGGTGATTATAATAGAAATCCTTACATAATTCCTTATAATCAAGCTAAATTATTGCATTTTGAATTTAGAGATAAAGCAGAATTAGTTTATGAAAAATGGAAAAAATTAGCTTTTTTTGAAAAAGATTCAACTTCTAATGAAAATTCACCTTGGCTAGAAAGAATTGAAACCATTAGAAAGTATGTTAAAAAATACAAAGGAAATATAGACCAAATAAATAAAAGATGGTTTTTTGAACATAGATCATTTTGGGGGACAATAATATCTAAAGATAAAATAGTTTATGATTCTACTTTATCTATTTGGTATAGAAAATATTTCAGAAAGCAAGTTAAAAATAAAAATATTGAATCTGTATGCTTGATACGCAGTGGACATTTGGGTGATGTAATAATGACAGAGCCAATTGCAAGATTCTTAAAAAAATACGTTTCTAAAGTTTATTTAGCTACAAAGAATAAAAACGCTGGATTATTATTACGGACATATGATAAAATATATCAATTTGATTCTAAAGAAGAAATAAATTGTGATATTTTTATTAAACTTGTATATGAGCTAAGTAATAACAAAAAAACATATATAGAAGGATATATGGAATCGATTGGTTTTAATGATCAAAAAATTAACCAAAAACCTTTGATAAATAATAATTGGAAAGACATTATTAAAGGTGATTATATTTTAATAGCACCTTTTACTAGTCAATGGGAAAAGAAAAAAAGAGCTTGGGGATATCATAAATATCTTAAATTATCTAAATTATTAAAGAAAGAATATAAAATTAAATGTGTTATTTTAGATAAAAATTACTCCTTTAATGAAATGATGTCTCTTATTAGACACTGTACTTTTTTTATTGGCAATGATTCAGGTCCCGCAATAATTGCCAACAGTTTTAATAAAAAATCTTTTATTATATTTGGCTCAACACATCCTAAATATATACCAATATCTAGTAATCTGGTAGCTATTTATGATAAGAATAAACATAAATTATGTAATCATAAAACAAGGCAAGAAGAAATCGATTGTTGTGAAGTTTTTTGTTTAGAAAAAATATCAGTTAATGAGATATTTAACGTTATTAAATTAAATGTATGAATAATTATAAACTTGAAATTAAGCTAGAATTTATTCCTGGATTAAAAGATGTCGTTTTAGATGAGATTAATCAAAATTTAAATCTTTCAGTTACTGAAAAGAAAGAAAATTTTGTTTACTTAAATTTTATTGAAAATATTTCTCTTATAAAAGAGCTTAGAAGTATTTTACGAGGATATATTGTAACTCAAAATATTAGCTATAATCCACATTATGTTTCAAAGCATAAATCAATCATAGGAAATATTATTTCTATAATTAATAAAAATACAAAAGATTCATTTAAGTCATTTAAAATTATTTGTGCTGGCTCAGACTCACCTGAAGTGCGTAGTATTGCGGACTATATACAAGATACATATAAATTAATTGAGGATGAAGACGCAGATTTAAAGGTTCATATTATTAAAATTAAAAATATATGGGAAGTAGGAGTTCAAATAAGCAAAAGACCTTTATCTGTGAGGGAGTATAAAATAAGAAACATGGATGGAGCAATGGATCCAACAATTGCACACTCTTTAAATTATTTATGTAGCTTAAAAGATTTTAATTCTTATTTAAATATTTTTTCTGGAAGTGCTACATTACTTATTGAAGCTGCTCATTATTATCCTCATTTAAAGAAGTTTGTTGGTTTTGATAATAGTAAAGAATGTATTTCATTGGCCATACAAAATATTAGGGAAGCAGGCCTGATAAAAACAATTAAACTTAAGGAAGAAGATATATTTAATAATCCACAACTAGGTAAATTTGATGTAATTACTTCAGATTTACCATTTGGCATGTTAGTTTCAAAATATGAAGACTTAGAAGAGTTATATCAGTATTTTATTGACTATTGTGAAAATACTTTAAATCCAGGTGGAGTTTTAGGTGTTTATACTAGTAATCATAAAATGTTAAAAAAGATTATTAAAAAATCTAATTTTAAAATTACCAAAGAGTTAAAGCTAAAACTTTTTACATCAACTAATACACGTTTATATCCAAAAATTTTAATATGCTGTTATAAATAAAAATATAAGTAGGAACAATGAAAGAATTTGATTTAAAACAATTTTTAAAAAAATATAGAAATAAATCTGTAGATTTTTTTAGATTTCCTGGCAATTACGGTGATTCTCTTATATGGCATGGCACAAAAAATTTATTTTCAGAATTAATTATTGATGAAAAATATGTAGATATTAACTCATCAAGATATAATAATACATTATTAATAGATGGAGGTGGTAATTTTGTAGACTATTATTCTGATATTAGAGATTTTTTAATTAAAAAATCTTTTTTATATAATGAAGTTATAATACTTCCACATACTATATTTGGTGATGAGCAAATTAGAGTTCTTAATAATATTTCAAGCAAATTAGTTATTTTTTGCCGTGAAGAAATATCAGTAAATTTTTTAAATAATAAAATTAAAAATGCTAATGTGTATACTTGGCACGATTGTGCATTTTATAATAATTTAGTTCAAGAACCCAAAGGTAGTGGCGAATTAAATGCTTTTCGTTTAGATAAAGAATCAAGATTACAAAAACTTCCTTCTTCAAATAAAGATATTTCATTAAAAGGGTACGCAACTAAACCTCTTGATGAATTTATTGATAAAATTTATCCATATAAACAAGTTAATACTGATAGGTTGCATGTTGCAATATGTGCAGTATTATTAGGTAAAAAGGTTAAGCTTTATGCAAATTCATATTATAAAAATAAAGCTGTTTTTAATTATTCCTTAAAAAATTATAACAATATTGAGTTTATTGATAATTAATATAACAATATGCTTTCATATAAACAAATAATTAAAATATTTACAGATTACAGTAAAACAGATAAAGTTATATTAAATAATAAGTTATATAGTTTTATAATATTAAACTTAGAGGCAAATAAGGAGTTGTGGAGTTTAGAAGATTCTGCAAGAATGGACAATTTGGGCGCAAAACATGTAGCTAAAACTAAGAAAACTATTGATGAAGTAAATCAAGTTAGGAATGATTTTATTAGAAAAATTGACATTGAAGTCACCAATCAAATGAATATTTTGCCATTAAATATGAATTTATATTATAGTGAAAGTCCTGGTATGATTATTGATCGACTCTCAATTATGCATATTAAATTTTTAAAAATTAAAAGTTTAACATTATTAATAAAAGAAAAAGAGTTAAAAAAAGAATATAAAAAAAAGGAAAATAAAGTCTTTAATCAGTTAAATAATTTAAGTATTTTTTTGGATATTTATTTTAAAAAACTAAAGAAAAAAGAAATTTTCTTTGAAATTCAAGATCCAGTAAAAATTTATAATGATAAAAGAATTAAAAAATATATAAAATAATATTTATAATTTTTTAATTTACTTGTTCATAAAATGATTTAATACTTTAAATAATTATTTAACTCTTGTCTATAGACATTTTATAGCTCTTTCTGTTTTAGTTATTTTATTCCGGATTTACGATTTACTATATTTTTTTAAAAATTAAAACAGTTTTTTGATCATTGTTTGCCTCTATTTGCTCCTTTATTTTTCTTATTTTATTCATCATATCAATAAAATAGTTCTTTTTATGGAGAAGAGTTCTGATGTAATTAATTTTAGTATTAGACATAGGTTTGTTTGAGAGTTTTTAAAAAATATATTTTTTATATATATATTTTAAACGGTTTCTTACTAATTATTATTAATTAATAAGGTACATTAGCTATGTCTAATTTTAATATTAATTACTTTAATTTATAGCATTATGGAAAAAGTAGGCATAATTTTAGTCAATTACAAAGACTACGCCAAAAAATATTTAAAGGACTGTTATCAGTCAATTTTAAATTCTGAGTATAAAAACTGGGAGTTAGTTATTGTTGACAATCAAAGTAGTTCTGAGACTTATGAGTATCTTAAAAGCAACGCTAAAGAGGCTAAAATAATTAGAAATGAAGAAAATGACGGCTTTGCTAAAGGAAACAATGACGCCATGAAATATTTTCTAGAAAAAAATACTCCCTATATTTTGCTTTTAAACATGGACGCTTATCTAGATCCTTATGCAATCTCAGAGCTTTTGCAAGTTATCAAAGAGGATAAATATGTCTCTGGAGTTCAGGCAAGATTAATGCTTGAAAGTGATAAAAAAAGGATTAATAGTTTAGGTAATATTTCTAATTTTTTAGGATATGGTTATTGCTCAAAGTATAATGAAGTGTACAAGGGAAAAAATAAATTAAGTGACTACATAGCTTATCCTTCAGGGGCAGCGGTATTGTTAAAAACAGAAGCTTTAAAAGAAATAGGCTTTTTTGATGAAAAACTTTGGATGTATAATGAAGATCAAGATTTAGCATGGCGACTATGGTTGTCTGGTTATAGTTGTAAAATTGCTTATAATTCAGTGGCTTATCATAAATATGAATTTGGTCGTTCAATTTCTAAATATTATTACATGGATAGAAATCGAATAATTGTAGCTTTTAAAAATTATTCATTGCCATCACTTCTTATATTTTTCCCAGCTTTTTTCTTTACAGAAATTTCTTCACTGCTTTTTGCTTGGCGCGGTGGTTGGTTAAAAGAAAAATTAAAAGTCTGGCTATTCTTTTTTAATTTTAAAAATTGGTTTTATTTAATTAAAGCTAGAAAAAAAACACAGAAATTAAGAAAAAGAAAAGATAGTGAGATTTTAAAGTATTTCTCTGGAAAAATTACTCATCAAGAAGTTGATAATTTTGTTTTAAGATATATTGCCAACCCAATACTGCAAGTTTATTTTTCCATTTGCAAATCTATTCTTAAACTACTAAACTTCTAATATGGATTTATCAATTATAATTGTAAACTACAAAAGTTTTGACAAGCTAAAAAATTGCCTTTCATCGATTGAAAAATCTAATATCGGTAGTATTAGCTTGGAAGCAATTGTAGTTGAAAATAATTCTGGTGACAAGCTTGAAGCTTTGCTTGATAATTATTCTTTTGCCAAACTGGTTAAAAGTGAGAAAAATTTAGGCATGGGTGGTGGCAATAATTTAGGAATTAAACACTCAAGTGGAGACTATATTTTAATCAGCAACCCTGATATTGTTTTTGAAAAAAATTGTATTTTAAATTTATATAATTATTTAAAAAATCATGAAAATGTAGCTCTAGTTGGACCAAAACTACTTAACCCTGATAGAAGTTTGCAATATTCCTGTGCTCGTTTTCCTAAAATTTATTTACCACTTCTTAGAAGAACGGCAATCGGTTATTTTTTTAGAAATTATTTAGATAAATATTTTTTAAAAAACGAAAATTATGATAAAATAAAAGAAGTTGATTGGCTACTTGGAGCCTGTTTTTTAGTTAGAAGAGAAGAGATGTTTTTTAAAGACAATAAATTGTTTGATGAAAGGTATTTTATGTATTTTGAGGATGTAGATTTATGTCGTCGAATTGAGAAAAATTCTAAAAAAGTTGTATATTTGCCAACTGCAATTGCAATTCATGATCATCTTCGCTCCAGCGCTCGCTATCCTTGGTATTTAGCAATTTTTAAAGATAAATTAGCCCGCCAACATATAATTTCTTGGTGGCGTTATTTTTTAAAATGGAAATTTCATTAATTAAATAAATTTATATGCAAAAAATCAAAAAAGCAATTTTACCAGTGGCTGGCTTTGGCACTCGATTTTTACCAGCTACTAAAGCTCAACCAAAAGAGATGTTAACTGTGGTTGACAAGCCAGTGATTCAATATTTAGTTGAAGACGCAGTGTCTGCGGGAATTGAAGAAATTATTTTTGTAACTGGTAGAGGCAAGCGTGCAATTGAAGATCATTTTGACTATTCCTTTGAGCTCTCAAAAACTTTGGTAGAGAAAAATAAACTTGATTTAGTTAAAAAAGTTCAAGCAATTGAAAGCTTAGCTAAGTTTAGTTATGTGCGCCAACCAGTGCCACTAGGAGACGGTCATGCTGTTAATTGTGCTTCTCACTTAGTGGGTAAAGATGAACCAGTTTTAGTAATGTTTGGTGATACTTTGTATGATTCAAAAAAATCACCAGTTTCACAAGTAGTTGAAAGCTACAATAAATATCAGCAAAGCATAATTGGTCTTTCTGAGGTAAATCCCGAAGAAGTTAAATATTTTGGAGTAATTGATGGCAAAGATTTAGGCGGTGGTAGTTATAAGATAAAGAAGTTTATTGAAAAACCAAAAAAGAATGCGCCTTCAAATTTAGTTCAAGTTGGCATAAATATAATTACTCCCGATATTTTAAAGATTTTAAAAACTATGAAAAAAGGTGAGTCTGGTGAAATTCGCCTAGCTGATGCTTATTCTTTATTATTAAATCAAAAAAAAGCCCTCTATGGTCGGCGCTTAGAAGGCGAGTGGCTTGATACTGGTAATAAATTAAATTTTCTAAAAGCCAGCATTAAACTTGGTTTAAAAGATAAAGAAATTGGTAAGGACTTAAATCAGTTTATTAAAGACTTATCAAAAGATATTTAATTAATGAAGCAGTAATTTAAATATTCCTGATTGATTATCAGTTTCTGCATAAAAATACAAAATAGATTGATCATCGTTTATATATAAGGGCCCAATATTTTGGGCTCTTAATATTTCTAGGTGATCATTTTTTTTGTTTTTAAAATAAACAATATTAATAGAATTTTTTGTTGAATAAATGAGATAATTTTCCTTAGTTTGCCATATAAAGTCAGTAACATTTTGACTGAGTCTTAAAAGTAATTTTTTTTCATTATTGTTTAAGTTGTAGCGATAAATTTCATTGTTTTTTTGCCAAAGAAGATTATTTTCAAACCATCTCCAATTATCAACATTGTTAACTATTCTTTGTCTATCTAAAAACATGTCTTTTTCAATTAAAATTAATCTTTTAGAAAGACTGTCGTATAGATTAATTAAATTAAGATTTTGATTGGTAAATTTATAATCTCCACTTGGTATAATAATTGATCTTTGCCTAGATAAAGAGTCTAGATTGTAGCTTCTTAAGTAATAATTTAATTGATTGGCTTCAATAGTGTAAATTAGATTATCCTTTATAAAAAAATTTAAATAATCACCAGAATCTAAAAGTATTTTTTCTTCTTTTTTATTTATATCAATATAGGAAATTTTTTCACCAGTATTGTAATATAAAATGTTATTTTTTAGATCAAAATCAAAATTTAGATAATCTTGATCTATTATTTCTTGAACATTGAATAATTTCTGCTTTTTATCTAAGTCATATAAATTAGAACCATTTAATAAAATATTATTGCCAAGATATTTACTTAAAGCATCTTCCCTGTAGTCATTTAAACTTAAAACAGATTCTTTTTTATCTAAATTAATTACTTTTCCACTATCAAGAAGAATTAATTTATCTTTATTATCGCTTAAAACTATTTCCTCTTTTTCACCTTCATAAATATTTAAAGGCAATGATTTTTTAAAAAGAAAAATATTAGTCAGTGTTGTTGTTTGGTTGGGATAAATTTCAAAATTTCTGCTAATTGGCCAATAATCATCTTTTTCAAAATGAATATTATATTTTCCTGGTAATAAGTTTTGAATTTTAGCTGGAGTTTGATAATAATCAATAATTTCTTTTTGAGTTAAAAAACCGCCAACGTCTCTTTTTAGATAAAAATCAACATTTCTTGGTGTTGTTTGAACTATCAGCATTCCGGTTTTACTAATTAACTGATCAAAACGTAGCTGCCAGTGCCAATTTAAACGATAGCCAGCTGCATAAAGGGAAGTATAAATAGTTAGAAAGATAAATATAAATATCAAAAACAAACCAACAATATTTATTATTTTTTTACTAGACATAGTTTTTATTCTTCTCTTTTAATATCGGCACCAATTGCTCTTAGTCTTTCATCAAGAGCTTCATAACCACGATCAATTTGATAAATATTGTCAATTTGAGTTTCTTCTTGGGCGACTAGAGCAGCAATAATTAAAGCAATACCAGCGCGAATATCTGGACTTATTAATTTCTTTCCAAATAATTTATTGGGTCCATAAACTACTACTCGATGAGGATCACACATGGTAATATCAGCCCCCATTTGTGAGAGCATATCTGTCCAGATTAGGCGTCTGTCATAAATTGATTCTTGAATTAATGATTTGCCTTCAGCTTGTGTCATTAAAACTACATACGGGGATTGCAGGTCAGTTGAAAATCCAGGATACTCATGAGTTTTTATATTCATAGCTTTAATTTTTTTGGCTGGTTTAATTAAAAGCCAATCTTTTCCTTTTACAAAGGGAACTCCAATTTTTTCAAAAACAATTAATAAGCTTAAAATATGATCAGGATTACAATTGCTAATTTTCAATTCTGATTTAGTAGCTGCAGCCATTAGGGCAAATGAGCCAGTTTCAATTCTATCTGGTATAACTGAAACCTTTGAGGCACCTAGTTTTTCTACTCCTTCTATTTTCATAGTTGGAGTGCCAACTCCTTTAATTTTTGCCCCTTGTTCAATTAAATACTCAGCTAAAGCGACTACTTCTGGCTCCATCGCACAATTTCTAATAATACTAGTGCCTTTTGCTAAAGTAGCGGTCATCATTAAACTTTGCGTACCAGTTACTGAAACTGTGGAGAAGAAATAATCACAAGCTTGCAGTTTCTTAGCTTTGATGTGATAGAAGTCTTCACCTTCATTGATTTCTGCACCCATTTTTTTAAAGCCTTCTAAAAACAGATCAATTGGCCTACCAGCTGCTCCAATCACACAACCACCGGGATGAGGAAATTTAACTTCACCAAATCTGGCCAACATTGGACCAACAAACATAACTGAGGTTCTAAACTTATCAGCCATTTTTCTCTCTAGTTCAGTTTTGGAAATATCTTTAGTATTGATTTCTAAAACATCACCACTGTAGTTAACTTTAGCGCCTAAATTTTCCATTAGTTCAATTGATTTCTCAACACCATCAATTTTTGGGACATTTTTTAAAATCATGGTTTGCTCTGATAAAAGAGCTGCCGGTATCATTACTTGAGCATTATTTTTTGCTCCACCGACTTTGATTTCACCACTTAGTTTTTGTCCTCCTTGGATGATAAATTTAGCCATATGTTTGTTTTTATTTTATTATTTATTTATACCTTAATCATATCCTATTTGTTGACATTTTTCAAATATTTGTTAATATTTAATTGAATCAGTATTTAACTGATTTTTTCTATTAAACATAAATAAATATATGAGTAAAATTGCTGTAATTGCCACTGGTGGTAAACAATATAAAGTTAAAGCTAAGGATGTTATTAAAATTGAAAAATTAGCTAAAAAAGAAGGTGAAAAAGTTAAATTTGACACCCTACTTATTGCCGATAGTGATGGTTCATCACTTAATCTTGGTAAACCTAAATTAAAAGAAAATGTTGAAGGCAAAGTTTTAAGTACTGAAAAAGATAAAAAAGTGAAAGTGGTGAAATACAAAAACAAGATTAGATACAAAAGAAACCTTGGACACAGACAATCTAAAACTTCTGTAGAAATTTTAGATATTGCTTAAACTATTTTAATACTACTTTAAAACCCTATTTATATAAATAGGGTTTTTATTTTTCCGCTTCTTTACTATAATATTTTTATATAATTAATTAATTTAAAAACTATGAAAAATAAACAAGGTTTTACTCTGATTGAGCTTCTAGTGGTAATTGCCATTATTGGTCTATTAGCGACTCTCTCAGTAGTAGCTTTAAACAACGCTCGTGAAAGAGCCAGAGACTCAAGAAGAATTTCTGACATTAGACAAATTCAAACAGCACTGGAGCTGTATTATAATGCTAATCCAACTACTGGTTATCCTAGTGAAACCACAACAGGAGGAGTGGCTGCTCATACCTCGTTTGGAACTACTTTGGATAATTATATTGATCCTATTCCAGAAAATCCTAGTCCGGATGATTGCAATGATGGTACTTTTGGAGGTGAATATTTATATTTTAGTAATGATTCTAATTCATATACTCTAGAGCATTGTTTAGGAAGCGATACTGGCGGAATCCCAGCAGGTATAAATACTGCCAATGAAATGACTATAACTACTCAGTAATTATATTAGCAAGTTGATATTTAAAAACATCCATGACTATCATGGATGTTTTTTGTTTTATTAATTTTTCTTATTTAATTATAAATCCTGCCGATATTTAAGAGCGTTTTTTAGAGTTAAGCTATCAGCATATTCAAGATCTGAGCCTAGTGGAAGTCCTTTAGCTAAACGGCTGACTTTTACGTTTTCTGGTAAATATTTTTTTAAATAAAGAGTAGTGCCTTCACCTTCAATGGTGAAGTTAAGGGCGACTATCAGCTCAGTGATGTTTTCATTTTTAATTAAGTTTAGAAATTGCTTGATTGGTAGATCCTGGGGGTTGATATTAGAGATTGGATCAATTAGTTTTCCCAGGACGAAATATTTGCCGGAGAACTGCTTGGTTTCTTCAATTGCCCATAGATCTTGAGTGTTTTCCACTAAACAAATTTGTTTAGTGTCTCTTCTTTTGTCTTGGCAAATATAGCAGGGATCTTTTTCTGTAAAAGTATTGCAAATTGAGCAATTTTTGATATTATCTTTTAAGTTTTTGATGTTTTCTGATAGAGAAAGCAGTTCTTCCTTGGGTGAGTGTAGAAGTGAAAAAACATAGCGTTCAGCCGTTTTTGGGCCAACGCTGGGAAGTTGGGAAAAAGCTTTAATTAATTTTTCAATGCTTTCTGGATAATTCATGTTTTAACTTAAACCAGGCATACCGCCCATTTCTTGCATTTTTTTAGCCATTAATTTTTGGGTTTTTTTAATAGCGTCATTTAAGCAAGTTTTAAGGGCTTTGCTTTGTTCTTCGTTTGAAAGAGATTCGTTTAGACTTAATTCAATGATTTCTAAGTTACCATTTAAGGTTACCTTAACTCCGTTTTTTTCCTCACTAACTTTTTCATCAGCTAGCTTTGATTGCATGGTTTTTGCTTGTGAACGTAAATCTTTGAACTGTTTTAATTTATTAAACATAAATTTTTAAATTATTTATAATTATTTTTAAAATTCTGGTTGAGATTCATTTTCGTTTTCGCTTTTATCTTCTACCATTTCTTTTTTGCTCAAATTGCGGAAACTAACTGTGCCTTCATCAAAGAAAAGATTAACTTGACCGGTGGGACCATTTCTATGTTTGGCGACATAAAGCTCGGCTTTATGTTTTTCCTCTGCGGGAAGCTCTTCTGGTTTATATGTTCTATCAGCTGCTTTTCGGTAGATAAACATAACGACATCAGCGTCTTGTTCAATTGAACCTGAATCACGAAGATGAGAGAGCTTAGGAATAGCTGGTGAGGTTTGCTCAACAGCGCGTGATAGCTGGGCAAGAGCTAAAATAGGGATGTTTAGCTCACGAGCAATTGATTTTAGTCCACGACTAATTTCACCGATTTCTTGCACCCGATTATCACCGTATTTACCTCGTCCTTCCATTAATTGTAAGTAGTCAATGACGATTAAGCCTAAGCCTTTTTCTGTTTGCAATCTTCTGGCTTTGGCACGAATTTGCATGATTGACAAAGTACCGGAGTCATCAATATAGATTGGTGCTTCTGCTAACTCACCCATAGCTCTTCCTATGTTGCTAAAATCATTAGCATCGTCTTTGTCTGAAAGATTACCGGTTCTCATTTTCCATAGATTTACTCCAGCTTGAGCACAAAGCATACGATCAACTAATTGTTCTTTACTCATTTCCAGAGAAAAGACTGCTACTCCTTCTTTTCCTTTTATAGCCGCCTGGCGCGCCATGTCCATAGCTAGGGAAGTTTTACCAACACTAGGACGGGCGGCTAAAATAACTAGGTCTGATTTTTGTAGTCCGGCTAGTAAATTATCAAGGTCAGTAAATCCGGTAGGCAGACCTCTGAGTTTTCCACTCTTTCTATGGAGTTCATCAATTCTGTCAAAGGCTTGAGTTAATAAGCTGTCAATTGGCAAAAAAGCATTTTTTAGATATTTTCTAGAAACTCCAAAAATCTTTTTTTCAGTTTCATCTAAAATTTGATCAATATCTCTTTCCTCTTCATAACTTATGTCCATAATCTCGGTAGCTGCTTGTTGTAGTCGTCTTAGAGTGGCTTTTCTTTGTACAATTGAAGCGTAGTGGGAAACATTTGAAGCTGTAGCAACTGTATTTGAAAGTTTTGCCAGCAAAGTGCGACCACCAATGCTTTCTAATTGCTTTTTTTCTTCTAGTTTGTTTGAGAGAGTAATAATATCAACTGGTTCATTGTTACTGTAGAGTTCAATAATGCATTCATAGATAATTTGATGAGCACCTTTGTAGAAATCTTGTGGTAGTAGAGTATCAACCACTTTTATAATTGCATCTTTATCAATTAACAAACAACCCAAAAGCGACTCTTCAGCTTCTAAGCTATTTGGTGGAACTTTTTCTAAATTTTTTTCTTTTTCTTGATTCATATAATTAAATAAATCTTAACCTAAATTTAAATTAAATTCAAGGTGTGTTTATTAAGAGTTTTTTCACATAAAAAAACAAACCATTTTTCAATGGTTTGTACTTGAGCCACCTGTCGGGCTCGAACCGACGACCTACTGTTTACAAGACAGTTGCTCTAGCCAACTGAGCTAAGGTGGCAGACTTTTTTGATGATATCTTATTTTAAAAAAAATATCAAGTGTTTGGTTTTAAAAATTATTTTTGTTATTATTAAATTATAATAATATAAAAATATAAACAATATTAATTATGTTAATTGATTTGCAACTCCATTCCAAATATTCGGATGGTTTTTTAAGCCCTAAGTCTATTGCGAAAATGTTAGATAAGTTTGAAGTAAAAATTGCTTCCTTAACTGATCATAATTCAATTGCTGGACAAAAAGAGTTTCAAAAAGCTTGTGCTAGTTATGGTATAAAAACTATACTTGGTCTTGAACTCTACGCTAGACACAATAATTATACCTTCAATGTTTTGTGGTATAATTATGATCTAAATTCAGAAAAATTATTATCACTACTTAAAAGAACTTGGAAAAGAAGAGAGAAAAACATGCTAGAGATGATAGAGGAAGTAAAAAAGAAAGGTTTACAAATTGATGAAAAAAAATTTTTAAAAGAACATCCAAATTATTTACCGATTAATCATCTTGTTTCCTATATTTGGAAAAACAAAAAAAATCAAGCGATTATTCGTCGTGATTTAGATTTGAAAGAACCTCGAGAAGAAGATATTGTTTCTCATTATTTTTATCCCAGCAGTGGTTTAAAACTTAAAGAGGCAAGAGTTAGTTTTTCGCGAATTGTTAAATTAAGAGATGAAATTGGTGGTCAACTTTTTTTAGCTCATCCTTGTCACCATAAAAATATTAATAAAAATTTAATTATTGAGTTGAAGAAAAATGGTCTAGATGGCCTAGAGTTATTGTCACCTCATCATAACTATAGCAGTGTAGTAATTTTATCTTCAATTATAAAAGATCTTGATTTAATCGCTACTGGTGGCTCTGATTTTCATTTACCAGCCAATGAAGGAACTGGTCCTAAATATTCTTGGCAGTGGTATAAAATTGATAGTAAGTATTTGCGAAAAATAAGAAAAGTGATTAAATAAAAAATACCTAGGATTTTTAGGTATTTTTTCAGATGTACGTCCAGCAGGATTCGAACCTGCGACCTTCTGCTTAAAAGGCAGTTGCTCTACCAACTGAGCTATGGACGCATAAAAAACAAAAAAGCTTTTATTAGCTTACTAGACATTTTGATGTTAACAAAAAAAAATTAATTTGACAAGACTTAAGTATGAAAACATTTTTTATTAAAACTTTAGGTTGTAAAGTCAATCAATATGATTCTCTGTATTTAAAGAATTTGCTTATAAAAAGAGGAATGACCCTTAGTGTTAATCAACCTGACTGGATAATTGTAAATACTTGTGCAGTCACAAAAGTAGCAATTAAAAAAGATTGGCAAGCCTGGCAAAATTTGAAAAATAAGTACCCCAAAGCAAGAGTAGTTGTTTTTGGTTGCTGGCCAAAAATTTATAATTCAGACAAATTTAAACAAGCCTGTATAGTTTCTAAAGTCGGTCAATTAGATAATTTAGCCAACAAAATTAGTCAAAGTCATGAAAAAAATTATGACTATAGTCTTAGCTCAGGCGAGAAGAATCGTTATTTTTTAAAAATTGCTGATGGTTGTAATCAATTTTGTTCTTATTGCATTATTCCTTTTAGCCGAGGACCACTGTCTAGTCGTAGTTATAAAGATATAATTGAAGAAGCAAAAACAGTTGAGAGACAAGGTTACAGAGAAATTGTTTTAACTGCTATTCATTTAGGCGCTTATGGAAAAGATTTAAAAAATTCAGATATAAACTTAACTAAACTTTTAAAAATTCTTTTAAAAGAAACTAAAACTGTTCGTTTTAGATTAAGTTCAATTGAAGTTAATGAGATAAATGCTAAATTAATTAATTTAATTGCTAGTTCAAAAGGAAGAGTTTGTCAGCATTTACATATACCTTTGCAGTCAGGAAGTGATAAAATTCTCAAACTAATGAAAAGACCTTATAGCACTCTGTATTTTAAAAAAAAGTTAGACTATATTAGCTCTAAAATGCCAAAAATGGCTATCACCACTGATATTATAATTGGTTTTCCAGGTGAGTCTGAAGAGGAGTTTAATAAAACTTACAAACTCTCCAAAGAACTAAAATTTAGCAAAATTCATGTTTTTCCTTTTTCAGAGCATGAAATGGTGCCAGCTTCAAAGCTTAAGGAAAAAGTGGATGAGAAAATAAAAAAACAGCGTTCAGCTGTTTTGCGATCTTTGTCTGACGAGATGGCAGGTTTTTATAAAGCAAAAATACTTAGTGCTGTAAATGAGCTAAATTTACTGATTGAAAAAAAAGAAAAAAATGTATTCAAAGGCAGAAGTGAATTTTATTTTACTTTAAAGTTTAAATTTAAAAATGCAAAAAATAATCCAGTTAAAACGGGTCAATTAATTAAGGTAAAAATGGCCGATATTTCTATAATTGACTAATAGCGAATATTTTTTATTTTTTTACCCTTAGCTTTTGCATGCTTTTTTCTGGCAACTTTTTTCTTTTTGTACATATTAATTTATTTTTTTCTACTAAAAAAATATTTTCTTCTGTAGCTAATTTCATTATATTTTTTGTAAACCCACTTTTGCTAAATAATATATAATAATTTACTCTTTCATTATTATACCAGTTTACTAATTGACTTTTTCTTTTTAAATTTAAATAAGTATCAATTCCAATTGGTTTTTCTGACCACTTACATTCACCAAAAATTATTCTTTTTTCTTTTTCATTAAAAGCCACTAAATCAATTTCTTCTTCATTTAACCACCAGGAATCTATTTTTTCAAACTCAAAAATTTCATTTTTTAAGTTATATAATATCTCCATAGCTACTTGTTCGTATGTTTTAGATACTATTAATTTAAAATTTGAATTTTGTGAATTAGAGTATTTTTTGTTACCAAATATTTTTTTTAATACAAAGTCATAATTATCTAAAGCCAAATAACTTTTAAAAGGAAAAATAAAATAAAACCAAAATAGAGTAAAATTATCTGCAATTTTATACAAACCTTTACGTGATTTATTAGGAAGCTTTTCTGTGACTGGCACTTGTCTTTCAATTAATTTTAAATTTAATAAAACATTTAAATATTTATTTAAAATATTTTTTTCTAAGCCAACTTCATTTACAATTTTTCCTAACTTTCTTTGTCCATAAGCGATGGCTTTTAAAATAGCTAAATAGTTTTTAGGTTCTCGCAGTTCTTCTTTGAGCATGAATTCGATTTCATTATATAAAAACGAACTACTATTTAGTATTTTTTCTTTAACTATATTTTCGAATTTTTCGCTTGATTTAAATTGTTGTAGATATGCTGGCATCCCTCCACAAATTGAGTAGATATTTAAAAAATCATCAAAACTTTTTTCCGGAAAGAATTGCCATGCTTGAAAAAAATTAAGTGGTTCAATTAATAATTGACCAGTTCGACGACCAAATAGGGGAGATTTAAAAATCAAGGTTTCTTTTTCCATCATAGATATACTTGATCCACATAAAATTAAAAAAACTTTTGTATCTTTTAAATAGTTATCCCAGGCTTTTTGAAATAATGAGCTTATTTCTTTGTTGTTTTCTACTAAGTATGGGTATTCATCAATAGCAATTACTAAAGGTTCTTTTTTACTTTTATTTTTTATGTAAGAAAAAAATTCTAACCAATCACTGAATCCATTATTTTTTAAAATTTCATCTTTATAATATTCACCAACAATTTGTCCAAGCTCTTTTAATTGTTCTTTGCTTGTTCTTTTATCGGCTAAATAATATATACCTGATTTATTTTTAGTAAATTGCTTAATTAACTCAGTTTTACCAACTCTTCGTTTTCCGTAGATTATAAAAAATTGAGCTTTTTTACTTTTCCAAGCTTGATTTAAGTTATTTAATTCTTTTTCACGATTAATAAATTTCATAAAATTAGTATACTCTTAAGTAGTATACATTACGAGTATACTATTTGTCAAGGGTTTTTATATGTTTAAATTTTTAAGTAGTAAATATAAAGATGGCAGCCCCTACGGGAGTCGAACCCGTCTTTCCTGGTTGAGAACCAGACGTCCTAACCGATAGACGAAGGGGCCTATTTCAATATTTTTGCATCTAAGTTATTACCTAAAATAAAGTCTTGAGCTTTTAAGGGTTTTTGTCCAGACTTTTGTAATTTTAATATAGTCAAATTAGCTTGTCCAGTACCAATTAGTATTTGATTGTTTTTTATTTTCACTTCACCGGGTTTTAGAGCTTGTTTGTCATCACTTATTTGAGCTTCAAGTATTTTTAGTGTCTGATTGTTGTTTAATTGACAATATGTGCCTGGCCAGGGTTGATAGGCTCTAATTTTTCTGTCGATTATATAAGCAGGTTCTTGCCAGTTAATTTTACCATCAGTTTTTTTAGTTAACTTAACATAAGTAGCTTTTTTGTCCTCTTGTTTTTTGCTTTTAATTTTTCCTTGGCAGTAATCTAGCAAACTAGGTATTAAAATATCAGCTCCAAGCTTAGCTAATTTATCATGTAGCTCTCCTGCGCTAACTTGTCCATCTAGTTTAATTTTTTCTTGTCTTATAATATTTCCAGTATCCATACCTTTGTCCATTTCCATAATGGTAACTCCAGTGTATTTGTCATTATTTAAAATTGGAGCAGAAATACAAGAAGCTCCACGATATAAAGGTAAAAGGGAAGCGTGGACATTTATACATTTATATTTAGGGATATTTAAAATCTCTTCTGGTAATATTTGTCCATAAGCTACTACTACTAAAAGATCTGGTTTTAAATTTTTGATTAAATCTTTTGCTTCTTTAATCTTTTCAGGTTGATAAATTGGAATGTTTTCTTTTTGGGCTAGTTTTTTTACAGGAGAAGCAGTGACTGCAAGTTTTCTTCCTTTAGCTTTATCTTTTTGAGTAAAAACTGCTAAAACTGAAAAACTGGGAGATTTAATTAATTCCTTTAAGCTCGGGACGGCAAACTCCGGGGTGCCTAAAAATATAGTTGTATATTTTTTTGTCATTTTTTAAAATTTAGTTTATAATAATAATCATGTTACTAGAATTTTTTGACGCCATCTTAAATTTTTTTGCCTTAGTTAATTACTGGGGGGTATTTTTTTTAATGGCAATTGAAAGTTCATTTATTCCTTTTCCTTCTGAAATTGTTATTCCTCCAGCCGCTTACCTAGCAGCTCAAGGAAAACTTAATATTTGGTTAGTAATTCTTGCTGGATCATTTGGTAGTTTACTGGGAGCTTTAATTAATTATTATCTAGCCCGATATCTTGGCCGGCCGGTTGTTTATAGATTACTTAAAACCAAATTGGCTAAATATTTACTTTTAAGTGAGGAAAAAGTTAAAAGGGCAGAAAGCTTTTTTGCTCGCTATGATAAAGGGTCAACATTTTTTTGCCGCTTAATACCAGTGGTTCGTCAGTTAATATCACTTCCGGCTGGATTTGCTAAAATGAATATTTGGTCTTTTTCTCTCTATACTTTTTTGGGTGCTTTTATCTGGAGTAGTGTCTTGGCAGCTTTGGGTTATTTTTTCGGCGCTCATGATGAAGAACTTAGGCAGTATTATCACGAGATTGTTTATTTACTTATATTTATAGCTGTTTTAACCATTATTTATTTAGTGATAAAAAATAGACAGAAAAAAAGAAAAGCTAGTAGTGAAAAAGATTTAGATTAGTTTTTCTTTAAATGATCGATAAACAAAACACCGTCTAAGTGATCTATTTCATGTTGAATCGCTCGAGCTAAACCATTTCTAGCTTTGAGCTTTTTTGTTTTACCTTTTTCGTCTTGATATTTACAATTTAACCACTTATGTCGGCTAACTGGTTTAAAATAAATTTCACCATTTTCATCTACTACTGAAAGACAACCTTCGTCTTTAATTTCTTGATTAAATGAAAATTTAGTGATTTCAGGGTTTATTAGATAATAGATTTTGTTTTCGTGATTTAAAACTACAATTCTTTTATTGACTCCAACTTGAGGGGCAGCTAGACCGGCTCCATCTTCTTTTAACATCGTTTCTTTCATATCTTTTAGAAATTGCTTGGTTTTTTGATCTTTGATTTCAGATAGCGAAATACTAAGAGATTTTTTTCTTAATCTCTTATCTGGGTTTATTAATATGTTTAAAACTTTAGCTTTCATAATTTTTAGTTTTTTTACTTTCTTCAATTAATTTGAAAAAATAGCGCCAAGCTGAACTTGTTTTGCACAATTCTTTGGTATCACTTAAAGCTCTTTTGACAGTTTCAGTGTGATTATCTTTACATATCTTAAAGACTGAGGATCTTTTATTGTTTGGCACTTTTAAATCATTTATAATTGTCAGCGCTAATTCTTGCCAAGGATAGGCAGGTGGTTTACTGTCTTTTTTATTTTTAAAAATATCTGATAATGATTCCATATATTTAATGATTAAATAAAATACTTAAATAACCAACGCCAAAATCATCTTGATAGGCTAACTTTTTAGTTTTGTAATTTGAACCAATTATGCCCAGTAGCACTAGAAGTGGTTTTAATACAGATTCTTTAGCTTCATTGACGCTTTTCGGGTTTAAGTTAAGTAGTTTATCACTAGCATTTTCTGGTTCAGACAAAAATTGAATTATTTTATTATCAAATTTTACTGCTTTAGGAGAAAAACCACCAGGGCTACTAACTTTTAATCTATGCGACAGGTCGCCTGAAGCAATAATAGCAATTTTTTTTGTTTGTTGATCAATAAATTCTTTTAGTCTAAGTCCAAATTGATAGTGAGTTTTCCAATCTAAATTATTGGCACAATAAAGTGGCAGTACTTTTATGTCTTTTTTTCCTTGGCTTAACAATTCAAGTGGTATTGCGCTTCCATGGTCAAGCTTGGCTATTGGTCTTGGAGTCAGTGGAAATTCATGATTAATTGTCTCTAAAAGCTTATCACTTAAAAGAAGATCATTTTTTAAACTTGTTCTTTTTTTAAAGCAAGCAAACTCAGAGAAATCAAGATTAAACTCTGGGGCGATTCCAATAGAAAAACTATCATCTAAAATTTCACCATGTTGGGAAATGACAATAATTGTTTCAACTTGCTTTTCTTTTAACTCCTTAGCCACTAATTGATAGGCATTTTCTGTTTTTTTTAAAATTACCTTATTTTCTTTGCCAATTTCATCAATTAACAGGGGACTGTGGGGTAAGAGAGCTCTTAAAACTTGGGGCATAATATTGTAATTAGTGTTTTTAGTATAGTATAAATTAATATTTATGCCAATATTTCTAAACAAAAACACTGGCTTGACCAGTATTTTTGTTATTTACTTTATTTTATCTATTTATGATTTTGGATCAATTACTGTTTCTCCAAAAGGGTAGAGATAGAGATGTTGAGGTGAAACTTCTATAATATTGTCCCAGCTGTAACCTAAATTCTCAAAAACCTCACCACTAGCAAAGGGTAGTTTTTTGCCATTGGCAATTAAGTATACTGCACTAACAGTTTTTGATTTTAGTAAATTACCATCATTAAATACTACTGGCTCTTTTGTTTCATATGACTCTAGTTGTTCAACTGAAGCTTTATGAATTGTCATGTTTGGATATTTTTTGTCTAAAACTACTCGATCATTAATTGGGAATTTTTTTCCATCATATGCATAAAAAATACCACCACTTCTTGGATCTTGAAGTAGAGCTCCAGTGATATGAGTAGATTGATTGGTAATTGCTTCGCCATCATTGTAGTGTTTTAAATCACTTGAGGCGACATCAATAATTTCATCTGGATGGAAGCCAAAGTGTTTAAATATTTCATCAGCTGCGAATTTTCTTTTTTCATCATCAACAATTAGATAAATTTCTCCTTGAGGTGAGCGCAATAGTGAATAGTTTGGATACTTTAGTGGAGATCCTTTAGGGTAAGCATCAAGTTCTGATTCATCAATTTTAATGATTCGATTAGGATCAAATCGTGATGTTAGAGCTCCCCAACTATGAAAGGGTCTTTTTTGATTATTTTGAATTAACCAGACTCCGGGTTGATCTTCAACTTGTAGTAGACTGCCATCAGGGTAACGAGCTATTTGTGTGACTACTCCTTCAGGGAAGTATCTTTGATATAATCGCCAAACATTATAGTTACCATTAAAAACATGAGGAGTGTAGTTATAAAGAGCTGCAGTAGCTCGATTAGCGGGAGTAACCATCAATGGTTGATTGTAAATAGTTCCACGATCGTTGTTGAAAATATAAGCTTGACCTTGTCTATATGGGTAACGATTGGGTTTTTCCATATAAGCTAGAAATTGCAAGGCTGCGCTGTTTACTTGTTTACCAAAACCCTTCCATCTAGGGTTACAGCCACCACTGTCTGGACAACCATAACCAGTAGCTTCATCAAGACGTTTTTGACTAGGGTCAGGGTTTTCAATTAAACTAGATTCTTTTTGAATTAGAATCATTAAAAATCTAGGATTAACTGTTGTGATTTTGTCACATAGTAATTTAATCATTTCCTCTCCTGGGTTTTCACTTAGATCAACATGATCAGGACAGCGATAATTAGCGGTAGCTGCTTCATAGATAATTTCTGCTGCAGTTTTTCTAGTACCATAGGCATTTTCAATTTGATAATTAGCTAAGTAGCTATCTTTTTGTTGGAGAAATAATTGAATTTCAGAAAGACTCATGCTATTCCAGCTCATCATCTCTTCATCGCTAATAATAAAATTAGGATCAAAGTTAGGATCAACTTCGGCTTTTGCGCCTTTAGCTTGAAAGATAAATATTGCTAAAAAAAGAAAGCCAAAGATTAATAGTTTTTGTTTCATATTATTATTAAAAATTAATGTGAATACATTATAGTATATTTTTTAAAAAAGACCAATATGAAACAAAAAATCAGCTATTATTAGCTGATTTTTTTTGTATTTAATGTTAAACAATTTTCATTTCTACTTTATCTTTTTGGTTTAAGTTAATATTTATCTTTTGACCATCTTTAATTTTACCTTCAATTATCTTATAAGCTAGTTCATCTAAAATTGCGTTTTGAATCATTCTTTTAAGCGGTCTAGCACCATAGGTGACATCATATCCTTTTTTAGCTAACATTTTTTTAACCTTTTCACCAATTTTTAAACTGATGTTTTTAGTTTGCAAGCGTTTTTCAACTTTATCTAATTCTAAATCAACAATTTTCTCCAGTACTTGTGGAGTCAAACTCTTAAAGAGAACAATTTCATCAATGCGGTTGATAAATTCTAATTTAAAATGTTGTTTTAGAATTTTTTCTATTTTATCTCGCATTTCTTTGTCTTTAGTTTCCGCTAAACTGGCTTCGCCTGAGAAACCAATTGAATATTGTTTGATAATTTCGTTGCCTAAGTTAGAGGTCATGATAATTATTGTGTTTTTAAAGTTAACCACTCTTCCTTTGGAGTCAGTTAATCTACCATCTTCAAGGATTTGTAGTAACATATTAAACATGTCTGGATGAGCTTTTTCAATTTCATCAAATAATAATACACTATATGGATGTCTTCTTACTTTCTCAGTTAATTGTCCACCTTCATCATGGCCAACATAACCCGGAGGGGAACCAATTAATTTAGCAATGGAATGTTTTTCCATGTATTCACTCATGTCCATGCGAATTAAAGCGTTTTCATTGTTAAACATGAAGTTAGTTAAGGCTTTGGCTAATTCGGTTTTACCAACACCGGTTGGTCCGACAAAAAGAAATGATCCAATTGGTCGGTTTTCTTCATTGATACCAGCTCGTGATCTTCTTAAAGCATTAGAGACAGATTCAATAGCTTTATTTTGACCAATCACTCTTTTTTGTAAATATTTTTCTGCTTGTGAGAGCTTTTTTATCTCATCAGCTAACATTTTGTTAACGGGAATATTAGACCAACGGGAGACAACTTTAGCAATATCTTCTTCATCAATTTCTTCCTTTAGTATGTGTTGACCCTTTTTTTGAATTTTTGTTAATTCACTTTGCAGTTCTTTAATCTTTTTTTCTAATTTTGGTATCAGGTCATATCTAATTTGAGCTACTTCAGTTAAGTCAGTTCCTTGTCTTTGGGTGATTTCTGCTTTTACCTTTAAATCATCAATTTCTTTTTTATGATCTCTGATTTTAGAGATAATTTCTTTTTCATTGTTCCAATGTAGTTCTAATTGATTGGCCTTTTCTTTAGCTACGGCCAATTCCTGGTTAATTGATTTTAGTTTAGTTGATTTTTTATTACTAGATAATATAGCCGCTTTGTTAATTTCTAATTGTTTTATCTTTCTCTTTAGCTGATCAAGCTCATCTGGCATTGAATCAATTTCCATGCGCAAAGATGAGGTGGCTTCATCAATTAAATCAACTGCTTTATCTGGTAAGAAGCGATCATAAATATAGCGGTTAGATAATTTAGTAGCGGCGATTATGGCATCGTCAGTAATTCGTACCCCGTGGTGAACTTCATATTTTTCTTTTAAACCCCGTAGCATGTTAGTAGTATCTTCAATACTAGGCTCCTCAATTGTAACTGGTTGAAAGCGTCTCTCCAGAGCGGCATCTTTTTCAATATATTTTTGATATTCTTTAGTGGTAGTAGCACCAATTGTTCTAAGCTCACCTCTGGCTAGAGCTGGCTTTAACATATTGGAAGCATCCATTGAGCCTTCAGAAGCACCGGTACCAATTAAAGTGTGAAGCTCGTCGATAAATAAGATAATTTTACCTTCACGGCCTTGAACTTCTTTTAATACGGCCTTTAAGCGATCTTCAAATTCACCTCTAAATTTAGCCCCAGCTACCAGTGAGCCAAGGTCTAAAGTAATGATTTCTTTGTTTTTTAAATTTTCTGGCACATCACCACTGACCATTCTTTGCGCTAAACCTTCTACAATAGCGGTTTTACCAGTTCCGGCTTCACCAATTAATACTGGATTGTTTTTAGTGCGACGAAGAAGAACTTGCATTAGTCGTCTAATTTCTGTATCGCGACCAATTACAGGATCAAGTTTTTCCTTTTTAGCTAAGTCAGTTAAATTATGAGTATATTTTTCCAATACTTTAAATTTTGTTTCCGGGAAGGGGTCAGTGATTTTAGAATTACCTCTTAATTCTTTTAATATTTCTTTAACTGTTTCGTATTCAACTTTAAAGTTAAATAAAGTCGCTTGAGCCGGGGAATTAACACCAATTAGAGCTAGAAAGATATGCTCAGTAGAGATAAATTCATCGCTCATGCCATCAGCTTCTTTTTTGGCTCTTTCAAGTACCATAGCTGTGTCACTGCTTCCAGAGACTGATTGCATAGGGCCTTGTTGGCTAGCAACTTTTTTTCTTGGTAATTTTTGGATTTCCTCTATTGTGTAACTTTCCACCATTTCTGGATCAATTTTTAACTTTTCCAGTACAGGTTTAACCAAACCCTCGTTTTGTTGGGTTAGAGATAAAAGCAGATGATTGGCTTCAATTGTACTTTGACCATAGCTGGAAGCGATCATTTGTGCGTTTATAATTGCTTCTTGAGATTTGTCTGTGAATTTATTAAACATATATATTTGAATTAATTTTTAAAATAATTTTAGCAGTCTTTAGTTTAGAGTGCTAAAATAATAATAATACAGCTCAGTGGCTTTGTCAACACTTCTATTTCTTTTTTTTCCTCTGTGATTATGTTATACTAAATTTATATGAAGAGTATAAAAACAACTAGCTCCAGTGTGTCTTTGATTGTTGGTACTTTAGGTATGATATTATATTTTCCAGTTTGGTGGTATAGCTTGGGATTTTTTCGTTTTGTTAAACGAATTTTTTATTTTTGGCGAGAACAAGCTTATTTATTAGCGGTTTTAGTGTGGATAAAAAATATCTTTGTGCCGATGTATGGACAAGGGGATTTTGTTGGTCGTTTGATAAGTTTTTTAGTTCGTTTTGTGCAAATTATTGTTCGTACTATTATTTTATTTTTCTGGTTAGTTATGTGTTTAGTTTTAATAGCTTTTTGGTTAGTACTGCCGATTTTAATTATATTAGCTACAATTATTCAGCTTTCCTAAATTATGAGAAGAGAAGATATACAATTTTATGAAAATGAGAAAAATCAATTGGGTATTAATTGGCGCCAATGGTTTCTTTATTTTCAATTAAATTTTAATCGTTCCTATATTCTTCTATGTAGAGCTAGAAGGTATTGGGATAAAATAATTAAGATAATTGCTTTAATACTGGCTATTTCTGGATGGCTTTCTTTGTTTTTTTGGATTTTTCTATATCACCAAGAAATAATCAGTGACTTGTTTAATTATTTATTATTTTGGGAACATTCTCATCCTTTAATTTTAGTATTTTTATTGTCACTTTGGTTTGATTTATTTTATTTTTACCGACAACAGCAAGATAAAATGAAAACTAAAAAGTTTAATTATAGAAAGTTTAAAAAAGAAGATATTGGTGAAAAAGCCATTAATTATAATGTAGCTAAAACTTTTAGTATTAACAGTATAAAGGTATTTGAAGATGCTTATTTTTTAGCCAATCGTTTAAAGCAAAATGAAGTAAAATTGATTCACTTTTTTCGGGTTCTTTTAAAAGATAAAGAAATTAAAAAAGCTTTTATTCGCCTAGGAGTTAGTGCCTCTGAATTAGTGGAAAAAATTGATCGTCATTTAATATTTAATGATCCAGAAGAGTTCAGTGGAAAAACAATTTGGTCTAGTGAAGTTTCTAAACTTGCAGTTTTATCTTTTATTGACGCGGCAAAAAGAAGGAAGAACTCAGTTGAGCCCATGAATATATTGGCATATTGTTATATGCCAGATACTGTCTTGTCTGAGATATTTCACGACCTAAAGATTGGTGAGGATAAATTAAAAAATGTAGTTTCCTGGCTTTTTACTGACAAAATGATCTATAAGAGATATAAATCTTGGCGACATTTGTCTTCATTTAAACCTTCAGGTGGCATGAACCGAGCCTATACTGCAATTGCTACTCCAACTCTTGATCATTTTTCCCATGACTTAACACTAGCGGCTAAATATAATCGATTAGAGTTTTGCATTGATAGGTCAGAAGAAATTGAAAGTATTTTTGAGTTTATGTCATCTAACAAAACCGGAGTTTTGCTGGTTGGTGAAACCGGGGTTGGTAAAAAAACTATTATCGATGGGATAGCTCAGTTAATGGTAAGTGAAGAGGTGCCTAAATTTTTACAAGATAAAAGATTGGTGGAAATTGATGTTTCTCGTTTAGTCTCAGGCGCTAGTGCAAGTATTGCTCAAGAAAGATTGCTTCGTTGTATTTCTGAGGCCAATCGAGCTGGCAATATTGTTTTATATATTTCCAATGTAGAAAATATTGTAGGAATTAGTGCTGGTCAAGAGCAAAGTCTGGATTTATCTGAAGTTTTAGCTGAGTCTATTTCTCGCCGACAAGTATATTGTCTAGCTAGTGTCAGCAGTGATAATTATTCTCGCTATATTGAAGGTAGAGCACTGGGTCAGACAATGTCTATGCTTTCTGTTAGTGAACCAGACTTTAATCAAAGTGCGCAAATTCTTCAAAGCAAGGTGCCATTTATTGAATCTCGTTATGGGGTATTTTTTTCCTATAGTGCAATTGAAAAGTCAGTTAATTTATCAACTAAGTATATACATGATAAATTTCTACCAGCTAAAGCTATTGAGCTTTTAAGACAAGCAGCTTCAATTTCAGCTAAGGCAGCTAAAGTTGATCGCAGTCGAGCTTTGTGTGGTTCTGAGTCAGTAGCGCTAGCAATTTCTGACTTAACTGGAGTGCCAGCACAAAAGATAACTGAAGATGAAAGTGAGAAATTACTTAATTTAGAAGATAAAATACATGAGCGTATGGTCGGTCAAGAAGAAGCCGTAAAGGCGGTTTCGGCTAGTTTAAGACGAGCTCGCGTGTCAATTAAAGATAGTAAAAAACCCATTGCTAGTTTTCTTTTTCTAGGACCAACTGGTGTTGGTAAAACTGAATTAGCTAAAACTGTTTCTGATATATACTTTAGCGGTGAAGAGTATATGATTAGAATTGATATGAGTGAATATCAAAGACCAGATAGTGTAAAAAAAATGATTGGTGATGTTGACGGTACTTTAGGGTATTTGACTGAAAATGTTCGCAAAAAACCTTTTTCTTTAATTCTTTTTGACGAAATTGAAAAAGCTCATCCCGATATTTTAAATTTATTTCTACAAATGTTAGATGATGGACGCCTAACTGATGGTCAAGGCAGAACTATCAATTTTTCTGAATCAATTATAATTGCTACTTCCAATATTGGCGCTACCTATATTCAAAAAGAAATTAAAAAGCAAACCAATATAGAAATTGTTAAACAGGAGTTGATCGACAATCGATTACATAAATACATGCGACCAGAGTTAATTAATCGTTTTGATGGTATTGTGGTCTTTACACCACTGAGTGAAAGTCAAATTTTTGAGATTACTACCTTAATGTTAAAAGATATTAAAAAGAATTTAGGACAAAAAGGCATTGAAATGCAAGCTGACAGAGATGGAGTTTTAATTTTATCCCAAGCTGGCTATGATCCAAAATTTGGTGCCAGGCCACTGAGAAGATTACTTCAAGAAAGAGTTGAGGATGTAGTGGCTAATAAATTATTGACCAATGAACTAAAACGGCGTGATACAGTTTTAATTAACCCTCAAGCAGAGATAGAAATTATCAAGGCAGAAAAACTATAAAAAAAAGACCCAAATTTTGGGTCTAAGGTTTTTGTCTTCCTCTTCTTTTTCTTTCATTAAATCGCTTTTTATTTTTTAGTGGTATCTCAATTTCTTCCAGGCACTGAATTTCAGAATCTCTTTTATTAATAGCTTCATTGAGATCATTTTTTAAAAAAGATAATTGTAAATTTAAATTACCATTTCCATTTTGTTTAGTTAAATCTTCTTCAACCTCAGCAATTTTTTCTTCAATTTTTCTGACTCTATTGAAGTTTTTTGAAATCACCTCTCTTTTTTTGATTTTAACTACATGCAGGAAATTGCCGACCTCTTGGGGTTTAAGAGTATCAATAAATTCCTTTAACTCACCATTTCGGTGAAATTCAATTAACTCATTCATTTTTTTGTTTAGTTTCTTCATTTGCCTCCGTTTTTTTTATTTTTATGTTATAATGAACTTGTTTAATAATAATAATTTAATTTAGTTTTGTCAAGATGCCTAGTATTTATCATTTAATTTTATATTTTGCTATTTCTTTTAGTTTATCGCTTGCCATAAGCTACTTTTGGCGTAAATTAGCCTTTTCTTGGCGCTTACTTGATTATCCGGGAAAAAGAAAAATTCATAAAAAACCAATCCCCTTGGCTGGTGGCTGGGCGATTTTTTTAGCCTTCTTTTTTACCTTAACTCTAGTTCATAATTTACTTATTAGTGGTGATTTAAACTATAATCATTGGTTGGGCTTTTTAGGAGGAGCTTTAATTATTATGATTGGTGGCACCTTAGATGACTTTTTTAATTTAAAAGCTAAATGGCAAATTGTTTTTCCACTTCTGGCAATTGTTTTGCTTTTGCTAGGTGGAGTGGAAATTTCTCATTTAAGCAGTCCTTTTGGTGGGATAATAAGTCTTGAAAATTTAGCTTTTTTAAGTGTAATTTTAATATTTTTTTGGCTTTTGGGTATGATGTATACTACTAAATTACTTGATGGGGTCGATGGATTAGTCACTGGTTTAGGCGCAATTGGGGCTTTTATAATTTTTCTCTTTACTTCTCTGACTGCTTATTTTCAACCAGACATAGCTGTGGCTGCTCTTATTTTTAGTGCTGCTTGTTTAGCATTTTTAATATTTAATTTCTCGCCAGCCTCAATTTTTCTTGGAGAGGGTGGATCGCTTTTAATTGGTTATGTTTTAGGAGTTTTAGCTATTATCTCTGGTGCTAAAATTGCGATCGCGCTTTTAATTATCGGTATTCCAGCTTTAGATGTAGCTTGGACAATTATTCGTCGTTTAAGAATGGGAAAAAATCCATTTAGTTTTTCTGACAGAAAACATCTTCATCATAGGTTTTTAGATGTGGGCTTGAGTCAAAAACAAACCGCTCTTTTTTATTATTTTCTCGCCCTCTTTTTTGGTACAACTGGTTTATTTCTACAAAGCCAAGGAAAGTTAATTGCTCTTTTATTTTTGTTTTTACTAATGATTATGATAGTTTTTTATTTACAGTTTAAAAGCCGAAAAAGACTTAAAAGTTTACTGCTACATATTTGCTGTGCACCTTGTGCTACTTATTTTAGTGTAAATGAACTGAAAAAATCATATAATTTAACTTGGTATTTTTATAATCCTAATTTAGTCTCTAAAGATGAGTATGATAAACGCTTAGAAGCAGTAAAAGAGGCATCAAAAAAATATAAGATTAAATTAATTGTTGAAGATTATAATCCAAAAAAGTGGCATGAAAAAATCAAAGGAAGAGAAGATGACAGAGAAGGTGGAGCCCGTTGCTATATTTGTTTTCAAGATCGAATTTTTAAAACCGCTCAACTGGCTAAAAAACATAATTTTTCTTATTTTGCCACTAGCTTGGTGATTAGTCCTTTCAAGAATAAAAAAATGATTAAAGAAATTGCTAGAGCGGAAGAGAAAAAATATGGTGTAAGTTTTTTAGATCTAAATTGGCGAAAGGATAATAATTTTAAAAAATCACTTGATTTGGCTAAAAAAAATTCATGGTATCGGCAAAATTTTTGTGGATGCTATTTTAGTCAAAGAAAATAGTCTTGTTGTTTAAAATCTTATTTTAAGCTAAAATATAGATAAATATGAATTTAAAAAATATTAAAACAGTTGTTTGGCTACCAACCTTAGCGTTTTGGTTGTCTTTTCAAGTTTTAAGCTGGCAAGCTTCTTGGCTTTGGTGGACGCTTTTGGTGCTTTTAATTATTAATTTAATTAATTTAAAGTTTTTACCAGGTATTAATCGACCTCTTTGGCCTCGGCTTCTTTTAGCCGCGGTGCCGACTCTTTTTTCACTGGGGTCATTAATTTATGTTTCACTTTTAGCGGAAACTTTTTCTTTGCAATTTTTAGTTTTTATAGCCGCTTTAATTATTTACCAGTATTGGCGATTGGCCTATAAAAGATTATCACCAAGACCGATAAAGCAAAAATTACTACAAGTATTTGGTGATAAAAGTGGTGAGTTGGTTTTTATTGGAGTTTCTTTATATGTTAATTTTTTAGCCATGTTTCTTTTAGCTTCTTCCTTTTTAGCAGTTAAATTCTTTTTAGATTTACCATATTCACTGATGTTTAGTTTATTAGCGCTTGTGGTTTTAGTTTTAACTTTATCAGCCGCCGAGCTTAGTGGTATGTTTAATAAAAGTGATCAGCGTTATTTTTGGTTAGCGGCTTCTTTGGTAGTTTGGCAATTTGGGGTTACTTTATTTTTTCTACCTTTAAATTATTCTGTGTCAGGTTTTCTTTTAGCTCTAGCTTATTATGCAGTGATTAATTTATCCAGGTTTGCTCTTTCTGGTGAACTAAAGGGTAATCGTTTGCGGTGGTATATTGGGTTTCCACTTTTAGCCACCTTTTTATTATTATTTACAGCTCAATGGTTATAAACTTATGAAAAGTTATACTTTTATTACAATTTTGCTAGCAATATTTTTTGGAATTATGGCTGGACTGGCTGGACAAATTATTGGTCAATATTATTTTAGCCATGATTTAGCGGGTTTTTCTCTGAGTAGGGAATTTGATCTCCTGGAAGGTAGATCTAATTTAATTATTCGTGACCCTAGAAAAGTAGTGGTTAGTAAAGACGCTAAAATTGAGGAAACAAAGGAATTAATTGATAGAAGCTTTTTTAAATTATTTAACCTCAGCTCAGAAAGTGATGACTATATAGTGCTAGATGATTACTCAGCTTTAGCCATGGCAGTTAGTAGTGATGGTTGGTTGATGGCTTTTCTGCCACCTCACTTAATTAATTATAGTCAGGATGAGATGTTAGATAATTTTAAAATTGTTAGCTCTGATCGACAAATTTACTCACCAACAGAACTACATTTATTTTCTAAAAATGATTTAAATATATTATTTCTAAAAATGAAAGATCTAGACAACGTCAATGTTTTAGATGTTAGCAAGGGCTCACAATTACAATCAGCTCAAAGTTTGTTGACTTACAAAAGTGAAAATCAATTGTCTCTGGCTTCACTGATTGATCTTGGATTTTCTGAGCATATATTTACAAGTGATAGTTTTAACCGGAATTTGTCAGTAAACACTCAAGATGATTTTTCTACTGATTCTTTTGTTTTTGACTTGTCTGGTGATTTTGTAGGTTTTCTAGATAGTCAAGGTGACTTTCATGACTCCTCTGCTATAGAGATGTATTGGCGTTCTTTTTTAAGAGATAAAGAGATAAAAGAGCCGTTTTTAGGAATTCATTACCTGAACTTATCTTATATTAAATTTTTAGAAAATAATTATAGTCGCGGTGCAATGATCTATGGCAATCAAGAATTTCCTGCTTTTATAGAAGATAGTCCAGCAGCTGAAGCTGGTTTAATTGAAAGTGATGTTATAGTTGAGATAGATGGTTTGCCGCTTAATAAAGATTTAGACTTGGCTGACTATATTTTAAGTTTAAATCCTGGTGATGAAATTTTGCTAGATTATTATCGCCAAGGAGAAAAGGATCAAGTTTCTATAATTTTACAAGCTAAGTAATTATGATTATCAAAACTATAAAAAAGAAAAAAACTTGGAAGAATAAAAAAGTTTTGCTTCGTTTAGATTTAAATGTACCTATTAAAAATGGAAAAGTATTGGATGACTTTAAAATTAAAGCCAGTCTAGACACCATTAACTATCTTCTAAAACAAAAAGCCAATATTATAATTTTAAGTCATCTTGGTCGTCCGGAAAAAGTTGATAAAAATTATTCACTAACTCCAATAGCTAAGAGACTAAAAGAATTAATAGGGGAAGATATTAATTTAGTAAGCAGTATCTCAGAAGCTAAAAAACATTCTTGGTCTCAGGGAACTTTATTGATGTTAGAAAATCTACGTTTCTTTTCTCAAGAAGAAAAAAATTTATCTGTTTTTGCTAAAAATCTAGCCAGTCTAGCCTCTGTTTATGTAAATGATGCTCTAGCAGTTTCACATAGAAAGCATGCTTCAATTGATAAGATTAAAGACTATTTACCCGCTTATGCTGGCATACTTTTAGAAAAAGAGTTAAATAATTTTTCTTATGTACTAAAACCTAAAAAGCCATTAGTTTTAGTAATGGGAGGTATAAAAATTTCTACCAAAGCTGCTCTTTTGAAAAATTTTGAAAAAAAGGCTGACTACATACTGCTTGGTGGAGGTTTAGCTAATACCTTTTTATATAGTCAAGGTTATGAAATTGGAAATTCGGTTTTTGAAAAAGATGGAAAAAAATATATTTCAAAATTAAAGGAAAAACAAAAAATCATTTTGCCAGTTGATCTTTTAGTTAAAACTAGAAGCGGTAGTGTAGCTCTAAGAGATGTAGATAAAGTTAGAAAAACAGATATTGTTTGTGATATTGGACCTAAAACTATAGTTAATTTTTGTAAAATTTTACAAAAATCCAAAACTATAATTTGGAATGGGCCAATGGGTAAATTTGAGGAAAAAAGTTTCAAGCACGGAACTTTAACTTTAGCGATCGCTATTGCTACCTTAAAAGACAAAGCTTTTTCACTGCTTGGTGGCGGAGAAACTATAAAGGCTCTGGAGATGTCAAAAATGGAGTCTCAAGTTAATTGGGTTTCAACTGGTGGTGGGGCTATGCTTAGCTATTTAAGTGGTGAAGATATGCCGGGACTTAAAAAAATTGTTAAATAAATTTAATTATATTAAACATAATTTATATGTCAGCAAAAATAAAAAAAATTAAAGCTTTAGAAATTTTAGACTCTCGCGGTTGGCCCACTATTTTAGTTAACCTAGAGTTAGTAAATGGAATAAAAGTTAAGGCTAGCTCGCCAGCGGGTACAACTACTAGTCAATATGAATCTAGGGATTTAATTGATGGTGATAAAAGACGCTACATGGGAAGAGGAGTTATGCTAGCAGTTAACCATATTAATGAAATAATCGCTAAAAATTTAGAAAAAAAGGATGCACGTGATCAAATGGGTATTGATAAGTTAATGGTTGAATTAGACGGAACTGAAAATAAACGGCAAATTGGCTCCAACGCAATTTTAGCGGTTTCAGTAGCGGTTGCCAAAGCAGCGGCTTCATATAACAAGCAAGAACTATTTGTTTATTTACAAGAGACATATTCTCTAAAGCCTGAAAAATCAAAATTACCAGTTCCGCTTTTTAATATCTTCAATGGTGGCACTCATGCTGACACTAATTTAGATTTTCAAGAATTTTTAATTAACCCTAATTTTCAATCAGCTAGATTTAAAGAAACTGTTCATGAAAACCGAATGTCAAAAGTTATACGAGCGGGGGCAGAAGTTTATCACACTTTAGGTAAAATCTTAAGAGAATCTGGCTATGATAGCGATGTTGGTCTAGAAGGTGGTTATGCTCCTGATCTTGATTCCAGTATTAAGGCTATTGAATTAATGTTAGCTGCTATTAAACGAGCTGGTTACAATCCCGAGGAGGACTTTAATATAGGTTTAGATATTGGCTCCTCAGTTTTATTTGATGAAATCAATGATCAATATTTATTTGCTCTTGATGGTGGCCATATTAGCGCTACTGATTTAATTGGTTTATATAGCAACTGGCTTTCTCAGTATCCAATAAATTTTATTGAGGATGGTTTAAATGAAAATCAATGGTCTGAGTGGAAAAATTTAACTGATGAACTGGGAGATAAATTAACTATCGCTGGTGATGATTTATTTGCTAGTAATATTTCTCGCTTAAAAGAAGGAATTAAAAAAGGAGTGGCTAATGCCAGTATTTTAAAACCAAACCAAATCGGCACCTTGACTGAAATTATTGATTATGGCAAACTAGCGCTTGATAATAATTATCGTCTTATTGTCTCTCATCGCAGTGGTGAAACTACTGATACCTTTATTGTTGATTTAGCGGTTGCTCTAGGAGCTGACTTTTTAAAAGCTGGATCACTAAGTCGCGGAGAAAGAGTGGCTAAATATAATCGATTACTAGAAATTTCTTGTCTTTAAATTTTTATGAGAGACGACAATCTTTTAGAAAAGGAGGAGGGAAGTAGAAGGCCAGTAGTGCTTTTATTTTTAGATGGTTTTGGAATTGATATTTTCGGTGATGTAAATGCAATCTCCACTGCTAAACCAAAGTTTTTCTATAGTTTGGTTAAAGACTATCCAATCGCTCTTCTTAAAAATAGTAGTCGTGATCCTAGAAAAAGATATTGGTCACTAGGCACTGGAGAAAAAATAAAAAATTTTTCTCAAGCTAATACTTGTTTGTCAAAAATTTTAGCTGAAAATAATTTAAGACATTTAAAAATTAGTTCAGCCTATAATTTTACATACCTTAATTTATTGTTCAATAATTTTAATCCTGAGTCATTTCCGCTTGAGGAAAAGTTAATGGTTGGTCAAGAAAGACTAGATGTTTTCTCAGATGCTAAAGAAATTATTGAAGAAACTAAAAAAGCTATAGATGACAATAATCACGATTTTATTACAGTCAGTTTACCGATTTTAGATCAATTGTCAGCTAACTATAGTTTCAAGCAAACTGTTAAAGGAGTGAAGTTATTAGATGAATATATAAGAAAAATTAGCCAGCTTGTATTAGATAAAGACGCAATTCTTTTAATTGTTTCACCATTTGGTAATGCTGAATATACTAAAGATTTATCTACTGATTGGTTAAACAAAGAGCCAACCAATAATCCGGTGCCATTTCTTTTAGTAGCTAAAGAGTATATGGGAAAAACCATTGGTTTTGCCGATCCTCTTGATGATGATTTAAGTTTGCTTTCTCCAATTGGAGGTTTAGATGTTTTTTTACCAACTGTTTTAAAATTTTTAAATATTGAAGCTAAGCATAAATTAATGAGTAAAAGTTTAATTTAAAATTTTAAACCATGGAAGAAACCCGTTCTTTGTTAAAAAAAAATAAAACATCACTTGAAATTGATGATTTTGGTTTTGGATCCCGCTTAATTCCAATCAAGGATGTGCTTGAAAGGGAAATAAAAATTTCTCTATGTCCTGTTGAGGGAGTTATTTATTATTATTAAATTAAAAAAGTCGTACAAAATGTACGACTTTTTCTTTTCAAAGAACTATCTACTTAGTAGTTCTTTTTTAGATAAAAATTAAGTAACCAACAACACTTACTGTAAAGCCAATAAAAGCGCCAATAATAGCTTGAATAGGAGTGTGGCCAATTTTTTCTAAAAGCTCTGGATAGCTGTCGTCTAGAAAATCATCTTCTTCTAAGTCTTTTACTAAAATATTTAAGGTTTTTCCGTGTTGACCTAAATAATTTCTAAAACCAATTGCGTCGGTTATAACAATTGCGCTAAACACAAAAGTAATTGCAAAGAGAGCTGAGTCAATTCCATTAATTAATCCAGTTATTGTAGTTAAGGCAACCACTACTGAAGTATGCCCAGAGGGCATATCAGAATAAGCAAATAAATTTCTAAAACGAAACTTTTTTTGCTTTCTGGTTTTTAAAATAAATTTAGTTCCTTGAGCAATTGCAAAGGCAATGATTGGTAAAAGTAAGTGTAAATACATAAATTTATACATCTAAATTCTCAACTTTCTTAGCGTGAGTTTGAATAAAGTTTTTACGAGGCAATACATTGTTTCCCATTAACATATCAAAGGTTTGATCGGCTCGAGCAGCGTCTTCAATATTTACTTTCTTTAAAATTCTTTTTTCTGGATCCATGGTAGTAGTCCACAATTGTTCTGGGTTCATTTCACCTAAACCTTTGTAGCGTTGAAGGGAAACTCCAGCAACTTTTTTTTCATTAATTTCCTCATCATCTTTAATTTTTCTATCTGCTAATTCCTTTAAAGCTTTAGTTTTTTCGTCTTCACTATAGACGTAGCGACTTTGACTACCTTTTTTTAGTTGATAAAGAGGTGGTTGGGCGATATAAACGTAGCCTTTTTCAATTAGTTCTGGAAAATGGCGGAAAAATAAAGTTAAAAGTAGTGTCCGAATATGGGCGCCATCGACATCAGCATCAGTCATAATAATTATTCGATGATATCTTAATTTTTCAATATCAAGTTGGGAGTCAATATTAGTGCCTAGGGCAATCACCAAACTTTTGATTTCATTATTAGCTAACATTTTATCAAGTCGAGCTCTTTCTACATTTAGAATTTTTCCACGTAATGGTAGTATTGCCTGAAATCTTCTATTTCTTCCTTGTTTAGCACTACCACCAGCTGAATCACCCTCTACAATATAGAGTTCACTTTCTTCAGGTTTTCTTGATGAACAATCAGCTAGTTTTCCTGGCAATGTAGTTCCTTCCAGAGCTCCTTTTCTTAAAATTGTCGCCCTAGCGCTACGAGCCGCTAGTCGAGCTTGAGCAGATAAAACACATTTGCCAATTATTGCTTCCGCTTCTTTAGGGTGTTCTTCTAAAAAGGTATATAAATATTCACCCATGACTTGTTCAACATATGTTTTAATTTCCGCATTACCAAGTTTTCCTTTGGTTTGACCCTCAAATTGTGGATCAGTTAATTTAACGGAAATTATAGCTGTTAGACCTTCACGAACATCTTCACCACTTAAATTTTCTTCCTTTTCTTTTAGTAAATTATTTTGACGGGCATAATTATTTAAAGTTCTAGTTAAAGCGGTGCGAAAACCAACCAAGTGAGTTCCGCCTTCGTTATTTAAAATATTATTAGCAAAGGCAAGTACAGTTTCGTTGAATTCATCATTGTATTGCAAGGCGACTTCAATTCGATTGCCAGAAACTTCTCGGTCAACGTAGAATATAGTATTGTTTTTAACTGTTTTGCTGCGGTGAAGGGATTTGATGTATGATTTAACTCCCCCTTCAAAATAGAAGCGATAGAATTTTTCTCGGTGTTCTTTTCTTTCATCTTGGATGTTTATAGTAATTCCCTTGGTTAAATAGGCTTGTTGACGAAGACGATCTAAAATTTTTCCCCAATCAAATTCTAGTTCTGTAAAAATACTTGGGTCAGGTTTAAAGTAAATAGTAGTTCCAGTTTTTTTGCTTTTTTCTATCTTTTTGATTTTATGTTTAGCTTTGCCTCTTTGATATTCTTGTTGCCAAAGGTAACCATCACGATGTACTTCAGCTTTTAAGTATTCGCTCAATGCATTAACCACAGAGACACCTACACCATGAAGTCCGCCAGATACTTTATAGCCACCACCACCAAATTTACCACCAGCATGTAGTTTAGTTAAAACAGTTTCCAGGGCTGACAGCCCAGTTCCTTGATGTTTTTCAACTGGGATTCCTCGACCATCATCTTCTACTTTAATCAACTCATCTTTAGTTAAGGTGACAGTGATTTCACTAGCATGACCAGCCATGGCTTCGTCAATTGAGTTATCAACTACTTCCCAAACTAAATGGTGAAGTCCAACAGAAGAGGTTGAACCAATATACATTCCCGGTCTTTTTCTAACTGGTTCTAAACCTTCTAAAACTGTAATTGTATCAGCTCCGTAATTAGTTTTGTTCTTATCTTTTTTCATAGTTTAAAATAAAAAATTCCCGATTTTTGAGGGTATTTTATTGCTTAATTTTCATATCTTATATTACTATTTTAGCAGATAAAATTAATTTTGGCAATTAATTATAGGCATTATTTTTTACTAATTATGATTAGTAATTTAAGGTATTTTTACTAATCACGATTAGTAATTTTCTAAACTCCATTTCCAAGCTGGTTTTAAAACTATTTTTTTGTTTTCAATATTTATAGTTTCATCTTCTTTTTCATTGATAATAATTGCTTGGCTTAAATTATATTTATCTAATACCTTTTTAATTCCTTTAATTTCTCGCTTTTCATTGTCTTTATTGATATCATAGCAAACTTGAATTGCTTGATTTATTTTTTTATCTTTTTTAATTAAAAAATCGCACTCAAAATCATTATTATAATAATATACATCTTTTTTTCTTCTAATTAACTCTAGAAATACATGATTTTCTAAAAGCTTTCCTTTATCTTTTGAAAAATTAAAAGCTACTTGGCTGATTAGGCCATTATCAATGCAATAAATTTTTTTATTATTAATATTTTGTTTTTTAATAGAATAGTCAAATTTTTTCAATTCATAAAATATGTAGGCATTTTTTAGATATTCAACATAATCTTTTATTGTGTTTTCATTTGTATTTAGATATTTACCTAATTTAGTGTAACTAAAAAAACTCGTATAATTAGTTATTAAGTAATAAGCTAATTCCTTTAGGGTAACTTTTTGTTTTATTTGGTTATTATCAATTACATCTTTGAGAATTATTGTTTTATAATAATTTTCTAAAATAGATAAGTTATTTTCAATAACCACCTCAGGAAAACCTCCTGTTTTTAAATAATTTTGAAAGTTTTTAATTAGCTTATTTTTAATTGGATAGTTATCAATTTCATTTTTATAATATTTTATATTTTTAGATTGCAGATATTCTTTAAAAGAGAAGGGAAAATTTATATGACTAAAATATCTGCCAGAAAGTCTTGATATATATTGGCTTTCTAGTAATTGTGAATTAGAGCCGGTTATTATTATTTTTTTAAACAACTTAGTATCATAAACTTCTTTTACCCATTTTTCCCATAATTCTATGTTCTGAATTTCATCTAGAAAAATATAGTCAATTTTTTTATTTAAAATAACTTCAGCTTGATCAATTATTTCATATAAATTTTGAGCTTTTTTGTAATATGGAGTAAATATTGGTGCATCAAAATTAATAAAAAGTATCGATTTAGGTGAAATTTTTTTGTTAAAAATTAATTTATCAATTAAAATATTTAAAATTGTTGATTTTCCACTCCGCCTAACACCAGTGATTATTTCTATAAACTTAGAGTTAAAGTCAACTTCTTTAATTAACTCACGCTCAGTATATTCTATTTTTTTATAATCACTTTGCCAGTGATTGTTTTGTCTTAATAATGTATTTTTTAAATTTTCCATATTTTTACTAATTATGATTAGTAATTTAATTATATAATATTTACAAAATTAATGCAAATATATGTAATAATTTTTCAATTTATGATATTATAATTAATAGCTAATATATAAATTTAACAATAACTATATGAAAATATTAGTCACTGGTGGAGCCGGCTTTATTGGCTCTAATTTAGTTGATTCTTTAATTAGTCATGGTCACTCTGTTTGTGTGATCGATGACCTCTCAAGTGGAAAACTTGACTATATACATAAAGAGGCTAAATTCTATCAATTAAGTATAATTGATAAAAAAATCTCTAAAATTTTTGCCAAGGAAAACTTTGATATTATCTATCACTTAGCGGCTCAAATTGATGTTCGCGTATCAGTTGCTAACCCCGAGATTGACAATAATATTAATGTCTTAGGTGGCTTAAATATTTTAGAAAACTGTAAAGCTTTTGGAGTAAAGAAGATAATATTTAGCTCAACTGGTGGAGCTATCTATGGTTTAACTGAAGAGATTCCCACTAGTGAGAATTGTCTAACCTATCCGCTCTCACCTTATGGAATAAATAAGTTGACTTTTGAAAAGTATTTATATTATTTCTATAATCAATATAATCTAAATTTTTCCATACTAAGATTTGGAAATGTTTATGGTCCACGTCAATTTAAAGGTGGAGAAGCTGGAGTGATTGCTATTTTTTGTGAGCAAGCAGTAAACAGGGAAGAGTTAACAATATTTGGAGATGGCAAGCAAACCAGAGATTATGTCTATGTTGATGATGTTGTCTCAGCTATGATTTTATGCTTAAATATTGATTGTCGAGGTGAGCTAAACATTGCTACCTCAATTGAAACTGATTTATGGCAAATTATTGATCAGCTAGAAAATACTTTAGGCTATAAGTTGAAAGTAAAGCAAGAAGATCCAAAATTAGGAGAGCAAAGACGCAGTGCTCTGAGCTATAAACGAGCCAATGATGTTTTAAATTGGGAGCCAAAGTTTAGTTTAGAGGAAGGAATAAAAAATACTATTAACTGGACTAAGAAATAAAAATAATTTAAAAATATGTCAAAAACCATAATTGCAAATTTTAAAATGGAGCTTAGCTTAAAGCAAAGCCTTGATTTACTGAAAAAATATAAAAAAGGTTTAAAAACCATAAACACTAATTATAATTTAGTAGTTTGTCCTGATTTTTTATGCCTCGCTTATTTATCCGCCAAAGATGAAAAAACTAGAGTTTTTCCTTTTAACCTCGGTTCACAAACTGTTGGTCATCTAAAATATGGTGCCTTAACTGGTGAAGTGTCAGCTTTTAATCTAAAAGATATTGGTGTTAGTTTTTGTTTACTTGGCCATAGCGAAAGAAGACAAATGGGAGAAAACAATCATATAATTAGAGAGAAAATAAAGACAGCTCTTAAAGCTAAATTAATCCCCGTTTTATGTATTGGTGAGGAAAAGAAATTAAGTAAAAGCAAATTAGATACCTTTCTTGCAAAAGAAATTAGAGAAACTTTTTCTGGATTTAGTCAATCAGAAATGAAAAAAATAATTATAGCCTATGAACCAGTTTGGGCGATTGGAAATAAAAATCCCTGTTTGCCTAAAAAAGCTGATGAAGTTCACGGACTAATAAAGGAGATAATTTTTAAAAAGTTTAAGACTAATATTAAAGTCTTATATGGTGGTAGTGTTAATGGGGAAAATGCTAAAAGCTATTTAGAATGGGAAAATATTGATGGTCTGCTAGTTGGTGGAGCTTCACTGTCATGGAAAAAGTTTAAAAAAGTAATTAATTAATATATGGAATCTTGGATATCTTTAACAATAATTGTAATTTGTTTGCTTGTAATTCTTTTTATTATCTTAAAAAAGTTTCCAGCTTTAGCTATTTTAGATGCTAAAGAAATGCCTGGTGAAAAAGAAGCTAAGTCCAAAGAAAGAATTATTAAACAAAGACTAAAAAGAGATCTTTCAAAAGCTAATGGCTTTTTAGCTAGAGTGAAATTAGCACTGAATAAATTTTTTAATAGTTTCTTAGATAATTACTACACAAAGCTGAAAAAAATTAAAGCTGAGCGCAGACGAGAAGAAAAAAATCATCCAATTGATAGACAAAATACTATTAGTCAGCTATTTTTAAAAGCTAAGGAAGCTAAAATGCAGGAAGATTGGCAAAAAGCCGAAGAAAGCTTGATTGAAATTGTATCTCTAGATACTAAGAATTTAGTAGCTTTTTATGACCTAGGAAAACTATATTTTGAATGGAAAAAATATAGTGAAAGTCGCGATACTCTCCTGCATGTTTTTAAGCTCTATCATCAACTCAAAGGTGATCCAGAAAGCATTGAAGATATTAATCCTCAGGAAATTAGGTTTTCTTTAGCAGAAGTTAATTTAGAATTAAATAATTTAGATGAAGCTATTGAATATATTAGCCAGGCTTTAGACAAAGAGCCTAATAATCCACGTTTTCTTGATTTAATTTTTGATTTAAGTATAATGAAAAAAGATCTTAAATCTGCTAAGCAGTATTACAAAAGATTAGTTGAAGTTAATCCGGAAAATAAAAAGTTAGAGGAACTAAAGGAGAAAATTAAACAAATTGAAGATAATTAGCCGTTGTAGCTCAGTTGGTAGAGCATTTCCATGGTAAGGAAAAGGTCACCGGTTCAAGCCCGGTCAACGGCTCATTTTAAACAGATTTGTCTAAATCTGTTTTTTAATAAATAATACTAATAAAATGAAATTAAAATTAATTATTCATGAATTAAAAGAGCATAGTCCTTTTACTGCCTTAGCAGTTTTGATTGCTATTTTAATGGTTATAATTTTGCAATATTTATTGCAAGTCAGTCTTGATGAAGATATTTTTCATCTCGCTCATTTTTTACACGTTATAGTTTCAGCTGTTGCTACTAGTGCATTATATTATAAATACAAAAAATCTTTTCTTAAAGCAATTTTCATTGGTGTTTTTGGCGCGATACTTATTGGTAGTTTAAGTGATGTAATTTTTCCTTATTTAGGAGGCCTAATTATTGACTCACATATGCATTTTCATTTACCAATTATTGAGGAAACATTTCTAACTTTAAGCTTAGCTATTTTTGGTGCTATATCTGGTGTTATAATAAAAATTAGTAAAACTCCTCACCTACTTCATGTTTTTTTATCAGTTTTTGCTAGTTTATTTTATCTGTTAGCCTTTAGTCCAGATTTCTCTCCAATTTATTTCACTATAACTTTTTTCATTGTCTTTTTAGCTGTGATTGTTCCATGTTGTTTGAGTGATATTGTTTTTCCATTATTTTTCTGTAAAAAGTGTAAAAGCATAAAATAGGATTAATAAAAAAAGCTACTAAATATTTAGTTGCTTTTTTTATTTATTTTAATTATTCAATTTATTTTACATTTTCTTTTTTAATAAACAAATAAAACGATACCACCGCTGCTAAAAGGGCACTAGCACCAATTATTTCTAGATTTTCTTCAACTAGAGAGTCCATAAGGAAGAAATCAATGGGAAAACTAGAGCTTGCTTGCCAGTCAGCCCAAACTTTAGGCAAATTAGCATCACCAATTAAAAGACTAAAATTATACATATGTTGACCAACTTGAGAATATAGGTTTTGATCAAACACCTTTGAAAAAGCAGTGCCAATAAAGGAAAGGGAACCAGCTAGGAAATAGAAAATAAAACCAATAATTAAATAAGTTCTAGTTTTTTTAAATCTTTTCAAAAATCCACCATAACGAATTAGAGTGTAAAGTGGTAAACCACCCAAAAAACCAAAATAAAGGAGTTCAAAACTACTACCAGCCCATGATTGTTCGGCTTCAACAAAAATTGCTTGAATATAGCTCATAAAAACATGGCGAAGATCACCAGTGTCTTCAAGCAGCATTAAAGTAAAAGAAATTGCCAGTAGTAACCAAAACTTAAATTGTCGTTTGGAGACATTTCTTCTAGTGCCAGCTATAAAAGCTGAGGTCATAGCTGCTCCACCAAGAAAGAGGTATTGAAATATTTCCGCAATACCACTATTTCTTCCCCAATGTTGAAAAAAGAAAGGTCGGTAAGTGAAGTAAAAATAATAACCCTTAGTGTTAAATAAAACATCTCTTAAACCAAAAATATTGTGTAGATCAATTAAATAAAAAGTTAGATAAGAAAAAAATACTAAAAAAATTCCCAAAAAGAAAATTTTATCAGCTAAATTAAGTTTTCTTTTTTTTCTTATCTTTTTTTTCTCGTTTTCCATAGTTTTATTATATTTTTTGTATTATAAAATAATTTTATAGCTTTTATTTATTTTAAGCAAGACTTTTTTATGCTAGTATTGTTTTATGAGTCAAATTAAACTAAAAAAATCTAATATTGTTTGTCAGCTTGAAAGAAGGAGAAATATTAAAAATCTAAGTCTTTCTGTTTATCCTAGTGGAGAGGTAATTGTTAGGGCTCCTTATTTTTACCCTAAATTCTTAATTACTAAATTTCTAGAGAAAAAATCTAATTGGCTAATAAAAAAAATTAATAGTTTAAAAAACAATCAATTGCCAACAATTAGTCAAAAAACTAAAGCTGATTATCTAAAAGACAAAGAGAGAGCCAGAGAACTAATACTTGAACGCTTAAAATATTTCAATCAATACTATAATTTTAAATTTGAGAAAGTAAGAATAAAGAATCAAAAAAGTACTTGGGGGTCTTGTTCTAAAAAAGCTAATTTAAACTTTAACTTTCGAATTCTATATTTATCTGATCAATTGCGTGACTATATAATCGTTCATGAATTATGTCATTTAAAGGAATTAAATCATTCAGCTAAATTTTGGAGTTTAGTTTCTTTAACTATCCCTAATTACAAAATTTTAAGAAAGAATTTAAAGAAGGGAATTATTAATTAAATATCATTTATTTAATTATTTATATTGACATTAATTTAAAAATATGCTAATATAAAATGTTAAAAATAATAATTAATATTTTTAACAATTGGACTTTAAAAATCAAATATAAACTAAATAAAGGAGGATGAAATTATGAAAGAATCAAAAAAGTTAATGTTGCAGTTTCTAGGAATTAGTTTTGGAATTTTTCTTGTTATTGGAACGATTTCCAGTATCTTATGGGGAAGTATGATAATTATTTTTTCGTTGGTTATTTGGGCTATAATTTCTACAGTAACCGTTGTTAAGGCTTGGACACAAGTTCCACACAGATGGGTGTATGTCATCGAAAATTTTGGTGAGTATTACACGATGATGGGCCCAGGCCTTCGTTTCGTTTTTCCTTGGTTCAATTTTTATGAAGTAAAACATAAAATTTTTACTGGAACCATGAAACTAGCTTTATTCGACGATGTAGTTGAAGAAAGTGATGATTATCAAGGAGGTGTTGTGGACTTTAAGGATGAGTCTGCAAAAATTAAAGCTTTTCTTTTTATTCATGTTAGTAAGTATGAGATGACTGAAAAGGAAAAAGAAGGAAAAAGCAAAGAAGAAATAAAAGAAATACCTGATGAGCAAATTAAAATTTACAAGAAAGCCGCCTACGAGACAAGCGATCCCATTGCCTACATTAAAGCCTCAGCAGAAGCGGCTCTAAGATCCTTTTTAGCTCAGTATGATCTTTTGGATGCTAATGAGCTTAAATCTAATTTTGACCTCATTGAAGTAGCAAATATGATGGGACCAGATGATGTAAAATTGAGAAAAAAAGAAAAAAATGCTGGAGGTGATTGGCGAGAAACTCGTTTTGGAGAGAAAATGACCAATTGGGGATTTACTCCAACTAGTTTCATAATTACTGAGTTTCAATTTCCAGATCGAGTAATTGAACAAAGGGCCCGTCTTATGAAGGCTGAGAAAGACGAAAAAATTGCTGAACACAGAAAGAATGAAAGCATCACTCTTTCTGAAGGTGAAGCAAAAGCTCTAAGAAATTTATCTCAAGCAAGAGCAGAGGAAGTTGATAAAATGGTAGAGAAAACCGGGGCCACAAAAGAAGAAGCTTTCTTGTTTATCGTTAATCGTCAAAAGTATGAAGCCCTGCAAAAAGCCGGTAATGTTACTTGGATTGCTGGAGCCGATGATGGTGAAGTAAAACGAGGAGGTGCTTTTGGAGCTGGCTTTAAAAGTTAAAAAAGGAGGTAAAAATGTCAATAATAAATGTTGGATCATCGAAAAAAAAGAAAAAGAAGTCTGATTTAGACTTGGGCATAGACAAGGAAAAAATGACCAAGGAATCAGTTAGTATTGGTAAAAATATAGGTTTAGCATTTTTTGCGTTAGCTATTGCTATCGGTACCTACTTTTTCACCAAAAGTGTTCTCGTTCCCGACATAGCTATTTGGGCTCGGGAAATTATCTCACTCATTCTTTCTCTTCTTGTGCTAGCTGGATTTTCTGCAGTTAGTAAAGGAGAAAGTAAGATCGGAGGATCAGTTGTAATCTTTCTGTTTGCTATATTTATATGGCAAATGGTAAGTGGTTACTCTGACTATGATTTTTCTCAGGATCAAGAGAAGGATTCTACTATAACTTCATCAGAGGTTAGAGTGAGAACTCTTTATCCCAGGAAAGAGCCTTATGTGTTTAAATTAGATAGCATAGGTGACTCAACTGAGTGGATTGTTTTTCCAAAAGGAAATCTTTTTAATTATTATTTCACTTCTCACGATTTTGGTTTTAAAGTTGTGTTTAGTAATGGTGATAAATATCAGGTCCACGAAAATTTATGGATACCTGATAGAAAGCATCCGCAATTAAAATTGGTAGCAACAAGCTCAAACCAATTAATACAATTTACAGTAGAAAATAGAAATTAACTGTAAATAAAAGGGTAATGAAAATTACCCTTTTTTTATTTTAATTAAAATGGTATAATATATAATATAAAATAAAAAATATGAATTATAGGAAAATATTTATTTTAATTTCAATATTAATAATTAATGTTTTAATTGTTAATATTACCTTAGCTCAACCTGGAGGTGGTGGTGATACAACCGATGCACCTGGAGGTGGTGCAGACACCAGCCCAACTACTCTAACCAACCCTTTAGAAGAAAATTCGCCTGAAATTGTAATTGCTAATGTAATTAATACCGTTTTTGGAATAGTTGGTTCCTTGGCCCTTTTGATGTTTATATATGGTGGCCTAACTTGGATGACTTCAGCAGGGAATAAGGAATCGGTTGATAAAGGAAAAAATATTATTAAATGGGCTGCTATTGGTTTAGTAATTATATTTAGTTCCTATGCTTTAGTCCGTTTCTTGATAACCGGAGTAGGAGCTGCTTAAAAATAATAAAAAAATCTCTTTTATGTTAAGGGATTTTTTAATTGTTTGACAATTACAGTTAAATCTATATAATAATAACAGATTTATTGGGTCGGTACCGAAGCGGTCAAACGGGGCAGACTGTAAATCTGCTGGCTTTATGCCTTCGTTGGTTCGAATCCATCCCGGCCCACAAGAAAATACCAATATTGGTATTTTTTTATTTTTATGGTATTATTTAAAAGAATTTAAATTATATGCCAGTAATTGATCCAAATAATATAGGGTTAAGTTTAATTAAAATTTTTACTGTTGAAGCAGTGCTTGCAACTATTATTTTAATTTTGCTTTTAATTCTTTAAACTATGCCTGAGTTACCTGAGGTAGAAACGGTGCGCCGTGATTTAAATAGTCGCTTAATAGGTCAGCGTTTTTTAAAAGTAGAAGTTTATGATTTTAAAAATGTCGCCCCATCGGCGACTTTTTTGGCTAAAAATTTAGTGGGTTTAAAAATAAAGGAATTTAGTAGAAGAGGAAAGTTATTAATTGTTAATTTTTCTAAATCTGATTTTAAATTATTGATTCATTTAAAAATGACTGGACAATTAATATATGAAGATAGAAAAGATTTACTAGCTGGTGGTCATAGTTTATCTGAAAGCTCTTTAAAGGATTCAATTGGGGGTGATTTACCCAACCGCTTTACTCGTGTATTTTTTGAACTTTCATCTTCAAAACTTTTTTTCAATGATTTAAGAAAGTTTGGTTATATTAAATTAATTAAGGAAGAGGAGTTAAAGAGAGTATTGCAAATTGCTTACGGCCCAGAGCCATTTGATAAAGAGTTTAGTTTGAAGTTCTTAAAGGACTTGTTGTCACGTCATAAAATATCTATAAAAGCACTACTTTTAAAGCAAGAAGCGATTGCTGGACTGGGAAATATTTATGTTGATGAGTCTTTATTTCTAGCTAAAATAAAGCCAAATCGTTTATGTAGTAGTTTAAAAGTTGAAGAGATAAAGAATTTACGTCTAGCTATTTTAAAGGTTCTTAAAAAAGCAATTGAAAAACGGGGAACTACTTTTAGTAATTTTGTTGATACAAAAGGTGAAGGTGGAAATTATTCTCAGTATTTAAAAGTTTTCAATCGCCAAGGAGAAAATTGTTTAGTTTGTAGAGAAAAAATAGTTAAAATTAAATTAGCAGGTAGGGGAACTCATTATTGTCCTAAATGTCAGAAATAATAATTTGACTTTTGTTGATTTTTTATCTATTTTATAATTAGATTTATTAAAAATATTAGTTATAATCTGAAACTATATGTCACAAGATAATATGATAAAGTTGGAATGTGTTGATTGTAAAAGAATTAATTACCATTCCCGTAAAAACAAAAAAGTTTTAAAAGACCGATTAGAGTTAAAGAAGTTTTGTGCTTTTTGTAAAAACCATACTTTACATAAAGAAACTAAGTAATATAATCCGATATATAACGGATATTATTAATTATCGGACAAATTTAATTTATGTCCAAAAACTTAACTAGGCCCTTTTTATTAATCCTTTTAGCCATTGCTTTAGTGGCTGTTTTTCTTATATTTAGACCTTTTTTAACAGAAATTTTAGTAGCTGCAATTTTGGTTTCAGTTTTTTATACTTACTATGAAAGATTGCTTAAGCTTTTAAAAGGAAGACGTCATTTAGCTTCACTTTTAATGTGTATTTTACTAGTGGTTTTAATAATATTGCCACTGGCGCGCCTAATTGTTTATGCTGGGCAGGAATCTACACAAGCATACACTCAAGCAGTTAGTTTTTTTAATCAATACACTATTGATGATGTTTTCACCATTGGTCCTTTAGCATCACTTGATTTTATTGAACAAGAAAATGTTGTTGAAGATTTCTTTTTAGATATTTTAGGAAAAACTAGTGATTGGATGATGGAGGGAGCTACAATTTTTCTAAAGGAAACTACAAACTTTCTTATCTCTTTAATTTTAATAGTGATTAGCATGTACTTTTTCTTTATTGATGGAAAAAAGCTTTTGGAAAAGCTAATGTATTTATCACCACTTCCCAATAAATATGATAAGGAGATTTTTCGTAAATTCAGAGATGTTAGTTATTCTGGCATGATTGCTACCTTTGTTACTGCTGTTGGCCAAGGTATAGTCGGTGCAATTGGTTTTGCTATCGTTGGCTTTCCCGCCCTGTTTGCTGGTGTTATTGTTGGTTTATTGTCCCTTTTACCCTATATTGGTTCAATGATTTTTTATATCCCTATGGGCTTATATTACCTACTATCTGGTCAAATTTGGGAAGGTGTATTTATACTTGCTTGGGGAATTATAGTTATTGGCAACACTGATCATTTAATACGGGCATTAATGATAAAAGGTAAAGCGCAAGTTAATCCAATTTTCATAATTCTTTCAATCTTTGGGGGTATTATGATATTTGGTTTCTGGGGCGTAGTTTTGGGACCATTAATTATTGCCATAATTGTTACAATATTCCATATTTATGAACTCGAATATTGTGGTGACTTAGATGTTTCAGATTGTGATGATTATTTTGATAAAAAAGAGAAAGTAAAGAAGAAGGAGATAAAAAAAATAAAAAAGAAATTAAAAAATAATTAATAATTAAAATTATGTTAGGAGAAAAAACTAAAAAAAACTTAGAAGAAGCATTTGCTGGTGAATCAATGGCTCGCACTAAATATGACTATTGGGCTAAAACTGCCAGAAAAAATGGCTATGTTCAAATGTCTAAAGTTTTTGAAGAAACTGCTCTTAATGAAAAAGAGCATGCCAAGATGTGGGCCAAACAACTAGGAATTGTCAGTGGCGATACTAAAAAAGACTTAGAGGAAGCGATTAAAGGAGAGGTATATGAATATACTGATATGTATCAAAGAATGGCTAGCGAGGCAGACGAAGAAGGTCACGCTGACATTGCTGAACTTTTTAGACACGTCGCTACTGCAGAATCAGCTCATGCTGAACGTTATAAGAAATTATTGGAAAATATAGAAAAAGAAGAAGTTTTCAAAAAATCCGAGCCAAAACGTTGGAAATGCAATAACTGTGGCTATATTCATGAAAGCAGTGAAGAGGCACCAGAGATTTGTCCATCCTGTCTTCACCCTCAAGCTCATTTTGAAGTATTTGTAGAAACCTACTAAAAAACATTTAGTTAGAAATAAAGGGTTGTTATAAAGACAACTCTCTATTGTTTATTTAAGTTTTCTTCAGCTGACTTTTGATATAATTAAGGAATGAAAAAGTTTCTTAAACCAAAAGCTTTACTTTTAAGAAAACAAGGTCATTCCTTCAGGGAAATCAGCTTGATTTTAAGAATATCCAAAAGTACCGCTTCCTTGTGGACCAGCCAAGAGCCCTTAAGCCAATTGGCTCAAAAGAGAATAAGGGAGCTGGGGGAGCTTGGGCGCCAGCGAGCTCGAAAAACTAATCAGCGAAAACGAATTAAACTTTGGGAGGAGATTAATAAAGCTTGCCCAGTCTTAAAAAACAAAGCTTACGGTCAAGATGAATACAAGATATTTTTAGCTTTATTGTATTGGGGAGAAGGAGCTAAAACCGGATATATGGTTGATTTTATAAATTCCGATCAAGAGATGATAAGAGTGTATCTTTTTTTATTAAGAAAATGTTTTTTTATTCAAGAGAGTAAATTAAGAGTCAGATTACATCTTCATGAATACCATAATCAAAAGGAAATGATTAGCTTCTGGTCAAAGGTTTGCTCTATTCCCAAAAATCAGCTTTCTGTATATAATAAAGCTCATACTGGAAAAAATAAGAAGAAAGATTATAAGGGATGCTTGTCAATTCGCTATGGAGATAGTAGAATACTAAAAGAGATTTTTATAATAATTAATCGTTTGGGAAAATTATCTTAATATTTGCGGGATTGGTGTAGTGGTAACATGCGACTCTCCAAAAGTTGAGACGGGGGTTCGATTCCCTCATCCCGTGCATTTGACAAAAATATAGCAATTACGCTATATTTTTTTGTTGTTCATAAAAATTATTGTTTAACTAAAAAAGAAAAATAGTGATAAAAAAAGAAGATTTTGCAGTCAATGCTATTTTTTGCTAATCTTTTGGAAAAAGAGATAATGGGCTTGGATTAAGCAATGAATTTCTAATAGATAAAATTTTAGAATTTTATAAAAACAAGCCTTTGCCACTTATAATCCAAAAAGATTGTGCAGACTATTTACCAAAAAACATTAACGTTGATAAAGTTATTAGTCAACATAGAATTTTTGGAAAATATTTAGACACAAGGGAAGTGATTAGACAATGCGTTAAATATTGTGCTGATCATGGTTACAAAAAAGTATTAGTTTTTGCTCATCCTGACCATTAAAAAAGAGTTAGGAAAAACCTTAAACATCAAGGACTTGAGTTTGAGATAGCTGATACTATTTTATGTCCATATGATCCAAAATCATCACAATGGTGGACAAGGAATAAAATTTTTTTCATGCTAAGGGAGGTAATGGTTTTCTTTTATGATTTAATTATTAAACAATGAGGTCAAGAAATAAACGGCCTCTTTTTTTATTAGATAATTTTAGTATAACGATTAAGAAATAATTTCAAATAAAAATATTTTAAAAATGATGAACTATAAATTAAACAAAAATTAGCAGTAGATATTATTAAATATTATATATGTTGATAAATTAAAGCAGGAAAACTTAATTTGTTGACATTATCATTCTTCACTTTGAAACTTTATATTATATAATAATATTGACAAACTTTATAAAGTTTTATATAATTAACTTGTATGAAAATAAATGAAAAATTAAAACTAATTAAAAAACTATCAGGATTAACTCAAGAATCTTTAGCAAAAGAACTGGAAGTTTCTTTTGTTACTGTTAATAGTTGGATAAACGATAAGTCTATTCCGCACAAGAAAAAACAAGATAAAATTGATGAGCTGTATAGAAAATATACCGGTGAAAACGTGATACCTGAAAGTGAATTAATAGCCAAGAAAAGTTTATTGTACAAAAAAAGAAGAGATAATAAAAATATAATAAATAAAATAATTAATAGAGATGATTTATTAAAAGAATTTATTCTTCAATTAACTTATAACTCAAATAGTATAGAAGGTAGTACTTTGACCCAAGAAGATACAGAAGCAATTTTATTTCGCAATGAAAATATAAAAAATAGAAGTTTAATTGAACATTTAGAAGCTAAAAATCATCAGGCTGTTTTAAGATATTTATTTAAAATAATAACTAGTAATTTAAAGATAGATGAGTTATTAATACTAAAGTTTCATAGTATTTTAATGAATGGTATTTATGATGATACCGGTATGTATAGGTCTCATGGGGTTCGCATACTTGGTTCAAATGTGCCGACTGCTAATTACTTAAAAATTCCTGATTTGATGAAGGATTTATTTAAGGATATAAATAAAAAGTGTGATGATCCTATAGTTCATATAACTAAGATACATAGCAAGTTTGAGCAGATTCATCCTTTTTCTGATGGAAATGGTCGAATTGGACGTATAATGATGGTAGCTATGCTTCTTAGAGATAATTTTGCCCCAGCTATTATTAGCCAGGAAAATAAAAGTTTTTATTATAAGTATTTACAAAAATCTCAAATTAAGCAGGAATTTAATTTGTTAGAGAACTTTATTTGTGATTCAATTTTGAAGGCTTATAAAATAATAGAATAAATGTTTAATTACAAACTATGTCCGCTTTGTAGCTTTTTAGCTAGAAAAATTAAAAATGATTATTATTATAATTGCCTAAAGTGTAAAAGTATTTTTTTAGATAAGAAAAAATATGTGTCCTTTGAACTGGAAAAAGAAAGATATTTATCGCACGACAATAATGTAAATGACTCCAGATATCGCAGATTTACCTCTCCAATAGCCAATGCAGTTTTAAAAGAACAAAGTAAAGATAGCATAGGTCTTGATTTTGGATCAGGAACTGGACCAGTTATATCCGAAGTTTTAAAGGAAAATAACTATAATATAGTCCAATATGATCCTTTTTTTGCTGATAATAAGGAGTTATTGAGGAAACAATATGACTATATTGCTTGCTGTGAGGTAGTTGAGCATTTCAAAAATCCCAAGGAGGAGTTTAAGCTTTTAAAAGAGTTATTAAAACCTGGCGGCACTCTTTACATAATGACTCATATTTACAAAAAAAATATTGATTTTAAAGATTGGTATTATCGTCAAGACCCCACTCATGTTTTTATTTACCAAAAAGAAACATTTAATTATATCTATAAAAAGTTCAAGTTTAGTAGTTTAGATATAGAAAAAAAATTAGTGGTTTTGAAAAAATAATTAGTTTTATTTTTAAGCTAACCTTACTTAAAATAGAATTAATTATTAGTTTATTTGCTCATTTAAATTTGAAAGGAGGTGTAAACCGATGTCTAAGAAAAACACTCCTACACGTGGTCCGTCAAAACATGGTGGCTGGGGAGGAAAGAGACCTTCTAAGGGAGGTGGATTATCGACAACCAAGCCTGGACAAAAATCCGGAACATCAGGAGGCGGCAAGAAGAACTAATGTCGCAAAACTTTATCAAGCGAGATATTTAAATATATCTCGCTTTTTTACTATAATTATTGTATAATTTTTATAGAAAGATTAATTTTTAATTATGTTAAAGTATTATTTTAAAAATTTAAAAAATAATTTAAGCTTATTTGTTGTTAAAACAAAAAAATTATCATCACTGGATGTAACATTATATGTTAAAACTGGTTCTGCTTACGAAGGTTTAAATAACAATGGCATCTCTCATTTACTCGAACATTTATTATTTTTAAAAACTAAGGACTTTAAAAAAGATCCTTCAGCTTTAAATATTTATCCCTTTAGTCAAAAAGATTTTACACTTTATGAAATGACTACTCATAAAGATTTATTAAATCCATCTCTTTCATCTCTTTTTTCAGTTATAGATCAACCTAAATTTAGTCAAAAAAACCTTAAATTAGTTAAAGATATTGTTAAAGAAGAACTTCTAGAACTTCAACAATATCCAGAGGATTTATTCAATCAATATATCGATTCTTTTTTATATAAAAATACTAATTTATCATTAAACATTGGGGGTAGTACAGAAAGTCTGGAAAAAATTAAATTAGATCAGCTGAAAAAATGGTATAGAAGTTATTATCAAGAAAAAAATATGATTTTAACATTAGTTGGAGATGTAAATATAGATCAAACAATGAGAAAAATAAATAGTTTATTAAAAAATAATTCTAAATATTTTAGTAATGAGGAAAATAATCTAGCTGATTTTAAAATTAATTATCCTAAAAACACTAAAAAGTTAATTAAATTAAAAAATAATATTAATTTAAATAAATCGCATCTAGCTTTTGTTTTTCCCACTGCAGGTATTAATCATAAAAATTATTTAGATTTTGTCTTATTAGCGGAAATATTAAAAAATGAAATAAGGCAAGAGTTTGAAAATAGTGGCCTATTATATGATATTAGTTTCTATTATCACAATTATCTAAAGACTGGTGAGTATAGAGTAATAACAAGTTGTCAAAAAAAGAACGTTAATTTAATTATTAAAAAATTTAATAATTTTCTTGCTAACTATAAAATGTCATCTTCATATTTTGATAAAATTAAAAAATATCTTAAGTATCAATTTTTGTTAAAAGAAGATAATGTTGATGAACTTTCTTCATTATCTTTATATTTATTAAACAATCAAAGAAATCTAATTACCCTTGAAGATGAAGTGAAACATTTAGAAGCTATAGGTTTTAGCGAAATAAATAAATTAAAGAAAAAATATTTTAATAAAGATAACTCCTATTATTTCTTAATGGAATAATATTAAATGTTATAAATTAACTAAAAAAACTATGAAATTATTTAATAAACCTTTTTATATTTATTAATTTTACCCATTTTCACGTTTATTAGTTTAGGTTTAGTTTCATTTGTATTAAGCGAAAATCCAAGTATTAACTCTTTTTACTTATTAATTTTTCTTACGTTTTGGATGGTTGTACCATTAGTTTTTTGTAGTTTTTTACCTATAATTTTTAGTAAAACAAAAGAACAAGAAAATAACAAAAAAAACCTTTCATATTATATTACTTCATTTATAATTATTCTATTTTTTCTATTTCTTTTTGTACAATTTAATTTAATTATTGATTATACTATTCTCATCTTTAGCCCTTTATTAATTATTATTAGTATTTGGTTTGCTATTAAATTAAAAATAAATCTTTATTTTATTGCTTCTTTAATTTCAATATTATTATTAAATATTATTGTAATATTAAATGAAAATTTTATTTCAGTTAGTCAAATTGCCTTTTTAAATTTAAATTTTTTAATATTTTTAATTTTACTGTTTATTTCAACGAAAAAAAACAAGAAATTAAAAATCAATGTTAATGATAAGATTTCTAAGGAAAAAGAAAGAAATGTTGTTCTATCTCTTTTTATTTGGCCAATTTTTGGCAGTGTAGTCATTTCTGTAATATTTAGTTTTATTTTTGTTTTTGCATTTTTACTCGACGCTGGAATGTTTGCTGGTTTTGCGCTTATTGCTTTACCGATTTACTCATATCCATTTTTTTATATTATTGTTTTATTTTATGGATTATTTAGAATGTATAGAAAAGTTAAAAAAGAAGAACTAAATATTTAATGTTTATAGTATTATATAAAATATATATTTTTGTAATTATATTAATCAAGTTTTGATTTATTATATCTTTTAAGATTAAATTTTCATATAAGTCATGCATATAACAAACTTAAAAATCAAAATATAAAAAATAAGTTAGAATTAGCATCGAAAGAATTAAAAAAAATTGGAATAATTGCTCCTTTTGATAGAGGTAAATTTAG